>JAIMAE010000194.1 GCA_023512105.1 Bacillota bacterium | reverse complement strand
AAGTCCACTTGGCAATGCTGCTCCCCAGGTTCCCCTGGGGGAAAGACAATAAGATCGGCCCGTGGAGACCCCGTGGCCGAGTGAACGGTCCTTTCGGCATAAGAGAGCGGCACCAAATGGTCCGCCCCGCCGTGGACCACCAACAGGGGACACTGGATCCGCTCGATGACGCCCTCCAACGTCATCTGGTCCATCACCTTCCAAGCCTCGTCCAGGTTGGAGGCGCCGCTCACCCACAACAATTGATTGGGTGGGGCAGAAAGATTGGTGCTAGACCCTTGGTAGAGCCGGCGGAAAACGGCCCCCGCATCGTACATCCCGCCCCATGCCACACACAGTTTCAACCGAGACTCGAAGGCCGCGGCGCGCGGTGCGTAATAGCCGCCTAGGCTGATCCCGATGATCCCGATCTGGTCGGGGTTTACGTCCGGGCGGCTAAGCAAATAGTCCACGCAGGCTTTGACCGGCACCTCGGTGTCTGGACGGGCAGGAAGCCCCAGCAAGCGAAGGCTCTCTCCCACCCCCGGGGTGTCGACGATTAGCAGGGCGATGCCGCGGCGGGACGCTTCCCGAATTCTTCGCAGGTAAATAATCTCCTTGGTGATGTCAAAGCCGTCCACAAAAATCGCCGTTGGCCAGGGAGGCGGTCCGGCAGCCGGCACGAATAGAGCGGGCAATTCCTTGCCCTCTAGGTACGGGACACTGACCCATTCGACGGCCTCTGAGCCCAAAGTGACGGCTTCGCGAAAGGCATCCAGAAACCTTCGGTAGGTGTCGAGTTTGCGGGTGTCGTAGGGGTCAAGGATACGCTCCGCGGCCATGTAGTAGGCGGCTGCACGCCGGAATTTGTTGCCAGCGCTGATCGCATGACCAAGGCGGCGGTCTTGCTCGGCCTGGCTGGCCACCCGATCAGCGAGTTGCCGCCATCCCTCGTACCACGCCTCTTCATCGCTGGCGGCGGCTTTTGGAACCAAGCTTCGGCAGAGCCCGTCAATCTCGCCGATCTCCCCTCCGCAGTTTAAGACAAACATCACGGTCTGCGACCACATCATGTTGTCGGGAAAATACCGGAACATCCAAATACCCTTCCTTCTCCGCTACCCTGTCACGGAGGCAGAGCTGCCAAGAGGGTCGACAATCCGGTTTACGAGGCGGCCAAGACCCTCCACCTCAGTCACCAGTTCATCTCCTGCCGCCAGGTAACGCCGCCCAAAGGCCTCGAGCCTGGCCGGGGTTCCGGTGCTGATGACGTCCCCCGGCTGCAGAGTAATCCCCCGAGAGGCATAGGCCACTAACTGCGCCGCTGAATAAATCATGTGGTCCGTGGTGTCATCCTGGACTAAGGTGCCGTTGACCCAACAGCGGATGCGAAACGGACCGTCGCCTACCTCATCTCGGGTCACCAGATATGGGCCCGCGGGACACGCTTGGTCCAACCCCTTCCCGTGCAACCAATTTTGTCCGAACGACTTGCGGAGGTCCGGATGGTCGGCATCAAATTGCAGGTCTCGAAAACTCAGGTCGTTGAGGACGAGGTAGCCGGCTACGTACTGCAGGGCTTCTTCAGGGGCCACGTTTTTAACCGGCGCGCCGATCATCACCGCCCACTCTGCCTCGTAGTCCATGCGCTCACTCACCGACGGCTTGGGAATGGGATCATACGGTCCAGTAACTGCCGAGGTGAGTTTCACAAACAAGAATGGCTGGGAGGGGGGAGGAATTTGCGCCTCCGCCCCGTGTTGGACGTAGTTCACTGCACTGCACAGGATCTTGGCCTGGGGACTGATGGGCGCTCGCCAGTGAATGTCCTCGGTACGATGGCTTACCCCCGAGCGCTCCTGACCTACTCGGGCTCGCAACACGTCCAAGCCACGACTGGCCAAAAAGGCACTCAAGTCATGGCAGACCGGCTCCAATTCCGGGGAATAGGCCTTGACAGGAGTGGCGCGTTCCCCCTCCACCACCCACAACTGATCCACGTCACCGACCTTTTCCAGACGACCCCATCCAATCCGCATGCTCGACCCCTCCTTTTAAGACGACGCCTTTTGGACCGGAGCCGTGGTGGGCACGGCATAGCGGCGCCGAGGGCCCATCAGGGCCATGAGCAGAGCGCCGACTACCATCGGCACCTCAATCACCCACAGTCCGGCGGCAGCCCATCCGGCATGACTTGCCAGACCACCAATAAATAGTCCAGAGAACGCCCCAATGCCGAAGTAGATCGTCGCCACGAAGCCGGTGCCCGTGGCTGCAAGATTGGGGGAAACCACCTCCTGAATCCCGGCGTACGAGTTGGTGTAGAGAGAGTTGGTGACCATCCCGAAGATGAAGGCCACTGGGGCGTACAACGCCACGCTACTGCCGGAATGGAAGAGGATTGCCGCCGCGATGGCCGCCAACACCGCCGCTCCCGCCACCGTCCACCGACGCGGGATCACGTCGCCTAAGAAACCTCCCGGAATGCCTCCGAAGATGTTACCGATCCCGAAAAGGCTAAGCACAAACCCAGTTTGCAGGATGGAGAGATGATTGACGTGTTCTTGGAACACCGCATAGGTTGAGATAAACCCGTAGACCGCCAAACCGTCGGCAAACATGATGACGCAGATGGGGAGAGTGGCCCACTGCCAGAGTTCTCGGAAATCTCGGCGCGCCCGCGCTGTTGGATCCTCGCCCGCTTGTTCTACGTCCTGCGGTTGGACCACCCGATAGATCAGCCACCCTCCGATCAGCCCCAGGATTCCAAACAACACGAAGGGAATGCGCCAATCCCCGGTGGCCACCAGAAGCCACGAGGCGATCAGGGGGCCGGTGAAGCTGCCTAATCCAAACAAAGAGGCTCCGATGCCGATCGAGGCGCCTTTCCGGCGGGCGCTTAAGGCCCCCAGAAAGGTGAAGATCCCGATGTTGTAGAGGCCCTCCCCGAGGCCGCTCCCGATCCGGTAGACCAAGGTGTCATAAAACCCTGTGGACAGAGCAGTTAGAGCCGTGAAGGCGCTGAAGAGCACCACCCCAATGACAATGATCCAGCGGTTTCCCCACTTGGCCGCCAGGTAGGCCCCCAACAACGAGGTTAAAGCCAGACCGATTTGGAAGACCGAGGCCAGAAAGCCGCCGCTGGTGAGACTGAGATGTAAGGTCCGCATGATCTGCGGCAGCTCCACCGAAAAGACGAAGCGATCCCATACATAAATCACATAGACGGCTAAGATGAGAAAGATGACCCAAAAATGTCTCCTGGCCATTTTCCCTCTCCCCCTTTCTCCGCCGCGATCAATCCATCCGCTCTACCACTTCTTGGTGGGTGGCAAACCAAACCCACGGTTTGGACTTCAAGTAACGCAAGGCATCGCGGTACTCTACGGCTCCGTAGGGACGGCCGAAAACGTGGGCATGTACCGTTACGTCAAGACATCCAGTCTCCTCGGGATGTTCTTCATACCAGCCCTCGATAATCCGGCGGAGAATCTCAAAGTAGGTGTGCGGGGCGTTACCGTAGCGGACGTATAGCGGCATGTCGTTGACTTCCATGGAAAACGGAATCGCTGCCAGACGACCCGCACGCGTGGAAAGCCAGTAGGGTTGGTCGGCGTCGAATACATCGCCAAACCATCGAAATCCGTACTCGGCGAGGAGCTCAGCGGTGACGTTACTTGGCGTGCCCCGCGGACTACACCACCCGGTAGGCCGGACGCCCGTGGGGCCGGATAATGCCTCGATCGAGCGGAGAATATTTTCCCGTTCTTCCGCCTCGCTCAAGTATGCGGGAATGATATCCTGGGCCATCGAATGACCACATATCTCGTGGCCGGCTTGTTGAATCGCCTGAACCAAATCCGGATATCGCAGGGCGATGACCCCGCTCGTCAAGACAGTGGCACGAATCTGCTCCTGCTCGAAGATCCGCAAAAGACGAGGCATTCCGGTACGCGGCCCGTACTCTGCCCAGGAGACCGCCTGCATGTCCCGGACACCGGATCGGAGGGGATTGCCCATCGGTCCAATACCCGGAGCGCTGTCGTCTGACCATCCCTCCAATGCCACATTGACGAACACCAATAGGCGTTTTCCCGTTGGCCATTGCATCTCATTCCCGCTCCTTCCAGATTCTTCTTCCGCTTTCTTCATATTGTAGAGAGTCCGTGCTATTCTGTCTACAGATGATCGATCATCCTATCGATAATCTTCTCGATGATTTGCTGCGGAGGACCGGAATCATGACTGGAAAAGCTCATACCAAGGGAGATGAGGCGTATCAGCGGATTAAGCGCCAAATCCTGGAGGGGGTTTACCTCCCAGGCGAGCGCTTGACCATTCGCCAGTTGCAGACGGCGTGCGGGTACAGTGGAGCCCCGATTCGCGAGGCCTTGCGTCGCCTGCAACAAGAGGGCCTGGTGGAGATCATTCCCTACTCCGGAGCCAGGGTTCGACGACTCACCCCATTCGAAATCGAAGAGGCCTACCTGATCCGGGGCCACCTAGAAGGCCTAGCCTGTCAAACCGCCGGACCGTACCTGACTGAAACCCACTTTTCGACCTTACGGCAACTGATTGAGGAGATGGATGCCTGCGACCGCGCCAACGATGGGCCGGCTTACGGCGCCTTGAACAAAAAGTTCCACATGACGATTTACCGGGCCGGCCCTTATCA
>JAIMAE010000020.1 GCA_023512105.1 Bacillota bacterium | reverse complement strand
GACAAGAAGGTGCAGGTCATCAAGGTGGTGCGGGAACTGACCGGCCTTTCCCTGACAGAAGCCAAAGCGTTGGTGGATGGCGCCCCCAAGCCGGTGAAGGAGAAGATCTCCCGAGCCGATGCGGAGGCGGCCAAGGCCAAGTTGGAAGAGGCAGGAGCCTCGGTCGAAATCAAATAGCCATTCACTGTAACCACCTAAGCCCTCCTCCAGGGAAAGCTTGGCTTGACCTGGGGGTGGGCTTGTGGTACTATAACAACTTGCTAGTTTTTGGAGCCATGTCGGTCGCGGCCATCCCAACATGACGGCCCGGAGGAACCGGTCATCATCCATTTACACTTGGTAACAAGGAGCTGACAGTGAATGGCCATTGCGCTGCCGGAGCGCGCTGCAACCCAACGGCTCAGTTTCGCCTCGATCAAAGAAGTGCTGGAGATGCCGAACCTCATCGAGATCCAGCAAAACTCCTATCAATGGTTCCTCAAAGAAGGGCTTAAAGAAACTTTTAAAGAGATTTCTCCCATCCAAGATTTTACCGGGAATCTGATCCTGGAGTTTGTCGATTACACCTTGAAGGCCCCGAAGTATTCGGTGGAAGAGTGTAAGGCGCGCGACGTCACCTACTCGGCCCCTTTGCACGTGCGGGTGCGCCTGATCAACAAAGAGACCGGGGAAGTCAAAGAGCAGGACGTGTTTATGGGCGACTTCCCCCTCATGACCAACAAGGGGACCTTCATCATCAACGGCGCGGAACGGGTGATCGTCAGCCAGCTGGTCCGCTCGCCGGGGATGTACTTTGGGGACCAAGTGGATCCCAGTGGGAAGCGGCTGTTTCTGTCCACCGTGATTCCCAATCGGGGAGCTTGGCTGGAATTCGAGACCGACGCCTCGGACGCGATCTGGGTGCGGGTGGACCGCACCCGCAAGCTGCCGGCCACCACCCTGCTCCGGGCCATGGGGTTGGGCACCGACGCGCAAATCTTGGACGCGGTGGGAGATGACGAGCGCATCCGCACCACTCTGGCCAAAGACACCGCCAAGAGCCAGGAGGACGGGCAGATCGAGATCTACAAGCGGCTGCGACCTGGGGAGCCGCCCACCGCCGAGAGTGCCGAGACCTTGCTCAAATCGCTGTTTTTCGAGCCGAAGCGCTACGACTTGGCCGGCGTCGGCCGTTACAAGATCAACAAGAAGTTGGCGTTTCGCCGCCGGATCGTCGGCACCACGGCCGCGGAGACGGTGGTGCACCCGGAAACCGGAGAGATCTTGCTGCGCGAGGGCGAGCACATCGATCGCGCCCGGGCCGAGGCGCTCGACCAGGCCCGGGTGATGCGGGTGTTGGTGCGGCTGGAAAACGGCACCTTGGTGCAGGTGGTATCCAACGGCCAGCCGGGCATCGAGGTGCGGACGATTACCCCCGAGGACATCTACGCCTGCATCAACTACATCTCCAACCTCTACGAAGGGCTGGGGTCGATCGACGACATCGACCACCTGGGCAACCGGCGGCTGCGTTCGGTCGGCGAGCTTTTGCAAAACCAGTTTCGCCTCGGCCTCTCGCGCATGGAGCGGGTGGTGCGCGAGCGAATGACCATCCAAGACATGGAGTCGATTACCCCCCAGGCGTTGATCAACATCCGGCCGGTGGTGGCGGCGGTCAAGGAGTTCTTTGGCTCCTCGCAGCTCTCCCAGTTCATGGACCAGACCAACCCGCTGGCCGAGCTGACCCACAAGCGGCGCCTGTCTGCCTTGGGCCCTGGTGGTCTTTCCCGGGAGCGAGCGGGCTTTGAGGTGCGCGACGTCCACCACTCCCACTACGGTCGGATGTGCCCGATCGAGACCCCGGAAGGGCCGAACATCGGGCTCATCGGCTCGCTCTCGACCTATGCGCGAATCAACGAGTTCGGCTTTATCGAGACCCCTTACCGCAAGGTCGACAAGGAGCGAGGGGTGGTCACCAACGAGATCGTCTACCTGACCGCGGACGAGGAAGACGACGCCGTCATCGCCCAGGCCAACGAGCCTCTAACCCCGGAGGGACGGTTCCAGGCGGAGCGGGTGACGGTGCGCTACCGGCACGAGATCCTGGAAGAGGTGCCGGAGCGGGTGGACTACATGGACGTGTCGCCCAAGCAGGTGGTGTCGATCGCCACCGCCCTGATCCCCTTCCTCGAGCACGACGACGCCAACCGGGCCTTGATGGGAGCCAACATGCAGCGCCAGGCGGTGCCGCTTTTGGTCACCGAGGCGCCGCTGGTCGGCACCGGCATGGAGGCCAAGGCCGCTCGCGACTCCGGGGTGTTGGCGATTGCCGAGAAGGACGGGATCGTGGAGCGGGTCACCGCTGACCAGATCGTGGTGCGCAACGACGACCACACCGTCTCTACTTATAAGCTGTTGAAGTTCGCCCGTTCCAACCAAGGGACCTGCATCAACCAGAAGCCGATCGTCAACAAGGGCGAGCGGGTGGAGGCAGGGCAGGTGATCGCCGACGGGCCGTCCACCGACCAAGGCGAGTTGGCCCTGGGGCGCAACGTCCTGGTCGCCTTCATGCCTTGGGAGGGTTACAACTACGAGGACGCGATCTTGCTCAGCGAGCGGCTGGTTAAGGACGACGTCTTCACCTCGATTCACATCGAAGAGTACGAGTGCGATGCCCGCGACACCAAGCTGGGGCCGGAGGAGATCACCCGCGACATCCCCAACGTCGGCGAGGAGGTGTTGCGCGACCTTGACGACCGCGGGATCATCCGCATCGGCGCCGAGGTGCGTCCGGGCGACATCTTGGTCGGCAAAGTCACCCCCAAGGGAGAGACGGAGCTCACCGCCGAGGAGCGGCTGCTGCGGGCGATCTTCGGGGAGAAGGCGCGCGAGGTGCGCGACACCTCGCTGCGGGTGCCGCACGGGGAGTCGGGGATCGTGGTCGACGTCAAGGTGTTCAGCCGCGACCAAGGGGACGAACTCTCTCCCGGCGTCAACCAGCTGGTCCAGGTCTACATCGCCCAGAAGCGAAAGATCTCGGAGGGCGACAAGATGGCCGGGCGCCACGGGAACAAGGGCGTCATCTCGCGGATTCTGCCTGAGGAAGATATGCCCTTCTTGCCGGATGGGACCCCTGTGGACATTGTGCTCAATCCGCTGGGGGTGCCGAGCCGAATGAACATCGGGCAGGTGCTGGAGACCCATTTGGGTTGGGCGGCCAAAGCGCTCGGCCTGAAGGTGGCCAGTCCGGTCTTTGATGGCGCCAGCGAGGAGGACGTGCTCGAACTCTTCGACCAGGCCGGCCTGCCCAAGTCGGGGAAGACCATCCTTTACGACGGCCGGACTGGGGAGCCGTTCGATCAAGAGGTGACGGTGGGGGTCGTCTACATGCTGAAACTGGCCCACTTGGTCGACGACAAGATCCATGCCCGCTCGACCGGCCCCTACTCGCTGGTTACCCAGCAGCCGCTGGGCGGCAAGGCGCAGTTTGGGGGACAGCGGTTTGGGGAGATGGAGGTGTGGGCGTTGGAAGCCTACGGCGCGGCCTACACCCTACAAGAACTGCTGACGGTCAAGTCGGACGACGTGGTGGGGCGGGTCAAGACCTACGAGGCGATCGTCAAGGGAGAGAACGTCCCGGAGCCTGGCGTGCCCGAATCCTTTAAGGTCTTGATCAAGGAGCTGCAGAGCCTCGGGCTGGACGTCAAGGTGCTGAACCAGGATAACGAAGAGATTGAGATCCGGGAGTTGGAGGACGAGCCGACGCTGGAGGCGCGCAGTTTCGAGCTCTTGCCCGAGTTGGGCGAGGAGGGCGAGGGTCAGGAGCTATATCGCTTGATGGAGGAGGGGGCGATGGGCAGCCGACCGCCGGCTCAGCTGGAGCCCGAGGCGGGGATGGGCTATGACGAGGAAGCCGAACACGCCATGGCCATCTTGCGCCGCGGCAGCCAGGAGCAGGAGGACGAGGCCGAGGACCTAGACTTTGTCGAGGACGACGGGGACGACGAGGACGAGGAGTATTAACCCGCGGAGGTCGAATATGCTGGACGTAAACAACTTCGATTCCATGCGCATCGCCTTGGCCTCTCCGGAACAGATTCGCGAATGGTCTAAGGGAGAGGTCAAGAAGCCGGAGACCATCAACTACCGGACCTTAAAGCCGGAGCGCGAAGGCCTCTTTTGCGAGAAGATCTTTGGACCCACCAAAGATTGGGAGTGCCATTGCGGCAAATACAAGCGCGTGCGCTACAAGGGGGTTGTCTGTGACCGCTGCGGGGTTGAGGTGACGCGCTCCAAGGTGCGGCGCGAGCGGATGGGCCACATCGAGCTGGCCGCCCCGGTCTCCCACATTTGGTACTTCAAAGGGATTCCGTCGCGCATGGGCCTGATCCTGGACATGTCGCCCCGAGCTCTGGAAAAGGTCCTCTACTTTGCCGCCTATGTGGTGATCGAACCCGGCACCACTCCGCTCATGAAAAAGCAGCTCCTGGTCGAGTCGGAGTACCGGGAGTACCGGGAGAAGTACGGCAACCACTTCCGGGCCATGATGGGCGCGGAGGCGATCAAGGAGCTGCTGATGGAGCTGGACTTGGACCAGCTGTCGCGGGAGCTTCGGGCGGAGCTCAACTCCTCTTCCGGGCAGCGCCGGATTCGGGCGATTCGGCGGCTGGAGGTGGTGGAGGCCTTCCGGACCTCCGGCAATCGCCCCGAGTGGATGATCCTCGACGTGGTGCCGGTGATTCCCCCGGATCTGCGCCCGATGGTGCAGCTCGACGGCGGCCGCTTCGCCACCTCGGACCTGAACGACCTCTACCGGCGGGTGATCAACCGCAACAACCGGCTGAAGCGACTTTTGGACCTGGGCGCGCCGGACATCATCGTCCGCAACGAGAAGCGGATGCTCCAAGAGGCGGTCGACGCCCTGATTGACAACGGGCGGCGCGGACGGCCGGTCACCGGACCGGGCAACCGGCCCCTGAAGTCGCTTTCCGACATGTTGAAGGGCAAGCAGGGCCGGTTTCGCCAGAACCTCTTGGGCAAGCGGGTGGACTACTCCGGGCGCTCGGTGATCGTGGTCGGGCCCAAACTGAAGATGCATCAGTGCGGGTTGCCTAAGGAAATGGCGCTGGAGCTGTTCAAGCCGTTCGTGATGAAGAAGCTGGTCAACGAGGGATACGCCCACAACATCAAGTCGGCCAAGCGGATGGTGGAGCGGGTGCGCCCCGAGGTGTGGGACGTGCTGGAGGACGTCATCCGCGAGCACCCGGTGCTCTTGAACCGGGCCCCGACGCTGCATCGGTTGGGCATCCAAGCCTTTGAGCCGGTGTTGGTGGAGGGGCGGGCGATCCAGATCCACCCCTTGGTCTGCACCGCTTACAACGCCGACTTCGATGGCGACCAGATGGCGGTCCACGTGCCGCTGTCCGCCGAGGCGCAGGCCGAGGCGCGGGTGTTGATGCTCTCCACCCAGAACATCTTGAACCCCAAGGACGGGCGGCCGGTGGTGACGCCCACCCAGGACATGGTGTTGGGCTCCTACTACCTGACCCTCGAGAAGCCGGGCAGCCGCGGCGAGGGGATGGTCTTCGCCGACCTGAGCGAGGCCGAGATGGCCTACCACGAGGGCATTTTGTCCTTGCACGCCCGGGTGGAGATGCGCTTTGACGGGGTCCGGCGCCAGTCCACCTTCGGCCGCTTCCTGTACAACGCGGCCCTGCCGCCCGAGTTGCGGTTTATCGACAAAGTGGTCGACCGGAAAGTGCTGGCCCAGATCGTGGCCGACACCTTCCGGATCTACGGGACCCAGGGAACCGCTGAAGTCCTAGACCGCATCAAGGAGCTCGGGTTTTCCTTCGCCACCCGCGCGGGGGTGACGATCGCGATCGGGGACATCCAGATCCCGGAGGCCAAGCGGGAGATCATCCGGGAGGCCGAGGAGGCGGTGGCCCAGGTGGCCCGTCAGTACCGCCGGGGGTTGATCACCGCCGAGGAGCGCTACGAGCGGGTGATCGAAATCTGGACTCAGGCCAAGGAGAAAGTCACCCAGGCCTTGATGGAGACGATGGACCGCACCAACTCGGTCTACATGATGGCCACCTCGGGAGCCCGGGGTAACGTCCAGCAGATCTCGCAGTTGGCGGGGATGCGGGGTCTGATGGCCGACCCCTCGGGACGGATCATCGAGCTCCCGATCCGGGCCAACTTCCGCGAGGGGTTGACGGTGCTGGAGTACTTCACCTCCACCCACGGGGCCCGCAAGGGTTTGGCCGACACCGCCCTGCGAACCGCCGACTCGGGTTACCTGACCCGCCGACTGGTGGACGTGGCCCAGGACGTGATCGTGCGCGAACTGGATTGCGGAACCAGCGACGGCACGGTGGTTCGGGAGATCACCGACGGCTCGCAGGTGATTGAGACCTTGTTTGACCGCCTGGTCGGACGGGTGGCGGCGGAGACGGTGGTCCACCCGCAGACCGGGGAGATCCTGATCGAGCCCAACCAGCTGATCAACGAAGAGGACGCGCAACGCATCGTGGATGCCGGGATCAAGGCGGTGATGGTGCGCTCGGTGCTGACCTGCAAGTCCCGTTACGGCGTCTGCGTGGCCTGCTACGGCCGCAACCTGGCCACCGGCGAGTTGGTGGAGGTGGGCGAGGCGGTCGGGATCATCGCCGCTCAGAGCATCGGGGAGCCCGGCACGCAGTTGACCATGCGCACCTTCCACATGGGGGGCGTGGCCGGAGAGGACATCACCCAAGGTCTGCCGCGGGTGGAAGAACTGTTTGAGGCCCGCAAGCCCAAGGGGCAGGCCATCATCAGCGAGATCGCGGGCACGGTGCGGGTCGGGGAGAACAAGGGCCGGCGCGAGGTCACGGTGGTGGCAGACGACGGAACCGAAGCCCAGAGCTACCTCATCCCCTTCGGATCGCGCCTGAAGGTGCACGATGGCGAGAAAGTCCGGGAAGGCCAGGAGCTGACCGAGGGTTCGATCAACCCCCACGACCTGCTGAAGGTGCTGGGGCCGGCGGGAGTCCAGGAGTACTTGTTGCACGAGGTGCAACGGGTCTACCGACTGCAGGGGGTCGACATCAACGACAAGCACATCGAAGTGATGGTCCGGCAGATGATGCGAAAGCTCAAGGTGGAGGAGTCGGGCGACACCACCTTGTTGCCGGGAGCGCTGGTCGACCGGTTTGAGTTCGAAGACGAGAATGAGCGGGTGCTGGCGGTGGGGGGCAACCCGGCGGTGGCCAAACCGGTGGTCTTGGGCATCACCAAGGCCTCGTTGGCGACCGACTCCTTCCTCTCGGCGGCCTCCTTCCAGGAGACCACCCGGGTGTTGACCGAGGCCTCGATCAAAGGGAAGCGAGACCCGCTGCTCGGGTTGAAGGAGAACGTGATCATCGGCAAGTTGGTCCCCGCCGGCACCGGGATGTCGCGCTACCGCAACGTGGTGGTGCGCCCCCGGGAGAGCGAGGCCAAAGCGCCGCTGGAGTCAGTGGAGCACCCGGTGGCGCATTGAGGTTGCGTTGACAGCATCTAGGTGCGGTGATAGAATAGCGCAGTGTGTTTACGAGCCTAACAGGCCGAGGGATCGCGATGGGGCCAGACGAGGCACTGAAAGATCCTCGACGGCGCGCGGTGGGGGCCCGGGAAAGCTTGAAGCGGGTCCTCGCCGGCAACGCCCGCCGGCTTTGGGTGGCGAAGGACGCCGACCCGGCCGTGGTGGAAGCGGTGGTGCGCGCCGCCGAAGCGCGTAACATCCCAGTGGCGTATGTAGAAACCATGGCGGAGCTGGGGCAGCGGTGTGGCATCGACGTCAAAGCGGCCTGTGCCGTAGAGACGGTGGCGCCCCGGCGCTGACTGGACTGCCGGTGCGAAGCCTGCCGCACCCGGACCACGAGGGGGACGGCGGTCGGGCTCTGGACCGTCGACCAAGGCAGAGGCTTCAGAGTTCGCGGAAGCTGGAGTGAAACGCAGCGTAAGCAGGGAAAGGAGGGGGCCATGCCGACCATCAATCAACTGATTCGACACGGTCGCAAGCGGGTGCGGGCCAAGTCGTCTGCACCAGCGCTTCAGAAGAACCCCCAAAAGCGTGGGGTGTGCATCAGCGTCAAGACGGTGACGCCGAAGAAGCCGAACTCGGCCTTGCGCAAGGTGGCGCGGGTGCGGTTGACCAACGGCCAGGAGATCACCGCCTACATCCCCGGGATTGGGCACAACCTGCAGGAGCACTCGGTGGTGCTGGTGCGCGGGGGGCGGGTGCGCGACCTGCCGGGCGTGCGCTACCATATCATCCGCGGTGCCTTGGATGCCGCCGGGGTGCAGAAGCGGCAACAGGGGCGCTCCAAGTACGGGGCTAAGAAGAATCAGGCGGCGGGCAAGAAGTAAGAGGGGGAGACGATGCCGAGACGAGGTCCTGTAGCGGCGCGGGAAATCCCGCCGGATCCGGTATATGGCAGCCCATTGCTGCAGAGCCTGATTAATAAAGTAATGATCAGCGGCAAGAAGGCCTTGGCGCAAAAGATCGTGTACAGAGCAATGGAACGGATTGCCGAGAAGACCGGCAAGGATCCGATGGAGGTGTTTGAGGCGGCGGTCAAAAACGCCACACCGGTACTGGAAGTGCGACCTCGCCGGGTGGGAGGGGCCACCTATCAAGTGCCGATGGAGGTCCGGCCTTCCCGCCGCGCGTCGTTGGCGTTGCGATGGATCGTGCAGTATGCGCGGCAGCGCAGCGAGCGCGGCATGGAAGAGCGGTTGGCGGCAGAGATCATCGACGCCTCTCAGAATACCGGAGGAGCAGTGCGCAAGCGGGATGAGACCCACCGCATGGCGGAGGCCAACAAGGCCTTTGCGCACTACCGCTGGTAAATCGAGAAGGGAGTTCCTAAATGGCCCGAGCCTTTTCGCTAGAAAAGACCCGCAACATCGGGATCATGGCCCATATCGATGCCGGCAAGACCACCACGACCGAGCGGATCCTGTTTTACACCGGACGGGTCCACAAGTTGGGCGAGGTGCACGAAGGCACCGCCACCATGGACTGGATGGTCCAGGAGCAGGAACGGGGGATTACCATCACCTCGGCCGCGACCACCTGTCAGTGGCGGGGCCACCGGATTAACATTATCGACACGCCCGGCCACGTGGACTTCACAGTGGAAGTGGAGCGGTCCTTGCGCGTTCTAGATGGCGCAATCGCCGTTTTTGACGCCAAAGGTGGGGTGGAGCCGCAGTCGGAGACGGTGTGGCGGCAGGCCGACAAATATCACGTGCCCCGGATCGCCTACATCAATAAGATGGACACCGTCGGGGCCGACTTCACCATGTGCATCGACCAGATCCGCAACCGCTTAGGGGCCAACCCGGTGGCGATCCAGTGGCCGGTGGGGGTGGAGGACACCTTCCGCGGGATTGTGGACCTGTTGCGCATGGAGGCGTATTTTTACCTGGATGATTTAGGGACGCGGGGCGAATACGAGCCCATCCCCGAGGATCTGCGCGAGGTGACCGAGGCGCGTCGCCAGATGCTGTTGGAGGCCTGCGCGGAGATTGACGACGCCTTCATGGAGAAGTATTTGGAGGGCGAGGAGATCTCCGCCGACGAGATTCGCGCGGTGCTGCGCAAGGGCACGCTCTCCGGGCAGCTGGTGCCGGTGCTGTGCGGCGCCTCCTACCGCAACAAAGGGGTGCAGCCGCTGCTCGACGCGGTGGTGGACTACCTGCCCTCGCCGCTCGACATCGGGGCGGTGCGGGGCCACGACCCGGCCACCGGCGAGGAGCTGACCCGCGAGGTCTCCGACGACGCCCCCTTCTCGGCGCTGGCGTTTAAGATCATGTCCGACCCCTTTGTCGGCAAGCTGGCCTTCTTCCGGGTCTACTCCGGCACCTTGTCCTCGGGGTCGTACATCTACAACGTCACCAAGGGCCGGCGGGAGCGGATTGGCCGGATTCTGCAGATGCACGCCAACCATCGGGAAGAGATCGAGGCGGTGTACACCGGCGACATCGCGGCGGCGGTCGGGCTCAAGGACACCTCGACGGGGGACACGTTGGCCGACGAGCAACATCCGATCCTGCTGGAGTCGATGCAGTTCCCGGAGCCGGTGATCTCGGTGGCGATCGAGCCCAAGACCAAGGCGGACCAGGACAAGATGGGAACCGCCTTGGGGCGTTTGGCCGAGGAAGACCCGACCTTCCGGATGCACACGGACCCCGAGACCGGCCAGACCATCATCTCCGGGATGGGGGAGTTGCACCTGGAGATCATCGTCGACCGGCTGCTTCGGGAGTTCAAGGTGCAGGCCAACGTCGGCAAGCCCCAGGTGGCCTACAAGGAGACGATCCGCAAGGCGGTGGAGGCCGAGGGCAAGTTCATTCGCCAGACCGGAGGCCGGGGCCAGTACGGTCACGTCTGGATTCGCCTGGAGCCGTTGGAGCCCGGGCAAGGTTTCGAGTTTGTCAACAAGATTGTCGGCGGTGTGGTCCCGAAAGAGTACGTCCCGGCGGTAGAAAACGGGATTCGCGAGGCGATGGAGACCGGGGTCCTGGCTGGATACCCGACCATCGACGTCCGGGCCACGCTGTACGACGGGTCCTACCACGAGGTGGACTCCAGCGAGATGGCCTTCAAGATTGCCGGTTCGCTGGCGTTTAAGGCCGCGGCCCAGAAGGCCAATCCGGTGCTGTTGGAGCCGATCATGTCGGTGGAGGTTGTGGTCCCCGAGGAGTACATGGGGGATGTCATCGGCGACCTCAACGCCCGCCGGGGGCGCATCGAGGGGATGGAGCCCAGGCCCGGGGGCGTGCAGGTCATCCGCGGACAGGTGCCTCTGGCCGAGATGTTTGGCTATGCCACGGACTTGAGGTCGCGCACCCAGGGGCGGGGCACCTACACCATGCAGTTCTCCCACTACGAGGAGGCGCCGCGGCACATCACCGAGCAGGTGATCAAGGCGGCGGGGGCGCGCAGTCAGTCGCACTAGGGTAGCAGTTTCAGGCAGGCGGGATGACCCGCCGCAGGTCTGGCGGCGCCAGGGAATCGGCGACCGGCCGTGATGCAAGAGGAGGTTTTGCAATGGCCAAGAAGAAGTTCGAGCGGACCAAGCCCCACGTCAACGTCGGCACCATCGGTCACGTTGACCATGGGAAGACCACGCTCACCGCAGCCATCACGAAGGTATTGTCTACCGCCGGCAAGGCGGAATATACCGCCTACGACCAAATCGACAAGGCTCCGGAGGAGCGGGAGCGCGGGATCACCATCGCCACCGCCCACGTGGAGTACGAGACCGACAAGCGGCATTACGCCCACGTCGACTGCCCCGGTCACGCCGACTACGTCAAGAACATGATCACCGGGGCGGCGCAGATGGACGGCGCCATCTTGGTGGTTTCCGCGGCCGACGGGCCGATGCCGCAAACCCGTGAGCACATCTTGCTGGCCCGGCAGGTGGGCGTGCCCAACATCGTGGTGTTCCTGAACAAGGCCGACATGGTGGACGACCCCGAGCTGATGGAGCTGGTGGAGATCGAGGTCCGCGAGCTGTTGTCGAGCTACGAGTTCCCGGGAGACGAAATTCCGGTGGTGGCCGGGTCGGCGCTGAAGGCGCTGGAGTGCGGTTGCGGTCGCCGCGACTGCCAATGGTGCGGCAAGATCTGGGAGCTGATGGACGCCGTCGACAACTACATCCCCACCCCGGAGCGGGACGTCGACAAGCCCTTCTTGATGCCGGTGGAGGACACCCACTCGATCACCGGACGTGGCACCGTGGTCACCGGCCGGGTGGAGCGGGGCTCGGTCAAGGTCGGAGACGAGGTGGAGATCGTCGGCTTGGAGGAGAAGGCCAAGAAGACGGTGGTGACCGGGGTGGAGATGTTCCGCAAGACCTTGGACGTGGCCGTGGCCGGGGACAACATCGGTTGCCTGCTGCGCGGTATCGACAAGGACGAGGTCGAGCGGGGGCAGGTTTTGGCCAAGCCAGGCACCATTCAGCCGCACACCAAGTTCTCCGCCGAGGTCTACGTCTTGACCAAGGAAGAAGGGGGCCGGCACACGCCGTTTTTCAACGGCTACCGTCCGCAGTTCTACTTCCGGACCACCGACGTCACCGGCGTGGTCAAGCTCCCCGAGGGCGTGGAGATGGTGATGCCGGGTGACAACGTGCGCATGGACATCGAGCTGATTGCGCCCATCGCCATGGAGGAAGGGCTGCGCTTCGCCATTCGCGAAGGGGGCCGGACGGTCGGCGCCGGTGTCGTCACGGCGATCCAGGCGTAGTGGCGAGGGGGGAGACAGTGGCCCAGCAAAAGATACGGATCCGGCTGAAGGCCTTCGACCACGAGGTGTTGGACCAGTCGGCGGCGCGGATTGTGGAGACGGCTAAGCGCAATGGGGCTTCGGTATCCGGCCCCATTCCGCTGCCGACCGAGAAGACGATCTATACGATTCTGACCGCTCCCAACGGGGAGAAGGATATCCGGGAACAGTTTGAGCGCCGGATTCACAAGCGGTTGATCGACATCATGGATCCCAGCCAAAAGACGGTCAACGCCTTGATGCGGCTCGATCTCCCGGCCGGAGTCGACATCGAGATCAAACTGTAGGCGGGAGGGGCACATGAAGGGGATTATCGGAACCAAGGTGGGCATGACCCAGGTCTTCGACGAAGAAGGCCGGGCGGTACCGGTCACCGTAATCCACGCCGAGCCTAATCTGGTGGTACGTCACCGCACCGTGGAGCGCGATGGCTACGAGGCGGTGCAGCTGGGGGTGGGGGGCATCAAACCCCACAAGGTGAAGCAGCCGCAGCGGGTGGATTTCGAAAAGCGCGGCCTCAAACCGGTTCGGTACCTGCGGGAGTTCCGCCTGCCGGGCGCACTGGACCTGCCGGTCGGCAGCGAGCACCGGGTTGAGCACGCCTTTCAGGCCGGCGATTGGGTCGACGTGACCGGGACCTCCAAAGGCAAGGGCTTCGCCGGGGTGATCAAGCGGTGGGGCTTTCGGCGAGGACCGATGAGCCACGGGTCGAAGTACCACCGGCGGGTGGGGTCGCTGGGCCCCCGAATGTCTGGAGGCGGTGGTCGGGTGCGACCTGGGCGGCGGATGCCGGGGCGAGCCGGCCACCGGCGGGTCACCGTGCTCAACCTCAAGGTGGTGCGCGTCGACCCCGAGCGGAACCTGTTGTTGGTGCGGGGCGCGGTCCCCGGTCCCAAAGGCTCGTTGTTGTTGATTCGGCAGGCGGTGCGGCCGCGAAAGGGGGCGGTATAGATGCCGATCGTTCCGGTCAAGAACCTGGCCGGCGAGGTGGTCGGGGAGATCGAGCTCTCTGACCGGGTCTTCGCTGCCCCGGTGAGCATTCCGCTGTTGCATCGCGTGGTCACGGCCTATCTGGCCAACCAGCGCCTGGGCACGGCGGCCACCAAGACCCGGGCCATGGTGCGCGGGGGCGGGCGCAAGCCCTGGCGGCAGAAGGGCACGGGACGGGCGCGGGCTGGCTCGATTCGGGCTCCGCACTGGCGTCACGGCGGCGTGGTGTTTGGTCCCCACCCGCGGGACTACAGCCAGCGGGTGCCGCAGAAGATGCGAGCGGCGGCCATCCGGCAGGCGTTGTCGGCGAAACTGCGCGACCAGGAGCTGACGGTGGTCGACCGGTTGGCGTTGCCCGAGATCAAGACCAAGCAGGTGGTGCAATTCCTCAACCGGCTTGGCCTGGGCGACAACGTGCTGATCGTCACCCGCCAGCCGGAGACCAACTTGAAACTCTCGGCGCGCAACCTGCCCGAGGTCAAGACCACCACCACCGATTCGCTCAACGCCTATTATCTCTTGAAATACCACCAGATCTTGCTGGACCGCGATGCGGTGGAGGCGATCGAGGGGGTGTTTGGTCGATGAAGAGCCCCTATGACATCATCATTCGCCCCATCATCACCGAGGCCAGCACCGATGCCTTGAAGTACAACAAATACACCTTTGAAGTGGCGCCTGACGCCAACAAGATCGAGATTCGCCGGGCGGTTGAGGAGATCTTCAAGGTGCGGGTGATCAAGGTCAACACCCTGTGGCGGCGGGGCAAGCCGAAGCGGCGCGGTCAGACCGTGGGGCGCACGCCGGACCGCAAGAAGGCCATCGTGACCCTGGCTCCCGGAGACACCATTGAGCTCTTCCCTAGCGTCTGAGGCGAACCCGGGAAGGAGAAGGAGAACCGATGCCGATTCGCAAGTTAAAGCCGACCTCCCCGGGGGTACGCCACAAGACGGTGTTTACCTACGAGGAGATCACCAAGGATAAGCCGGAGAAGTCGCTGACCATCGGGTGGCATCGCAAGGCGGGGCGCAACCAGCACGGTCGGATTACGGTCCGCCACCGCGGGGGCGGCAACAAGCGCCGCTACCGGATCATCGACTTCCGCCGGCAGAAGGACGGGATCCCGGCGCGGGTGATCGCCATCGAATACGACCCGTTTCGCACCGCCCGGATCGCCTTGTTGGAGTACGAGGACGGGGAGCGGCGTTACATTCTCGCCCCCCTGGGGCTGAAGGTCGGAGACCAGGTGATGTCTGGTCCGGGTGCCGACATCCGTCCCGGCAACGCCTTGCCGTTGTCGGAGATTCCGGTGGGCACGGTGGTGCACGCGGTGGAGCTTCTGCCTGGGGCGGGCGCGCAGATGGTCCGCTCGGCAGGGGCGGCCGCCCAATTGATGGCCAAAGAGGGTCGGCATGCGTTGTTGCGGTTGCCCTCGGGAGAGTTGCGCAAGGTGCCGCTGGCCTCTCGCGCCACCGTCGGGCAGGTTGGCAACGTCGAGCATGAAAACATCAATCTCGGGAAGGCCGGGCGCAGCCGGTGGCTGGGTCGTCGGCCGAGCGTGCGCGGCGTGGCGATGAACCCGGTGGACCACCCGCACGGCGGTGGCGAAGGCAAGGCCCCGGTGGGGCGCAAGCATCCGGTCACGCCCTGGGGCAAGCCGACTTTGGGGGTCAAGACCCGGCGCAAGCACAAGCCTTCTGACCGGCTTATCGTGCGTAGACGGAAGTAAGACGGCGAGGGTGCCGCCTGGGAAAGGAGGGGGCAATGGGGCGTTCGGTCAAAAAGGGTCCGTACGTGGATCCCAAATTGATGAAGAAGATTCACGCCATGTTGGCCAAGAACGAGAAGCGGGTGATCAAGACGTGGTCTCGGGCCAGCACGGTGATGCCGGAAATGGTCGGGTTCACCATCGCGGTGCATGACGGGCGCAGGCACGTGCCCATCTACATCAGCGAAGAGATGGTGGGGCATAAGCTGGGGGAGTTTGCCCCGACGCGGACCTTCCGCGGGCACGGCGAACACACCGAGCGGTCGACGGCGCTGAAGTAGCCGAGGTCAAGCGCCAAGAAGGCGGTGGAAGAGAGGATGGCAGAGAGGATGGCAGAGGTGGAAGAGGCGCGGGCCCATGTGCGCGGCGTCCGCATTGCCCCCCAAAAGGTGCGCGTGGTCGTCGACCTGGTGCGGGGCAAGCGGCTTCGGGACGCTCAGGCCATCTTGCGGAACACCCCGAAGCGGGCATCGCGGGTGGTCGCCAAGCTGTTGGCGAGCGCCGAGGCCAATGCACGGCACAACTACGACATGGATCCGGAAGAGCTGTACGTCCACGCCATCTGGGTGGATGGAGGACCGATCCTGAAGCGGATTCACCCGCGCGCCCGGGGCCAGGCCTTTCCGATTTTGAAGCGGACCAGCCACATTTCTGTGGTCTTGCGAGCGCGTCACAGCAAGTGAGGGGGACGAGATGGGGCAAAAAGTTCACCCCAAGGGGCTACGCCTGGGGATAATCAAAGACTGGGACTCGCGCTGGTTCGCCCCGGCTCGCCAGGGTCCTGAGCTTTTGGCGGAGGACGTCCGGATTCGCCGTTTCATCAAGAGCCGGCACTATCAGGCCGGGATTTCTCGGGTGGAGATCGAGCGGGGCACCTCCAACAAGCTTCGCATCTCCGTCCACACCGGCAAGCCGGGGATGGTGATCGGCAAAGGTGGGGTAGGGGTCGAGGCCCTGCGCAAGGACCTGGAGCAGCTGACCGGGAAACAGGTCAACCTCAACATTTTGGAAGTGAAAAACCCCGAGGTGGACGCGCAGTTGGTGGCCGAGTCGGTGGCCAGCCAGCTGGAAAAGCGGATCGCCTTTAAGCGGGCGATGAAGCAGGCGGTGCAGCGGGCGATGCGGCAGGGGGCGAAAGGGGTCAAGGTGATGGTCAGCGGTCGCCTGGGCGGAGCGGAGATCGCCCGCCGGGAGTGGACCTGGGAAGGCTCGATTCCCCTGCACACCTTGCGCGCCGACATCGATTACGGGTTTGCGGAAGCCCACACCACCTACGGCGTGATCGGGGTCAAGGTCTGGATCTACAAGGGCCAGGTGCTGCCGGGAGCGCGGCGCCGCCCGACGGCCGGCGCATCTGCCGCCGCGGCTCGAGAAGGAGGTCGGTAGCGATGTTGGCCCCCAAACGCACCAAGTATCGCAAGATGCAGCGCGGGCGGCTGAAGGGCCGTGCCCACCGCGGCAACCGGTTGGCGTTTGGCGAGTACGGGCTGCAGGCCCTGGAGGCGGCTTGGGTCACCGACCGACAGATTGAGGCGGCCCGGGTCGCGCTGACGCGGTACATTCGCCGCGGTGGGAAGGTGTGGATCACCATCTTCCCCGACAAGCCGATCACCAAGAAACCGGCGGAGACCCGGATGGGAAGCGGGAAAGGCAACCCAGAGTACTGGGTGGCGGTGGTCAAGCCGGACCGCATCATGTTTGAGTTGTCGGGCGTTCCGGAAGAGGTGGCGCGGGAGGCGATGCGTCGCGCCTCGCACAAGTTGCCGATTCGCACCCGTTTTGTGAAGCGCGAACAGCCAGAGGTGACGGCGAATGAAGGCTAAGGAATTACGGGAGCTCACCGACCAAGAGCTGCAGGCCAAGTTGCGCGACCTTAAAGAGGAGCTCTTCAAGCTGCGCTTTCAGTTGGCGACGGCGGCGTTGGAGAACCCGATGCGAATTCGGCAAGTGCGCAAGGACATCGCCCGCGTCCACACCATACTGCATGAGCGGACGCTGAGCCGTCAGGCGAGTTCAGGGAGGGCCTAATGGCAGAGAGCCAAAACCAGTACATCGGCAAGCGCAAGGTCCGCGAGGGCAAGGTGGTCAGCAACAAGATGCAGAAGACGGTGGTGGTGGCGGTGGAGTCGCTGGTCCCCCACCCTCTGTACGGCCGCCGGATTCGCCGGACTAAGAAGTACAAGGCGCACGATGAAGAGAACCAGTGCCAGATCGGCGACATCGTGCGGATCGTGGAAACGCGACCGCTTTCCAAGGAAAAGCGGTGGCGGGTGGTGGAGATTCTCAATCGACCGCGGGGTTGATGCGGTCATCGGCAAAAGGGGTGGACAGCCATGATTCAGCCGCAGACCCGGTTGGTGGTGGCGGACAACACCGGCGCCAAGGAACTGATGTGCATCCGCGTGCTGGGTGGCTCGTTCCGTCGCTACGGCAACGTGGGCGACGTGATCGTGGCCTCGGTCAAATCGGCCGCCCCCGGGGGCATGGTCAAGAAAGGCGACGTGGTCAAGGCGGTGATTGTGCGCACGCGCAGTGGCAAACGTCGGCCAGACGGCTCATACATCCGGTTTGATGAAAACGCGGCCGTGATCTTGCGCGGCGACGAGAAAGAGCCGCGGGGGACCCGCATCTTTGGCCCGGTGGCCCGGGAATTGCGCGAACGCGAGTTTATGAAGATCATCTCGTTGGCTCCGGAGGTTCTCTAGCCGGCGAAAGGGGGAGGTGCAGCCGATGCACGTACGCAAGGGAGACACCGTGGCCGTCCTCGCCGGTAAGGACAAGGGGAAGCGGGGGAAGGTGATACGGGCCATCCCCAAGGAAGAGCGGGTGGTGGTGGAGAAGGTCAACCTGGTCAAGCGCCACCTGAAACCCAATCCCAAGAATCCGAGCGGCGGCATCGTCACCATGGAGGCTCCCATCCACGTGTCCAACGTCATGCTGGTGTGCAAGTCTTGCAACCGGCCCACCCGGGTGGGAAAGAAGTTTCTCGACAACGGGGCCAAGGTACGGGTCTGCAAGCGCTGCGGAGCAACCATCGACTAAGGACGACACAGAGGAGGGTGGCCATGGCGATTGAGTCGGCGCTCAAGGAGCGGTACGACCGCGAGATCGTGCCGGCTCTGATGGAGCGATTTCATTATCAAAACCGGATGCAAGTTCCGAAGCTGGTCAAAGTCGTGGTCAACATGGGGGTGGGGGATGCCGTTGGCAACCCCAAGATGTTGGACGCGGCCGTCCAAGACCTGACCTTGATCACCGGGCAAAAGCCGCTGGTGACCCGCGCCAAGAAGTCCATCGCCTCGTTTAAGGTGAGGGCGGGGATGCCGATCGGGGCCAAGGTCACGTTGCGGGGCCAGCGCATGTACGACTTTGTGGAGAAGTTGTTCTACGTGGCGCTTCCCCGGGTCCGCGACTTTCACGGGGTCTCCACCCGGGGGTTTGACGGACGGGGCAGCTACACGTTGGGGATCCGCGAGCAAATCATCTTCCCCGAGATCGATTACGACAAGGTGGAGCGGATTCGCGGGATGGAAGTCACCTTGGTCACCAGCGCGGAGAACGACGAACAGGCCAAGGTGTTGCTGGAGATGTTGGGGATGCCGTTTGCCCGGCATTGAGCGCCCACGATGAGGGAGGAGGGGTGAAGTGGCCAAGAAGTCTTTGATCGCTAAGGCCAAGCGAGAACCCAAGTTTAAGGTTCGCAAGTATCACCGTTGCCAGCTGTGCGGGCGGCCGCGCGCCTACATCCGGGATTTCGGGCTGTGCCGGCTCTGTTTTCGGCAACTCGCCCACCGCGGGGAGATTCCGGGCGTGAAGAAGGCGAGCTGGTAGCGCAGAGTGGAGAGGAGGACGGTCGTGACCGATCCGATTGCGGATATGCTCACCCGGATACGCAACGCGAACACCGTGTACCGGGACCACGTGGATGTACCGGCTTCGCGCATGAAGCGGGCGATAGCCCAGATCCTGAAGGAAGAGGGATTCATCCGGGACGTGGAAGTCATCGAGGACGGCCATCAAGGCACCCTGCGCCTGTATCTGAAGTATGGCCCGAATCGGGAGAAGGTGATCAGCGGCCTTCGGCGGATCAGCCGCCCGGGACTGCGCGTGTACGCCGGGTGCGACGAGCTGCCGCGGGTGCTGGGAGGCCTCGGGATCGCGGTCATCTCCACCTCCCGCGGCGTGATGACAGACAAGCGCGCCCGGCAGGAGCGCGTCGGCGGCGAAGTGCTCTGCTACGTGTGGTAGGCCGGGGCCGGCTACAGCGTGTGGAGGGGGGAAGAGTAGGTGTCGCGAATTGGCAAACGCCCAATCCCGGTGCCGGCTGGGGTCGAGGTCAAGATCGACGGGCAGCAGGTGGAGGTCAAGGGACCGCGGGGACAACTGGCCAGAGAGTTTCACCCCAAGGTCCGGATCGCGCTGGAAGAGAACCAATTGGTGGTCAGCCCGGTGGATGAAAGCCTAGAGGCTCGGGCGCAGTGGGGGCTCGGGCGCACGCTCTTGGCCAACATGGTCGAGGGGGTGTCGCGCGGCTACGAGAAGCAGCTGGAGTTGACCGGGGTCGGGTACCGGGCCTCCAAGCAGGGGCAAAAGGTGGTACTGACGGTAGGGTATTCCCATCCGGTGGAGATTGATCCTCCGAGCGGGATCCAGTTTGAGGTGCCCAATCCCACCAACGTGGTGGTGCGGGGATACGACCGTGAGCTGGTGGGCCAGGTGGCGGCGCGGATTCGCAGCGTTCGGCCCCCCGAGCCCTACAAGGGCAAGGGCATCCACTATCTGGGCGAGCGGATTCGCCGCAAGGTCGGCAAGACCGGCAAGAAGTAGGGGAGGAGCACGGCATGTACACGCGCTTTGACCGACGGAAGGCTCGTAAGCTGCGCCACCGTCGGATTCGGGCCAGAGTCTCGGGGACGCCGGAGCGCCCGCGGCTGTCGGTGTTTCGTTCGAACATGCACATCTACGCCCAGGTCATCGACGACACCACCGGGCACACCCTGGCGGCGGCGTCCACGCTAGAGCCAGCGCTGCGCGATGAGCCGGGGGGCCTCACGGTGGCCAAGGCGCGCTTGGTCGGCAAGTTGGTGGGGGAGCGGGCGGTGGCCCGCGGCATTCGCCGCGTGGTCTTTGACCGCGGTGGCTACCGTTACCACGGACGGGTGCAGGCCTTGGCCGACGGGGCGCGCGAAGCCGGGTTAGAGTTCTAGAGTAGGGGGTCGAAAATGGCACGGCCGGGAGTTAACGAGAACGCGGGGACCACGGAGTGGAAAGAGCACGTGGTGGCCATCAACCGGGTGGCCAAGGTGGTCAAGGGAGGACGGCGATTTAGCTTCAGCGCCTTGGTGGTGGTCGGCGACGGCGAGGGCCGGGTCGGGGTGGGCCTGGGCAAGGCGGCCGAGATTCCCGACGCCATCCGCAAGGGCGTGGAGGATGCCAAGAAGCATCTGGTCACCGTCCCGCGGCGGGGGACGACGATACCGCATCCGGTGGTCGGCCTGTTTGGCGCCGCGCGGGTGATCATCCGGCCGGCGGCGGAAGGGACCGGGGTGATCGCCGGGGGACCGGTGCGGGCGGTGATGGAGGCGGCGGGCATTCACGACGTGCTGACCAAGTCGCTGGGAACCAACAACCCCAACAACGTGGTGGCGGCCACCATGGACGGGCTGCGGCAGATCCGCGACGTGGCCACGGTGGCGCGGCTGCGCGGGCGGACGGTGCGGGAAGTGTTGAAGGGGGCGCATGCCCAACATGGCTAAGATTCGGATTACCTTGGTGAAAAGCCCGATCGGATACAGCGAGGACCAAAAAGCCACGGTTCGGCGGCTTGGGCTGCGCAAGATGTGGTCGAGCGTCGAGCAGGAAGACACCCCGTCGATTCGGGGGATGGTACACAAGATACGACACTTGGTGCGGGTGGAGCCGATCCAAGAAGGGGAGGAGAAGGCGTCGGTATGAGACTACATGACTTGTTTCCGGCTCCCGGCGCCAACACGCCGAAAACTCGGCGCGGGCGCGGGATAGGGTCCGGCCTCGGCAAGACGGCCGGGCGGGGCCACAAAGGGCAGAAGGCGCGTTCCGGCGGGCACATCCGCCCCGGGTTTGAAGGGGGCCAGATGCCGCTGTATCGGCGCCTGCCCAAGCGGGGATTCATCAATCCCTTTCGGGTGGAATACGAGGTGGTGAACGTCCAAGACCTCAACCGGTTCGAGCCTGGCACCGAGGTCACGCCGGAGCTGTTGCGCGAGGCGCGCCTGGTGCGCAGACCGCTGCCGGTGAAGATCCTCGGCGAGGGGGAGTTGGACCGGCCCCTGGTCGTGCGGGCCCAGGCCTTCTCAAAGTCGGCCCGGGAGAAGATCGAGGCGGCGCAAGGGCGAGCCGAGGTGATTTAAATGGCCCAGACCGAAGCCTGGATGAACGCTCTTCGGGGTTCTGACCTGAACCGCCGGTTGGGGTTTACCCTGCTGATGTTGGTGCTGTTTCGCCTCGGCGCGCACATTCCGATCCCCGGGGTGCGGGCCTCGGTCATTCAGGCGTTGTTTAACAGCGGGGCGAACATCTTCGCCCTGTTAAACCTTTTCGCCGGCGGAGCCACCGCCACCTTGTCGCTGTTCGCGTTGAGCATCATCCCCTACATCAACTCCAGCATCATCATGCAGTTGATGACGGTGGTCATCCCCACCTTGGAGGAATGGTCCAAAGAGGGAGAAGAGGGGCAGCGCAAGATTAACACCTACACCCGTTGGGGGGCGTTGATCTTAGGGGCGCTGCAATCGCTTGGCATCAGTTATTATCTCTACAACTACAGCTATCAGGGGCAGGCGGTGTTCATTCACCACACCATCGCCTCCTTGCTCCTGACCGCGTTGCTGCTGACCACCGGGACCATCGTCCTGATGTGGATCGGGGAGCAGATCACCGACAAAGGGATTGGCAACGGCATCTCGCTGTTGGTGTTTTTTGGGATCATCTCCCGCCTGCCGTTTGGGGTACAACAGCTCAGCCAATACGTCTCGGCGGGGGTGCTGAGCATCGCCAAACTGGTGATCTTCGTCATTGTGGCCCTGATCATCGTCGCTGGCGTGGTCTACGTCAACGAAGGTCAGCGCAAGATTCCGGTCCAATATCCTAAACGCGTGGTCGGCCGGCGCATGTATCAAGGCCAGACCACCCACCTCCCGATCCGGGTCAATCAGGCCGGGGTGATTCCGGTCATCTTCGCCATCTCCTTGTTGGTGCTGCCGTACACGGTGGCCAACTTCGTGCACGGCAACTGGACGCTCTGGCTCCAACAGTACTTTGGCTTTACCTCGGCCCCGTACATCATTTTGGAGTTTGTGTTGGTGGTGCTGTTCACCTTCTTCTACTCTCAAGTGGTCTTCAAGGTGGACGACGTGGCCGACAACCTCAAAAAAGCCGGAGGGTACATTCCCGGGATTCGTCCCGGCAAGCCCACGGCCGAGTACCTGGCTCGGGTGTCGGGGCGACTGACGTTGATCGGGGCCGTGTTCTTGGGGTTGGTGGCCATCTTGCCCAGCTTTGTCACCATGGCGATGGGGATCAGCGGGCTGTACTTCGGAGGGACCTCACTGCTGATCGTGGTCGGGGTGGTCTTGGACACGGTCAAGCAGATGCAGGCCCACCTGTTGATGCAACAGTACCAGGGGTTCATGAAATAGAGGAGCTTGTCCGCACCCCGGCCCAGCGGAGCAGGGAGATTAGTCACCCATCAGCTCCATGCGCCATAGGTCAAACCGACGCCCCCGCGTCCTGTTGTCGGTTGCCGCGGCGGCTGGCGGGGTTGGCGGGGGAGCGCTCTTAGGACCGGTGGCCCCACCGCATCGGCAATCGGAAGGCGGCCTGCACCGTGCCGAAGCGGATGGGGCGCGGTTCCGTCTCACCTGGCCGCAGCAGGCGGCCAGTGGCGAGCCTGACGGCTCCGGTTGATCCAAAGAAGGGAGGAAGCGGCGCTCCTCCTCGGCCCGAACGCTGAGGTTTCCGCGCTGCGCAGTGGAATGAATTTAGTGTTGCTGGGCGCGCCCGGAGCAGGCAAGGGGACCCAGGCCAAACGCTTGGCGGACAGACTGGGACTGTTGCACCTTTCCACCGGAGACCTGTTCCGCGCCCACTTAAGCCAAGGCACCGAGCTCGGGAAGACGGCTCGACGCTACATGGAGGCAGGTGAGCTGGTGCCGGACGACGTCACCCTGGCCATGGTCTTCGACCGCTTAAGCGCCCCGGAGGCCGCCCAAGGGTTTGTGCTCGACGGCTTTCCCCGCAACCTGGCCCAGGCCGAGGCCTTCGAGCGGGAAATGGCGGCGCGCGGCCAGCGACTGGACCTGGCGGTGCTGTTGGCGGTGGCCGACTCGGTGTTGGTGGAGCGATTGACCGGTCGGCGCACCTGTCCGCAGTGCCAAGCCACCTATCACCTGGTGTTCTCGCCTCCTGCCCACGACGAGTTGTGCGACCGGTGTGGGGTGCCGCTGGTCCAACGCCCGGACGACCGCCCGGAGACGGTGATGCGGCGTTTGGAGGTCTACCACGCCGAGACCGCCCCCTTGATCGCGTACTATCGCCGCCGAGGCATCTTGCGCGAGGTCAACGGGGAGGCGTCGCCGGAGGCGGTGACCGAAGCCCTGTTGGGCCTTGTGGAGGGGGTCGCCGGTGATTGAACTGAAGAGCGCGCGCGACCGCGAGAAGATGCGCCGAGCCGGCCGAGTGGTGGCGGAAGTGTTGGCCATCTTGCGCCAGGCGGCGGTGGCGGGGATGGCGACCCGCGAGCTGGACGCGATCGCGGAGGCGGAGATCGTGCGACGCGGCGCACGTCCCGCCTTCAAGGGGTATCACGGCTATCCCGCCAGCGTCTGCGTTTCGATCAACCAAGAGGTGGTGCACGGCATCCCCGGTCCCCGGCGCCTGCAGCCCCACGACTTGGTCAGCCTGGACCTGGGCGCGATCGTGGATGGGTTTGTCGGCGATGCCGCCATCAGCTTCTTCATCGACTCGCCTCCCAATCCGCGGGCGGCGGAGCTGGTCCGGGTTACGGAAGCTTCGCTCTACGAAGGGATTAAGGCCTTTCGACCCGGCGGGCGGCTCGGGGACATCTCCCATGCCGTGCAATCGCTGTGCGAGGCCCACGGGTTTTCGGTGGTGCGCGACTACGTGGGCCACGGGATCGGGCGGGCCATGCACGAGGAACCGCAAGTGCCCAATTTCGGCTCGCCCGGCCAAGGCATCCTCCTCCGACCCGGACTGGCCCTGGCCATCGAGCCGATGGTCAACCTGGGGGGATGGGAGGTCGAGGTGTTGTCCGACGGGTGGACCGTGGTCACCCGGGATGGCAGCCTGTCGGCCCACTTTGAGCATACGGTGTTTTTGGATGAAAATGGGCCAGAGATATTGACCCGATTGGATTAGATTTTCGGTAGAATAGATCAGTCAGGCCCGGTTTTGGGTAACCCGGGGATGGGGAAACTAATTTATTGGTCAGTCCCTCATCCCAGCGGTGGTTCGAGGTTTCTTCGCTGAACGGAAGAACAGGGAAGGGAGGAACAGATTGTCTAAGGAAGACGCCATCGAAGTGGAGGGCACGGTCATCGAGCCGCTGCCTAACGCCATGTTTCGCGTCGAATTGGCCAACGGCCACAAGGTCTTGGCTCACGTTTCGGGCAAGATCCGGATGCATTTCATCAAAATCCTGCCGGGAGACAAGGTCACGGTGCAATTATCCCCGTACGACCTGACCCGCGGTCGCATCACCTACCGTTATAAGTAACCGGCAATCGCGATGCATCCGCGCCGCCAGAGGAGGGGGAGAGGATGAAGGTACGGGCTTCGGTCAAGCCCATTTGTGAAAAGTGCAAGGTGATTAAGCGGCATGGCCGGATGATGGTCATCTGCGAGAATCCCAAGCACAAACAAGTCCAAGGATAGGGCGCTCGGCCGGGGGTAACCGGAGCCGGGCGACCCGGCATCCCGCCTCCTCGAGGGGTGCGGGGACGCCAAGATGGCACCAGCATGTATTAGGACAGGAGGATGCGCGTGGCTCGTATCGCTGGTATCGACCTTCCGCGAGAGAAGCGGATTGAGGCGGCCTTGCCCTACATCTATGGTATTGGCTGGCCTTTGGCCCGGAAAATCCTGGCCCAGAGTCAGGTCAACCCGGATACCCGCGTCAAAGACCTGACCGAAGAAGAGGTGGCCCGGATTCGGGAGGTGTTGGAGAAGAACTACCGAGTCGAGGGCGACTTGCGCCGCGAAGTCCAGATGAACATCAAGCGCTTGATCGACATCGGCAGCTATCGCGGTCTGCGCCACCGCCGGGGCCTTCCGGTGCGGGGACAACGCACCAAGACCAACGCTCGCACCCGCAAGGGGCCGCGGCGCACCGTAGGCGCCAAGCGCAAGAAGTAAGATCAGCAAACCCAAGGGAGGAGAGAGCCTTTCATGCCAACCAGGCGTGCCACCAGGGGGAAGCGGCGTGACCGTCGCCACGTGGAACGAGGGACGGCCCACATCCGCTCCACCTTCAACAACACCATCGTGACCATCACCGACCCGCAAGGCAACACCTTGGCCTGGTCTTCGGCCGGACAGGCCGGCTTTAAAGGTTCCCGGAAAAGCACGCCCTTCGCAGCTCAGCTGGCGGCGGAGAACGCGGCCAAAGCGGCCATGGAATACGGCGTGCGCGAAGTGGAGGTCTTGGTCAAGGGACCGGGTTCTGGGCGCGAGGCCGCCATCCGCTCCTTGCAGGCGGCGGGGTTGGAAGTCAGCCTGATTAAGGACGTGACTCCCATCCCCCACAACGGCTGTCGGCCGCCCAAGCGCCGCCGGGTGTAAGCTCTCGGTCAGGCGGCCAGCTCCGACCCCGCCTGGGGGCGGGCAACTTGTATGACCACACGCGAAAGGAAGGAGGCGCACCCATTTGGCACGGTACACCGGACCGGTTTGTAAGTTGTGTCGGAGGGAAGGCGTAAAACTATTTTTGAAGGGTGAGAAGTGCTACACCGACAAGTGCCCGGTGACCCGCCGCCCCTATCCACCGGGGCAGCACGGACAAGGGCGCCGTAAACTTTCGGAGTACGGAATTCAGCTCCGTGAGAAGCAAAAGGCGCGCCGTACCTACGGCGTGCTCGAAGGCCAGTTTCGGCGGTATTTGGCTTGGGCCGAGAAGCGACCGGGCGTCACCGGCGAGATGTTGTTGAGATATTTGGAGCGCCGTTTGGACAATGTCGTCTACCGGTTGGGGTTCGCCTCCTCGCGAGCGGAAGCGCGGCAGTTGGTGCGGCACGGTCACTTTGAAGTCAACGGCCGCCGCGTCGACATCCCCTCCTATCTGGTGAAGGTGGGCGACGAGATTCGGGTGCGCGAATCCAGCCGGCAGAAGACCCGATTTAAGGAGATGGCCCAGTCGCCCAGCCGCAACGTTCCAGGTTGGTTGGAGGCCAACCCCGACACCCTGACCGGGCGGGTGGTACGGTGGCCGAACCGGGACGAGATCGATGCCCCGGTGCAAGAGCAGCTGATTATCGAGTTCTACTCGCGGTGATGAGCCTTTCTCAGACGAAGGGGGGCAAGGCCCGCTGAAAGGGGGCCAATTCGATGACCGAAATTGAGAAACCGGAGATTCGGCGGGTTGACCAAAGCACGGATCCGCATTATGGACAGTTTGTGGTGGAGCCGCTAGACCGAGGGTATGGCATCACGCTCGGCAATGCTCTGCGGCGCATATTGCTGTCATCGTTGCCAGGGACGGCCATTACCTCCGTACGAATTGAAGGGGTTCTCCATGAGTTTTCGGTCGTTCCGGGGGTGCGGGAGGACACCACCGACATCATCCTCAACCTCAAACGCTTGCCCTTGAAGCTGTGGTCCGATGAGCCCCACACGGTGCGGATCGAAAAAGAGGGGCCGGGGGAGGTCGTGGCCGGCGACATCATCGCCGACTCAGACGTGGACATCTTGGACCCTTCCCACCACATCGCTTGGCTAGACGAGGGAGGGCGGCTGGCGATGGAGATGGTGGTCGAACGCGGGCGGGGCTACGTTCCGGCGGAAAAGAACAAGAAGCCGGACCAGGCGATTGGCGTGATCCCCGTCGACGCCATCTTCAGCCCGGTTGAAAAGGTAAACTGGCGCGTCGAGGACACCCGGGTGGGTCACATCACCGACTACGACCGGCTTACCCTGGAGGTTTGGACCGACGGGTCGCTGACCCCGGAAGAAGCCGTCTCGATGGGGGCGAAGATCCTCACCGACCATCTGCGCCTCTTCATGGACCTGACCGACGGCTTGGGCGGAGTCAAGGTCGGGGGAGAGCGCGAGGAGGACAAGCGCGACCGCTTGTTGGAGATGCCGATTGAGGAGCTCGACCTTTCCGTGCGGTCGTTCAACTGCTTGAAACGCGCGGGCATCAACACGGTCGGAGAGCTGGTCAACAAGACCGACGAGGACATGATGAAGGTGCGCAACCTGGGCAAAAAGTCGTTGGAAGAGGTCAAGGAAAAGTTGGCCAGCCTCGGGCTTAGCCTTCGCCCCTCGGAAGAGTAATCGAGCCGTTTCGCGATCTTCCTCTGGGACGGGGCTCTTGCCCCGAGCCCGGGAGGAAATCGCGTAGAATCCTAAACGCTAAGGGATGCCACCATCTAGAGGAGAGACGCCAATGTCACGACATCGCAAGTTGGGACGACCCGGCGGACATCGGAACATGATGTTGCGCAACTTGGTGACCTCGCTGCTGCGCGAGGAGCGGATCACCACCACCGTGCCGCGGGCGCGGGCGGTCAACCGGATGGCCGAGCGCATGATCACCCTGGGCAAGCGGGGGGACTTGCACGCGCGGCGGCAAGCCTTGGCCTACATCCTCGATGAAGAGGTGGTGGTAAAGCTGTTCAGCAGCATCGCGCCGCGCTACGCCGACCGCCAGGGCGGGTACACCCGGATCATGCGGCTGGGGCCGCGCCAAGGGGATGCCGCGCCGATGGCGATCCTGGAGTTGGTATAGACGTTTGCGCACGCCGGACACCCGCGTTGCCTTTCGGGCAATGGCGGGTGTTTTCGGTGTTCGGGCGAGGGGGCCCAAGCGAGGATGCCGACACGCTTTCGGGTGGCCTACCAAGGGACGCGCTATCACGGCTTTCAACGCCAAGCCGGCCAGTTGGTGACCGTGCAATCGGTGCTAGAGGGGGTCTTGCAGGAGCTTCTGGGCCCAGGCCAGGTAATCGCGGCCAGCCGCACCGATGCCGGGGTGCATGCGGCCGGGCAGGTGGCGGTCTGGACCGGGGCCAATCCGATTCCCCTGGAGCGCTTCGCCCGGGTGGTCAACCACCGCTTGCCGGAAGACATCCGCATCGCCGATCCCCAGGAGGTCCCGGCAGGCTGGGACCCCAGGCGCGCGGCCGTGGCCAAGGCCTACTCCTATCGGCTGTGGGTCGGGCCCAATCCCTGCCCGATCTGGTGGCATGGCTTTGTCTGGGTGGTGGACGAGCCCGTCAATTGGGCGGTGTTAGAACAGGCGGCCCGCCTTTTCGAAGGCACTCACGACTTTTGGGCGTTTCGCACCGAGGGGTCGTCGGCCAAAACCACGATTCGCACGGTGTGGACCAGCCGCTGGTTGCGCGAGGCCCAAGGGCGGCTTTGGCGCTACCGCGTGGTCGCCAACGGCTTTTTGTATCATATGGTGCGAAGGATGGTGGGAGCCCAAGTTGCGGCGGCCAGGAGCGGGGAGCTGGGTCTGATTCGGGAAGCGCTGACCCGGGCCGGATCTGAGAAGGCGGGGCCGGTGGCACCGGCTCAAGGGTTGACGCTCGACTGGGTGGGGATGAAGGGGGAGCCGTGGGATGTTCCGACCCTTGATTTTGGCGTTGGGAGCCAATCCTTGGGCTGAGAAGGCGGCTCAGCGGTGGGGACTTAGGCTTGGCGCCAGCCGGTTTGTGGCCGGGGAGGATTGGCAGGCGGCCCGGGCGGTGGTGGCCGAACTCAACCGCCAAGGCATCGAGGCCACGGTGGACTATTTGGGAGAGGCCTTGCGGGATCCGGCGGCGATTGGAGAAGCCCAAAAAACCTATCTTGACATCCTGGAAGAGATCGCCGGTCAACGGCTGCGCTCCCATCTCTCCCTGAAATTGACCATGTTGGGGCTGTTGCAGGGCGAGGAGTACGCCTATGCCCAACTTCGCCCGATCGTCGCCCGCGCCCATCAAGCGGGGGGATTCGTGCGGATTGACATGGAGGAGTCGCGGTGGACGGATGCCACCCTGGCCATCTACCAGCGTCTGTGGCAGACTTACCCCGGCTCGGTCGGAGTGGTCCTCCAGGCTTATCTGTATCGAACCCGTGACGACCTTCTTAGGCTCTCCGACCAACCGCGGAACTTCCGGATTGTCAAGGGGGCCTACCGCGAGCCGCGGGAGCGGGCCTTTCCGGTCAAACGTGACGTGGATCGCAACTACGAATGGTTGGTCGAGGAGGCGATTTCCCGCGGCCATTACGTGGCCATCGCCACCCACGACGAGCACCTCATCGCCCGGCTGCGCGGGTGGCTCGATGGCCGCGGGGTCGGTCGCGACCGCTACGAGTTTCAGATGTTATACGGCATTAAATTCCCGCTCTTGCAGCAGCTGGCTCGCGCCGGTTATCGTTGTCGCGTCTACGTGCCTTTCGGACGCCAATGGTATCCCTACTTCTTGCGGCGGCTTGCCGAGCGACCGGCCAATCTGCTGTTTTTCCTGCGGGCTCTGCTGCCTTCTCCCTCCTTGCATCCCCGCGGCTAGCCGGAGGCGGAGGGCGGCGGGGCGGCGCGAAACCGTTGGTCCAGGGCAGTGAAAAACCGCCGATACACGGTAACGTAAGCCACTTGAAACAACCCGGAGATCCAGAAAGGGAGGTTGAGGTCGCCCACGTCCAGGAGGTAGCCGGTGATGGTCGGGCCTACCGAGGAGAAGACCTGCACCGAGGCGGTGTTGAGGCTTGCCGCAAGCCCCCGCCGATCGTCGCGAACCAGGCTGATGGAGACGGTCTGTCTGGCCCCCATCACGCCCCGACTGACCAGGGAGCGCAGGAAATAGACCACCGACGCCCAGAAGAAGTTGGGCATCAAGGGCAGACTGAAGATCAGGGCGACGGAGACGGCGCTGGAAACCACCACCGTCCGCACCACCCCACTGGAGCGGGCCACCCAGCCGCTGACCAGGTTGGAGGCGGCCATGGCGAAGTTGGCGATGGCCATCAGCGCGCCGATGGCGGCCGGCACCGCCCCGAAGCGCACCGAAAACCAGTAGGCCATAAACGGGCCTGTCATCCCGAAGGAGAGCCCGTTCAGCGCGTTGGCCACCGTCATCAGGGCAAGGTTGCGGTTCTCCTCTCCCTTAAAGAGCCCCTGGCGGCTGGGGCTGGGAGCAGCTCCCTGGCTCAGCCGGCGCGGCGGCTCGGTCAAGGGCCAGATCAGGGCCAAATTGATTACCGACCCCAGCACCACCACCCAGAACAGCGGGCGAAAGGCCGAGGGACCGCTGAGCCATCGCTGAAAATAGCTCACGCTGCCGGCCAAGAGCGAACCCAACCCCAGGCCGAGAAAGGAGATGGCGGCGTTGAGGCTAAACAGGCCGGCGCGGTCGGGACTGCGCACGGTGCCCGCCAACCAAGCCTGCTCGGCCGGGCCGAAGGGCCCCGCTCCGCCGTTTTGACCTCGCCCGAAGCTGGCGGCGATGGCGGCGGCGGCCAACACCCAGGGGGCGGTACTCGTGATCACGGCCACGCCGGCGGCCACCGTGAGCACCTCGTAGAACAGGAGAAACGGCTTGCGGCCCAAACGGTCGGAGAGGTGGCCCACTCCCAGGGCAAGCCCAGCGCCGGAAAGCCCCGAGGCGGTGAGCAACATCCCGATCGAGCCGGCGGTCCACCCCAACGCGTGGAGGTAGAGGGCAAAGTTGACGGTCATCATCCCCTGCCCGACGCTGCGGGAGAGGCGCACCCACATCAACCGTTGGGCCACCGGTTGGTAGCGCGACCACCGCAGCCACTCCCACTGTTCCGGCATGGCAGCACCCCCTTGTGCCTACAAGCCGCGGTGTGCCCCGCCTGCTCGCGGGCCTAACGGCCTTGGCGGCCGGTTTCCAGGGCCTGCGGATTGACCAGGTGCGAGGGGTCCTTGGCCAAAAACTCTTCCACCAACTGGACGGCGGTTTCCGCAAACGAGATGTAGGCGGCGTCGGTCGGCCACCCGGCGTGCGGCGTCAAGACCACGTTGGGGAGGTGGCGCAGCGGGTGATCTGGCGGCAGCGGCTCCTGGTCGAAGACGTCGAGCCCGGCGCCGCCCAGGTGGCCGGAGCGCAGCCGCGCGACCAACGCCTGCTCGTTGACAATCGGGCCGCGGGCGGTGTTGATCAGGAGGGCGCCGCGGGGCATGAGGTCCAGGCGCTTGCCGTCCAGGAGGTCTCGGGTGCTGTCGCTGAGGGTCAGATGAACCGAGACCACGTCAGAGCGGCGGAGCAAACTCTCCAGGTCGGTGGCCTCAGCCCCTACTTGGCGGGCCCGGGCTGCGTCGAGGTGGGGACTCCAGGCCAAGACCTGCATGCCAAAGGCGTGAGCCAAACGGCTGACGTGGCTTCCCACCCGCCCCAGCCCCAACAGGCCAATCGTCTTGCCTTGTAACACCCGTCCGTAAGGGGTGGTCCATCCCCCGTGGTGCAGCAGCTGATCGTAGGTCGCGATCTGGCGCCACAGAGTCAACAACAGTCCGATGGTCAGTTCCGCCGCCCCCACGCTGCCCCCGGA
>JAIMAE010000193.1 GCA_023512105.1 Bacillota bacterium | reverse complement strand
TCGGCAAACCGCTCTTTCAGCCCGGGCTTGACGATATCTTTGAGGCGAATCACCCCGAGCGTGCGCCCGTCCTTTTCAACGCCCAGCGGGGTCCCGCCTTCCCGGGCGATGCCCTCGGCCAGGCGCTCCATCTCTTCCTGATGGTCGGGGGCGATGGCCAAGATGGCGCTGACCGCCCCCTTGCGCAGCTGATGGCCACCGGGCAGGTCGATTCCGCTCAAACGGGTGTGAGCGGAGAACGGCACCGGCTCTCCGACCACTTCGGGCAGCCGTTCTAGGCGCAGCAGGCGTTGCGCCAGTTCCACCACCGACCGGCCCTCCGGGGTGTGGTCGGCCAGCGAGGCGATCAGCGCGGCCTCCGCCAGCTCCTGTTCGCTCACCCCGCTGACCGGCAGAAACTCGGTGGCCATGCGGTTGCCGATGGTGATGGTGCCGGTTTTGTCCAGAATGATGGTGTCGATGTCCCCGGCTGCCTCCACCGCCCGACCGCTTTTGGCGATCACGTTGATCAGGGCAACCCGGTTCATCCCCGCGATCCCGATCGCCGACAGCAAGGCGCCGATGGTGGTGGGGATGAGGCAGACCAACAGCGCCACCATGGTGGCCAGCTCCGTTGCCCGCGGACCGAAGTAATGGGCGATGGGCACCAGGGTGACCACCACCAAGACGAAGATCAGAGTCAGCACCCCAAGGAGGGAGGACAGGGCGATCTCGTTTGGGGTCTTTTGGCGCTGGGCTCCTTCGACCAGGGCGATCATCCGGTCTAAAAACGTCTCCCCGGGGTTGACCGTGATCTCGACCACCAGCCGGTCCGATAGCAGGCGAGTGCCACCGGTCACGCTGTCTTCCCGCGCCTTGACCACCGGGGCCGACTCGCCGGTGATCGCCGACTCATCCACTGAACCTACCCCTTCGACGACCACCCCGTCTCCTGGAATCAGGTCACCCGCTTCGACCAACACCCTGGCCCCGCGGGTCAGTTGATGGCTCTCCACCACCGTGTACTCGCCGCTCGGCTTGAGCAGTTTGGCGCGGGTGGCGGACTTGGTGCGTCGGAGGTAGTCGGCCTGCGCTCGCCCCCGGGCTTCGGCATACGCCTCCGCGAAGTTGGCGAAGAGGATGGTGAAGAGCAGGATCAGGGTCACCAAGAGGTCGTAGCTCCGGGCCGACGGATGGCGAGTCACCACCGTCAGCCAGGCCACCACGGCGGTCCCGATCTCGACCACGAACATGACCGGATTGTGCACCATCTCCAGGGGGTTTAGCTTGCGAAAGGAAGCCGCGATCAGCATCGCGATTTCGTGTTGGCCCACCGATGACCTTCGCCCCACCCGACTATCTCTCCTCCCTGCGGTCTTGCCTCACTGGCTGCATCAAAACAAGTGCTGAGAGCCCAGCAGGTAGCTCTCGGCAATCGGTCCCAACGCCATCACCGGTAGGAAGGTCAGCGCGTTGAGGATCACGATGGCGCTAAACAGAGCTCCTCCGAACAGCCAGGTATCGGTGTGCATGGTCCCCTGGGTTTCCGGCAGCGCCTTTTTGCTCTGAAGGGATTCGGCCACCAGGAGCAGGAAGAGGATGGAGAGGTAGCGACCCAGTAGCATCACCACCCCGGTGGAGATCAGATAAAAGGGCTGGGCGGCGTTCAGCCCGCCCATGGCCGAGCCGTTGTTGGCGGCCGAGGAGGTGAACGCGTAGAGGATCTCCATCAACCCCCGGGGTCCGTGGTTTAAGGTCGCGTGGACGGCTGGGGTGGCGACGGCCAAGGCGGTGGCGCCGAGGATGATCAGGGGGTGCACCAGGAAGGCCAGCGAGGTGAGGGAGACTTCCTTGGTCTCCAGCTTTTTTCCCAGGAACTCCGGCGTGCGCCCGACCATCAGTCCCATCAGGAACACGGTGAGGATGACGAACATTAAAAGATTGAGCAGGCCTACCCCGTTACCGCCAAAGACCATGTTTAAGAACATCCCGAGAAAGAGGCCCAGCGTCGACAAGGGTAGATAGCTGTCGACGGCGGCGTTGACCGAGCCGGTGGTGAACGCCAGCGACGAGGCCTGGAACAGGGCGGAGCCGCCCAGGCCAAAGCGCAGCTCTTTGCCGACCCAATTGGCGCTACTCGCCAGGCCCAGGTGGGTGAGCACCGGGTTGCCGTAGAGCTCCGGGAAGTAGGCCAAGCCGAGCATGATGAAGTAGAAGGCTCCGGCCACGCCCATCAAGGTCCAGGCCACTTTGGGGCGGCCGGTGATGACGCCAAAGGCGTAGACCGAGGCCACCGGCAAGAGGCCCATGGCGATGATCTCCACCAGATTGGTCAAAGCCGACGGGTTTTCCAGGGGATTGGCGCTGTTGGCCGCGGTGTAGCCTCCTCCGTTGGTTCCCAGGTGGGCGATGGCCTCCCAGGAGGCGATCGGCCCGCGGGGCAAGACCGCCTGCCCTCCGGCGAGCAGGTGCAGGTGGACGTAGGGGGCCAAGGTCTCTGGAATGCCGAGCGCCATCAAAATCAGGGCCAACACCACCGAGAACGGCAGCAACAGGCGGGTGACCGCTCGCGTCAGATCCCGGTAGAAGTTGCCGAGCGGCTGGCCACCCAGTGCCCGAAGAAACGCTGCCATCGCCGCCAGGCCCACCGCCGGACTGACGAACTGCAAATAGCCCAGCACCCCGAACTGCGAGAAGTAGCTGAGCGTATTCTCCCCGGCGTAGGCTTGAAAGTTGGTGTTGGTGACAAAGCTTACGGCGGTGTTAAAGGCGAGCAGCGGGCCGACCGATCCGAAATGTTCGGGGTTAAAGGGCAGCCGGCTTTGCAGGCGCAAGGCCAGGTAGGCCAAGACGACCCAGGCCAAGTTGGCTAGGAGCAGGGCCGTCCCGTACTGGACGGCGGTCATCGAGCCCTCGAGGTCGACACCGGCCCACCGCCAAAGGCGGTGTTCTAAGGACAGCCACAGCGGGTCTAACACGGTGCGCTGTCCGGTAAAGACCCGAGCCATGTAGGTGCCCACCGGTTTGGCGGAGACCGCCAAAACGATGAGCACCGCCGCCCAGCTAGCCGCGGTGTCTAGCGACACAAAGGTCATCTCCTTGACCAAGATCCCGTCGGTCCATCCTCAGCGCAGAGGGCCCTGGCGCCTAAAACCGCTCCGGATGAATGATGACATAAAAGAGATACGCCATCACGGCGCACGACAAGCCCAAAAGCGCCCAACCAAACACGGGGGTGCCTCCTTCGTTTACCACTTCCGGGCCTGGCGTAAAAGCCCGATCAAGCCGGAAAACACGGCCACCAGGAGGGCAAGGTCAACCAGGTCCCACATCCGCCCGATGCCTCCAGGCTCCTCATCCCTTCCTCAAGCAAACAAAAAATCACACCTCGAGCTTCGGCGCACCACGCTTACGGGGTTAGCTGACGGGCTAGGGTGGTGCTCCCCTCCCCGAATCCGGAGATTAGCCCCCACATTGGGTCCCCCGTTCCCATTCGCGTGCCCCGGGGGCTTGCCCCGGCGCGAAGGACTCAGACGTCCGCCCGAATGCGATTTCAATCGCATGATAATACTTTCCCCGCTTTTGTCAACAACTTGCAGCCAAAGGGTGCGTGGCAACGGATCCGAGATCCACGGTAAACCCCCCAGATGGCACCGGTTGTGGCGCATGGGCCACGGCCTCGGCAATTCACGAGGCGGTGGTCGAATCCCGGGCCGACGATTGCTGGTGTTCGTTGATTTCGTGGGCAGTCCGCATGGGGGACTGAGCTACGCTCAACCTACCGAGGGGGATGGCCATGGCCCGGCCATGTGATGCCAAGTTTAAAGCCCGGGACGTCGAACTGGTGGCTCGCAAGACCAAGCCGGCCAGTGTCATTGCCGAAGAGCTCGGGGGCCGCGGAAGAGCGTTTGTCGACGGACGGCGCTTGGTGCCATCGCCGCAGGGGGTCGGATTCCTGACTTCCCAATCGGCTCCCGGAGGGAGCCGATTGGGTAAACGCAGGACAGGAGGAGAGTTTCGGGAATCTGGCGACCACGATTGCAGATGTCTCATGGACCGGGCGGGTGCCTGGGAGACCTGGGTGAACACCTTTAGCCACGGGTGTACCAGCGGTGGTGTCGGAACGAAACCTTGTGGTATAAAGCAGTTGGCTGACGGCATTCCAGCATCCGCAGGAATTGCGGAGCGACCTTTCCCGGCCGGTGTAGCGGCGCCGTGACGGCGGGGCCCCGAGATGCGTCGGGGCTCAGCCACCGATTCGAAACATCTCGACCTTCTTTTGGTCTTGGCCGGCTCTCTCCGAGGCCCGGAGCTCGGAGTAACGGTCGTCCCGGCGTCTCCAGACCTGAAGAATGGCCTCCTTCAGCGCCTCGTCGTCGGCGCCCGCTCGGAGAAGCGCCCTTAGGTCGAATCCCCGGCTGGCAAAGAGGCAGGTGAAGAGTTGGCCTTCCGGGGACAGGCGGGCTCGGGTGCAGCTTGAGCAAAACGGTTGGGTGACCGAGGCGATGATCCCGATCTCGCCTTGCCCGTCGGCGTAGCGCCAGCGGCGGGCGACCTCCCCCGGCCGATCCGGGGTAACCGGGACCAAGGGCCAGCGCGAACCGATCCGGTCCAAAATCTCTTGTCCCGAGACCACCTCGTCCATCCGCCAGCGATTGGCGGTACCGACGTCCATGTACTCGATGAAGCGCAGGACGTGGGGCGTGCCTCGAAAGTACTCCGCCATCGGCAAAATCGCCTGATCGTTCCAGCCGCGCTTGACCACCATGT
>JAIMAE010000019.1 GCA_023512105.1 Bacillota bacterium | reverse complement strand
GGACCACCGACCCGCGGCATCCGGGGGTGGCGGAGTTGCTGGCCCAGTCCCCGTGGTGCGTGGCCGGGCCGGTGACGCTGGTCGAGCCCGGCAGCCTGCCGTACCCGGAGCCCGCCGATCCGGCCGGGGTGCGGGCCGCGATCCAAGCCCGCGGGTGGGCCACCGTGGCGGCGTTTCAAACCCGCAACCCGGTGCATCGGGCCCATGAGTACCTGCACAAGGTGGCTTTGGAGGTGGTGGACGGCTTGCTGGTGCATCCGCTGGTCGGCCCGACCAAGGCCGATGACCTGCCGGCCCCGATCCGGCTCGAGGCGTACCGCATCGCCTTACGGCATTACTATCCTCCCGACCGGGTGCTGCTGGCCGTCTATCCGGCCCCGATGCGCTACGCGGGACCACGCGAGGCGCTGTTGCACGCCCTGGTACGGCGGAACTACGGCGCGACCCACATGATTGTGGGGCGGGATCACGCCGGAGTCGGCGGCTACTATCCTCCGGAGGCCGCCGCCGAATGGCTGGCGCACCACGCGGCGGAACTGGGCATCACCCCGCTGGTGTTTGAGGCGGTGGGCTACTGCCCGCGGTGCGCGGCCCTGGTGTCCCGGCGGACCTGCCCGCATCCTGCCGAGGGATGGGAGACGGTGTCCGGGACGGAGCTGCGGCGCCGGTTGGCCCGTGGTGACCCGATCCCGGCGGAGTGGATGCGACCGGAGGTCGCGGCGTACCTGCGCCGGGCGGTGTCGGCCTCCGCGCCCGGCCCAGGGGGGTGATCCGGGTGCGGGAGCCGCCGGTTCCAGGGGCGTGGGGGCGTTGGACCCGGAGGGTGGCGGCCCTGGGGCTGATGGCCTGGGGCGCCCACTACACCGTGCATGGGGAGGCCACGGCCGCGCTGGTCTTCGCGTTGGGAGTGGCGGGGTTACTGTGGCCGTAAGCTCGTATGCCGGCGCCGCCCCCACGCGGGGGAGGACCGGTGCCGGCCCGCCCCGGGTCACGGGTTCTCGGGGCGGATCTCGAGGATGGCCTGGAGTTCCTGCCAGACCGCCCACATTCCGCAGCTCGGGGCGTGCACCGCCGTCAGCGCCTCCAGCCGGCGCAGCCTGTCCGCGGTCAGCCGCACCTCCACCACCCTCGCTGGGGAGCATGGAGGGCGAGGTCTATCACCGGGTGGCGCGGCGGCTGAAAGGGCGCGCGGCCCGCTGAGTCTGGCTGGCAGTTGCCACCTCGTGCGTTGGTTGGCCGCGGAGGCCAACGGGAAACTGGCAAAGGCGCTCGCCGTCGGCCGCCCGCAGCCGGCCGGGACGCCGACCCGGCCTGGCTCCAAGCGCACCTGCCGGCTCTGGACGGCCCGCAGGCCGGTCGGCCGTGGATTCGGTGGGTGCTTCGGGAATTGGCGGGACTCGTCGCCCATGCATGACCACGGGTGCCCTCCGAGGGGGACGCATTGGACCTCGAATTCCTTGACACGCACGACCCCGGACCCTTCTCTTTACCCTCCCCGGCAATCTTGATATAATCCCCGGAGGAGGTATCGGAGTGGCCAATACAAAGTCTGCCAAAAAGCGGATTCGCCAGATCAAGGCGCGGACGCTTCGCAACAAGATCCGCAAGACCATGATCCGAACCGCGGTGCGTCGATTCGAAGATGCTCTGGCCCGGCGGGATTTCGAGGCGGCGGAGATAGCGTTGCGGAACGCTTACGCGCGGCTCGATCGCGCGGCTCAAAAAGGGGCCATTCACCGCAACAAGGCCAGCCGCAAGAAGTCGCGCCTGGCGCACAAACTCCAGCAGGCGAAAGCCCAAGCCAGCTAACCCGTCGCCCCCGCCCCGGCATGGTCAGGCGGGGGATTTCTTTTTGGCGCCCGCCCCGGCTCTTCCCACCGTCAACGCCACCGCGGCCAAAAAGGTGGTGAGGACCACCTCCGGATCGCCTCCGCCGCCTTTGAGCGCCGCGTCGGCGGCCTTGGCCCAACTCAACGCTTGATGCAGCACCTCCGCTCCCAGTTGGCCGGCCCGATTCCAAGCCCGGCGGGCGGCGTACCCGGAGAGCCGGCTTTGGCTCTGAAATGCCTCCAAGGTTCCCCCGGCCGCCCGCAGCTCGCACGCTCGCTGCAAGGAAGCCAGTTGGCGGCCGACCATCACCGCCAGCATCACCGGAGGCTCCCCCCGCCCCAGGGCGGCCCGGGCATGATGCAGAACCCCCTCCACGTCCCCATCCAATACGGCGTCAACCAGCCGCCAGGTCTGCGGAGCCGACTGCCAGGGCAGGATCAGCTCGCGCAGCTGGGCTTCGTCAAAAACGCAATCGCTCTGTTCTAGGGAGTAAAGCGCCAACTTCTCCAGCTCGTGCACCACCTGCTCGCCCTCTCCCAGATACGTCTTGGCTAGCCAGTCCTCCCCTTCCGCGGAGAGTCGAAGCCCGCGCGAGTTGGCCTCCTGGTGCACAAAGCGGCGCATCTCGGCCAAGGTCGGCCCCTTTCCCTCCACCGTGCGCGCCGGACCAAAGGCGTCCAACAGTGGGTGAGGCGGCTTGGACTCCATCACCACCAGGGTGACGTCGTCCAGCGGACGCTCCAGGTAGCGCAACAGGCCGCGCTCTTTGCCGGTCAACCCGGCCTGCCGGACCAAGACCACCCGTTGGCCGGCGAAAAACTCGGTCCGGGAGAGCTCCGCCTGCACCTCCCCCCAACTGACCCGCCCCTCCAGTTCGCTCACCGCCGCCGCCCCACGATCCGTCTGGCGCAGGCTCCGCAGCCAACGGCGCACCCAATAATCGACCTCGCCCACCAGCAAATAGGCGGCCTCCCGCCTTCCGAACCGCAACGCCTCCAGTGCCTCGTACCCGGTCATGCGCCGCCCTCCTCGCTCTGCCCACGCCTTGTCTTGACCCGCCCAGGTTGTTCAGCTTGCGTCGGGATCCGGAGGCTCAGCCGCCTCCTGCCAAGGCAGCTGAATCGAGAAGGTGGTGCCGGTCGGTCCGGTGCTGACCGACAGCTCGCCCCCGTGGGCCTGGACCAGCCGCTGGGCGATGGCCAACCCCAAGCCGATGCCTTCGGATTTGGTGGTCACCATGTTGAAGAGGTGGCGCAGCACCTGCTCCGGGATCCCCGGCCCGTCGTCGCTGACCAAAATCACCGCCGCCTGCGCTTCCCGCCGCGATCGCACGCTGACCGTACCGGTTCCCGGGGCCAAGGCTTCGGCGGCGTTCTTCAACAAGTTTAGCAACACCTGAAACAGCCGGTCGCGGTCGGCCACCACCCGCGCCAGCTCCAGCTCCACCTGAAAGTGCAGCGGCTCGCGCAGCTTGGGGTCCACCATATTCCAGGCGCTCTCCACCAGCGGACCCAGATCCACCCAGCGGAGCTCCAGCTGAAGCGGGCGAGTCAGCCACAACAGGTCCTCACTCAACCGCGACAGTCGCTCCACCTCCCGCGAGGCTTCCGCCAGCCAGCCCTTGACCACGGCGTCTCCGGTCTTGGTCTCCGCCAACTCCAGATAGCCGGCGATCGCGGTCAGCGGGTTGCGCAGCTCGTGCATCAGGCTGGCCGCCGCCTCGCCGGAGATCCCGTCGTCGATCCGAAAGGGCACCGGAACCGCCTCCAGCACAGCATCTTGGCCGAGGCGGTGAATGCGCAGCTGCACCGGCCCCTGGTTGGCCACCAGCCGCCCTTGGGGATGGGCCAGTTCGACGCTGGGCCACGACGGCAGCCCCTCCACCTCCTCCCAGGCCATCCCGGTCATCCCGGTCCCCTTGGGAGCCAACAGCGCCCAGGCGGCCCGGTTGCCGTAGCGGAATCGCCCTTCCCGCGCCACCGCTACCCCGGTGTCGATGCGGTCGAGCCAAGGATAAGGGGTCTCCTCTTCCAACCAGCCCAGATAGCCTTGCAGCGCGCCCACCAAATTGTGAACCGCGGTGACGCGCGCCGCAATCCGTCGCCGCTCTCCCTCCACCCAGGCGCGACGCGCCCCCCCGGACGATGCTTCTTCCAGCTTGGTGGAAAAGGGCACCGGCAGCCCGCGGTCCAAGGCAGCGGCGTTGGCCCAAAGCCCTTCCCCCTCCGGGCTGATCCAAAACAAAGGCCAGGGTAGATACCCCAGCGCCTCTCGGCGGATGGCGAAGTCGTTGGCCAACAGCACCGAAGGCATCACGGAAAAGGAAAACGGCGTCGTGTGTTCCATGAATCGTCTCCATTGGTCAAATCTGTGTTCAAAGTAACGGAGCGATGTCGTGCCGGTCCCGACATTTCGATTGTAACGAATCGGTAACGATCTGCCCTTGCTTCCCCTCCTCGGGCTTGGGAAAACAAACATTTCCAACTTCTTTCGCGATTCCCCCCGGGAAATCCTGCCCACCGGCCTTCCGTTTTTTGGTGGGGTTCGGGTAAGATTAAGGACAAGTGTCCAAGCCGCCAATCGGGGAAGGAGGTGACCTGTGGCCACTCGCGAGGCACGGGCCGGGGCGGCCCTCGCCGACGTGTTAGTAGGAGCCTTCATGCTCGGCCTCTTCTCCTTGGTCTTGGCCTGGGCGACGCGCGGCCCGCACTATCCCCTCGAACAAGGCGCGATCCACCTGCGATGGTCACACCTTCCCCTGTACGCCTTGTACTCTTGGCTCAGGATGGCCGCGGCCTATTGTCTGTCCCTGCTGTTCGCCCTGGTCTACGCCTATCTGGCGGCCTTTCATCGGCGGGCGGAGCGCGTGTTGATCCCGGTCCTGGACATCCTGCAATCCATTCCGGTGCTGTCGTTTTTGCCGGTCGTCTTAGAAGCCTTCATCGCTCTCTTTCCCGGCTCGCGCCTGGGGGTCAACCTGGCCGCGATCATCCTCATCTTCACCGGACAGGTCTGGAACATGGTCTTCTCCCTCTACCACGGCTTTATCACCATTCCCCGCGACCTCAGGGAGTCGGCGCTGTCGTTGCGCCTGTCCGCCTGGCAGCGATTTCGGGCCTTGGAGTTGCCTTACGCCATGGTGGGGCTGGTGTACAACTCGATGATGTCGTGGGCCGGAGGCTGGTTCTTCCTGATGGCCTGCGAGATGTTCTCCCTGGGCAGCCAAAATTACCAGCTGGAAGGGTTGGGGTCCTATCTCCAGACCGCGGCCAACCGCGGGGACTGGCGCGCCGAGGGCGCCGGGTTGATCGCCTTGGTCTCCGTCATCGTCCTCATGGACCAGCTGATCTGGCGCCCCCTCTTGGCCTGGGCAGACCGGTTCAAGATGGAGCTGGTGGAAGGGGAGGGCGCCGGCCACTCCGCGGTGTTGCGGGTGCTCCGGCGCTCGCAAATTTTGTCGTGGAGCGAAAAACACCTCTGCGAGCCGGCGCAAGAGGCCTTGGACCAGCTCTTCACCCGCCTGTGGCCAAAGTTGCGGGAGCAACCGGGAGTGGAGTCCGGCGTGGGCCTTCTCCGCACCTTGGCGGTGGCGGCCGCAATCTACGCCCTCTTCTCTGCACTGCGGGGTGCCGCCGCGCTCCTGGCCACCCTGCCGCTCCACGCCTGGGCCCTGGTCTTGGCGGCCGCCGCCACCACCTTGTTGCGGGTCTTGGTGGCCTTGGCCTTCTCGGTCGCCTGGACGGTGCCGGTGGGGGTTTGGATCGGCCTCAACAAGCGATGGTCGGCCACCCTGACCCCGCTCTCGCAAATCGCCGCCTCCGTCCCCGCCACCGCGCTCTTCCCCGGCTTAGTCGCGCTCTTGATCCACCTCCGGGGCGGGCTGGAGGTGGCCTCGGTGCTGCTGATGGTGCTGGGCACGCAGTGGTACGTGCTCTTCAACGTCATCGCCGGAGCCTCCGCCATCCCGGAAGATCTGAAGGAGGCCACTCGCATCTTCGGCCTGGGCGGGTGGTTTGCCTGGCGCACGCTCATCCTTCCCGCCATCTTTCCCTATCTGGTCACCGGGCTGATCACCGCAGCCGGGGGGGCCTGGAACGCCAGCATCGTCGCCGAGTACGTCAGCTTTCAGGGCAAGACCTACACAGCCTTTGGCATCGGCTCGTTGATCGCCCAGTCCTCCCAAGGCGGCCAGTACGCCCTGTTGCTGGCCTCCACCGGCATGCTGGCCTTGACGGTGGTCGCGATCAACCGAATGGTCTGGCGGCGCCTGTATGAAAAGGCCAGCCAGCGCTACTCTTTTACTTAGGTTCTCCCGCGTCGCCGGCATGTCGGCTTATCCTGATCCCATCGAGGTGAGCATTCGTGGCCCAGGCCCTCACGCGTTCCCAGTCCGAGCTCTTGGTCCGGCTGTTGGGGGTCACCAAGCGCTACCCCCAACCCGACAACTACGACATCTTGGTGTTGGACGACATCACCCTCGACATCTGGTCCGGGCAGTTCGTGGCCCTGCTCGGCCCTTCCGGTTCGGGCAAGTCCACGCTCTTGCGCATCATCGCCGGCCTGGCCAAACCCTCTTACGGCACCGTGCTCTACCGCGGGCGTCCAGTCGACGGCCCCAACCCCTACGCGGCCATGGTCTTTCAGTCTTTTGCCCTCTACCCCTGGCTGACCGTCCAACAAAACGTGGAGATCGGCCTTTTGGCCAAGGGCGTCCCCTTGCGCCAACGCCGGGAAAAGGCCGCCCGCCTGATCTCGTTGATCGGGCTGGACGGCTACGAGGATGCCTTTCCCAAAGAACTTTCCGGGGGCATGCGGCAACGGGTGGGGTTTGCCCGGGCCCTGGCCGTGGACCCCGAACTGTTGTGCATGGACGAACCCTTCTCCGCCTTGGACTTCCTGACCGCCGAAAACTTGCGTTCGGAGCTGTTGGACCTGTGGTTAGAACAAAAGATGCCGACCAAGGCCATCCTGATGGTCACCCACGGGATTGAAGAGGCGGTGTTCATGGCTGATCGCATCATCATCTTGTCCAAAAACCCCGCTCGCGTCATCGCCGACCTGACCGTCCCCCTTCCCTATCCCCGCAACCGCAAGGCGCCGGAGTTCTTGGCCTGGGTGGACCAGGTCTATAAAATCGTCACCGGCGGGGAGGAAGAACCGGAGGCGGTGGTGCAAGACCTGACCGAGCCGCGCCCGGCCGGAGCCAAGCTGACCCCGATTCCGTACGGCCACCCGCCGATGTTGACAGGGCTGCTGGAATTGGTGGCCGATCGCGGGGGGCGTTACGACCTCTATCGCCTGGGCACCGAGCTGCTCCTGGAGGTCGACGACCTTTTGCCGGTCACCGATGCCGCAGAACTCTTGGGATTGGCGGTGGTGGACGAAGGGGACCTGATCGTCACCCCGCTCGGCCGCTCCTTCGTCGAGGCCCCGCCGGCAGAACGCCGGGCCATCATCCGCCGCCAGCTGGTCGAGATCCCGCTCTTCCGCTTGATCCAGCGGGTGCTTCACACCAAAGCCAACCACCGGATGGGCAAAGATTTCTTCCTCGACGTCTTGGAGGGGCACTTCTCCCCCCAGGAGGCCGAGCGGCAGCTCAACGCCGCCATCAACTGGGGCCGCTACGCCGACCTCTTCCACTACGACCCGGACAGCGAACAACTGTACTGGGCGGAAGACCAGACCGAGGAGGTCGAGGCCTGACCGATGCAAGCTTTCCCTCCCCCTTGGGCATATTTCCGGAGGAGGGAGGTGAGAGTTAGACAATGGCCTTGATGCGTTGGGATCCGATGGACGTGGATCGGTTCCGCGAAGACATGGCGCGCTTCTGGAACCGCTTCCGAGAAGACTGGAATTGGGATACGGCCCGTCCCCGTACCCACTTCCACCAAACCGACGAGGGGTACCTGGTCGAATTTGAACTGCCCGGCGTCGACCCCGATGATGTGGAGGTCGAAGTCGACGGCGACTCCGTCACCGTCCGCGGCCGTTTCCCCGCTCCGCCGGTGGCCGCCCGCACGGCCGAGCGAGGCGAGGCAGAAGAAGGTGAGGCCTTTCACTCCGTCGTCTCCTTCCCGACCGAGGTGGACCCAGAAACCGCGGAAGCTTCCTTCCGCCACGGGATGCTCACGGTCCGGGTGGCCCGGGTGGGCGGGCGCCGTCGCCGCCTGGCGGTGCGACGGCTCCAATAGACCAGCACAGCAGAGGCGGGAGTCGAACTGCATTCGACTCCCGTCATTGCGCCGGCGGCCCTTGGGCCGGGGGACGACGCCCGGAAAAGAAGGCCGCCACCCACCCGATGACAAACCCCCCGGCCATCGGCTGCAGCACCCAGTGCGGAACGCCGTTGACCCAGACCGTCCCCAGCTCGGCCAAGCCGCTTCCCATCGCCGCGGCGGCCACCACCCAGGCCAGCGGCACCGACGACCAGGGGCGCTGGTGGCGCCCCACCGCCACCCCGATCACGCTGGTCGCCATCGCCGCCGCCAGCGCTAAAATCAGCCTCACCGCACGACCAGGCTCACCAGACGCCCGGGAACCACGACCGACTTGGTTACTGCCCCTTGACCCACCGCCGCCCGGACCCGTTCGTCGGCCAGCGCCTGGGCCACCAATTCCTGCTCGCCGAGGTCGGCGGGGACGGTCAGGCGGGCGCGCACCTTGCCGTTGATCTGCACCGCGATCTCCACCGCCTCTTCTTTCAGCCAGCGCGGGTCATAGGTCGGCCAGCTTTGCCGGTGGACGCTCTCCCCGTGGCCAAGCCGCCGCCACAACTCCTCGGCCAAGTGGGGAGCCATCGGCGCCAAGAGCAGGACCAAGGTCTCCAGGGCCTCGCGGCGGACCGGCGGCGAGGCCGAGCCGACCGCCTGGTAGAGGAAGTTGGTGTACTCCATCAGGGCGCTGACCGCGGTATTGAACGCCCGCCGGTCTCCCAAGTCCTCGGTGACCTTTTTCACCGCCCGCGCCCGGGCCCGCCGCACCGCATCGTCCTGGACGGCCGTGTCGCCGCTCGGCACCGCCTCCTCCCGCATCACCAAGCGCCAGACCCGTTGCAAAAACCGGTAGGCACCTTCCACCCCCTGCTCGGTCCACTCGAAGTCCTTTTCCGGCGGGGCGGCGAATAGGATAAACAGGCGGGTGGCATCGGTCCCCCACTCGCTCAAGATGGTCTCCGGACTTAAGGTGTTGCCCTTCGACTTCGACATTTTGGCCCCGCGGTAGACCACCATGCCCTGGGCCAGCAACCGGCGAAACGGCTCTTGGACCGGGACCCAACCCGCGTCGTACAGCACCTTGGTGAAGAACCGCGAGTACAAGAGATGCAGGACGGCGTGCTCCTTGCCGCCCACGTACTCGTCCACCGGCAGCCAGAAGGCCACCGCCTGGGGGTCGAAGGGACGGTCGGTCTCCCCGGGAGAGGTGTAGCGCAGGAAGTACCAACTGGAGTCGACAAAGGTGTCCATGGTGTCGGTCTCCCGGCGGGCCGGTCCTCCGCAGCGCGGGCAGGTCGTGTTCACCCACTCGGCGATCTGGGCCAACGGCGAAGCGCCGCGGCCGGTGAAGGTGGCGTTCTCCGGCAAGAGCACGGGAAGCTGGGATTTGGGCACCGGCACCACCCCACAGTCTGGACAGTGCACCACAGGAATCGGCGCACCCCAGTACCGCTGCCGGGAGATCAGCCAGTCGCGCATCCGGTAGGTCACCCTGGGGCCTCCCAACCCCCGTTCGGCCAGGTGCTCGGCGATGGCGGCCTTGGCCTCTTCGCTGCCCATCCCGGTAAAGGGACCCGAGTCGACCAAGACGCCGGGCAACGAGTACTCCCGTTCGGCGACCAAATCTTCGGGAACCGGAAGTTTGGGCGTGACCACCACCCGAATCGGCAGGCCGTACTTGCGGGCGTACTGCCAGTCGCGGTAGTCGTGAGCCGGCACCCCCATCACCGCCCCGGTCCCGTAGTCCATCAACACGTAGTTGGCGACCCAGATCGGGACCGCCTGGCCGGTCAGGGGGTGCTGAGCGTACGCCCCGGTGAACATCCCCCGTTTCTCGCTGGTCTCGGCGGTCCGCTCGATGTCGCTGCGCACCCGCTCCTCGGCCACGAATCGGCGCACCGCGTCCGCGTTGGGCTTGCCGGCAATCAGCCGCTCCACCAGCGGATGCTCGGGGGCCAAGACGACGTAAGTGGCCCCGTACAAGGTGTCAGGGCGGGTGGTGAAGACCGAGATCTTCTCTCCCAGCTCCGGGATTGGGAAGACCACCTCGGCGCCCACGCTCTTCCCGATCCAGTTGACCTGCTGAACCTTGATCTCGGTCGGCCAGTCCAGACCCTCCAAGTCTTGGAGAAGGCGCTCGGCGTAATCCGTGATCCGGAAGTACCACTGCCGCAGGTCGCGCTTGGTCACGGGAGAGTCACACCGCCAGCAGGCGCCCTCCACCACCTGCTCGTTGGCCAACACCGTCTCGCAAGAGGGGCACCAGTTGACCGGGCCCTCCTTTTGATAGGCCAGGCCGCGTTCGAAGAACAGGAGGAACAGCTCTTGGGTAAACCGGTAGTACTCCGGCTCGGAGGTGGTGACCTCGCGGGACCAATCCAACGACAGGCCCATCTCCTGCATCTGGTGCTTCATGTAGGCGATGTTGTTCATGGTCGACACCCGGGGCGGGATTCCGCTCTTGATGGCCGCATTCTCCGCCGGCAGCCCAAAGGCATCCCAGCCCATCGGGTGGAGTACGGCGTAGCCGTTCATCCGACGGTACCGGGCGATGACGTCGCCCAGGGTGTAGACGCGCACGTGCCCCATGTGGAGGTGTCCTGAGGGGTAGGGAAACTGCTCAAGACAGTAAAACTTTGGCTTGTCCCCAACCTCGGTTTTGGCCAATTCCTCGCGTTCCCACTGGGCCTGCCAGTAGCTCTCTACCGCCTTGACATCATACCGGTCGGGATTGCCGGCATGTACTGGTACGTCCCGCTCAATCTGCATTGCGAAACCTCGCCCTCCATCTTTGCCTCAACCCGGACCGCCCGGAGCCACCCCGGCTGCGCCAGAGGGGCCGCCCAAGCCTCCGATCACGAAAATCCCGCCGCGAGCCGGCAAGCGTTGCAAGGCCCCCGGGTCGCGCCAGGCCACGGACCCCATGATTTTTGAATTATTTTACCTACCTCTACCGGAAAAGGCAAATCGCCCCCGCCCTTCTTTATGCACCACCGACCTCAATAGGTGACGTTCAGGCCCCCGTCCACCGGCAATCCCACCCCGGTGATGTAGGAGGCCCCCTCGCCGAGCAAAAAGGCGATCGCCCGGGCCACCTCCTCTGGCGCGGCCGGGCGGCGCAACGCCACCCGCTCCGCCATTGCCCTCCAGCTCTCCGGATGGGGGCCGTTGCCCGACGCCACCGCCCCGGGGAGCACGGCGTTGACCCGAATCCCGGCCGGCCCCCACTCGGCGGCCAGGTGGCGCATCAACCCCAGCAGACCGGCCTTGGCCGCCCCGTAGGCCGCCGCCGGGCCGTCGGCCGCCGCCAGCCAGGCGTCGACGCTGGAGACCAGGACCACGCTGGACCCCGCCCCCAGCCAGGGCCGCACCGCCTGCAAGAGGTGCGCCGCCGCCGAGAGGTTGATGCGCAGGGTGGCATCCCATTCGTATTCGGTGGTCGCCTCAAACCGGTCGGCAAACACCACCCCCGCCAGGTGGACCACCGCCTCCACCTGGTGTCCACCCAGCCGCCGCAGCACCTCCTCCAACCGGGCCCGCCAGGTCGAGGGCGCCTGCCCCAAGTCCACCGGCACCGCGTCCGCACCGTGGACCCGCCGACCGATCGCGAGGATGCGCCACTCGGGTTCTAGGTGCCGCATCAACGCTTGTCCGATTGCCGAGCTGGTGCCGGTAGCGACCAACACCGGCCGCCCGTCGCCGTCCATCGCCGCCCTCCTTCTTCCTGCCTCCCCTGGGGCCAGATCGCCCCGGGGATCCAGGAGATGGCCTCATCGCCGGTGCGACGCCGGCCACTTTTGGTATCATAATAACGTCGCTGGGCGGGTTGTGGTAGCCGCCGCATAGAGGAAAGGATGAGTCATACATGGCCGATGCCAGCTTTCGCTTTAGCCCGCGTCCCAACCGGGCCTCGGAAATCGCGTGGCAACCCTTTTCCCCGGAGGTCTTTGCGCGGGCCGAGGCGGAGCGCAAACTGATCTGTCTTTCCATCTCCGCCGTGTGGTGCCACTGGTGTCACGTCATGGATGAGACCACCTACTCCGACGAGGGCATCATCCGCCGCCTGAACAGCGAGTTCATCCCGGTCCGGGTGGACAACGATCAGCGGCCAGACGTCAATGCCCGCTACAACCTCGGGGGATGGCCGACCACCGCCATCCTCACCCCTCGCGGCGAGATCCTGACCGGCGGCACCTACCTCACCCCTGAACAGATGCAAAGCCTCCTGGACCAGGTGTTGGCGTACTGGCGGGAACACCAAGACGAGGTGATGGCCGCCACCGCCGAGGTGCCCAAGCCCCCCTTGCATCCGGAGCTCACCGAGCCCGAGCCGGCGGAGATCGAGAAAGTTTTAAACCCGATTCGTCAACAGTTTGACCGCGCCTACGGGGGATTGGGGCTGCAGCCCAAGTTTCCCCTCCCCGACGTGTGGATGCTCTGCCTGCAGCACTTCCTGACCGCCCAGGATGCCCCGGCGGCGGGGATGGCCATCCGCACCCTGGACGCGATGGCGGGAAGCCGCCTCTTCGATCCGCTGGCCGGCGGGTTCTTCCGGTACTCCACCACCCGGGAGTGGACCATCCCGCACTACGAAAAGATGCTGGAGGACAACGCCCAGCTGGCCCTGTTGTACCTGCGCGCCTATCAAATCCTAGGAGACGAATCCTACCGGCAGGTGGCCGACGCCGTGCTGGGCTGGGCCAACCGCACCCTGATCAACCCGAGCGGTCTGTGGGGCGGTTCGCAAGACGCCGACGAGGAGTACTACCAGCTCGACCCGGAGACCCGCCAGCAGCGCCCCATCCCTCGGGTGGACCCAGTGGTTTACACCAACGCCAACGCCTGGATGATCTCGGCCCAGTTGTTGGCCGCGGCCCTGATCAACCCCGCCACCTACGCCCCGAGCGCGTTTACGGCCTTGGAGGCGCTGTGGGACCGGATGTGGGACCCGGCGGTAGGACTCCACCATTACGACGACGGCACCCCCAGCCTGCCCGGGCTGTTGGTGGACTTGGCGGTGTTTGCCAACGCGCTGGTCGATGGCTACGAGTACAGCGGCGACCCGGTGTTTTTGGAGCGGGCCCGCGCGCTCTTGGCCTGGGCCGACCAACACCTGTTCGATGGCACCGCCTACTTCGACCAACTGGAGGATCCCCACCATCAGGCCGGTCGGCTCCGTCACCGGCAACAGCCGCTCAACGAAAATGTGTGGATGGCGCAGTTGCTGTGGCGCTTGGGCGCGCTCAGCGACGACGAGTCGCTTCAGGACCGGGCCGAGGCGCTGTTGGGAGCGCTCTCGGAATACGCCACCTCGCAGGGGATCTTCGGGGCCAGCTGGGCCCTGTTGGCCGAGGCCATCCGCACCCCGCTGTTAAGCCTGACGGTGGTGGAATCGGAGCATCGGCCGGGCCATCAGCTCCGCCAAGCCGCCTACGCGCTGTACAGCCAGAACCGGATCGTGCGCACCGTCAAACCCGGCACGGAGGCCTTCCGACAAGGCGGGTACGCCGAGGTGCCGATGCCGGCCCTGTACATCTGTCGGGGCACGGTGTGCGCCGCCCCGGTGACCACACCTGATCAGATCGGTCCGGCCTTGCAGAGCCTGCTCCAGGCCGCGACGGCTCCTCAACAGGGAGGTTAGCCCACCGGGATGACCTCGGCGTCCCCCCAGAAGCGCTCTAGGTTGTAGTATTGACGCTCCTCTTCGGTGAAGATGTGCACCACCACGCTGCCGTAGTCGAGCAACACCCAATGGGCTCGCTGGCGTCCATTGCGCTGCAAAAGCGGCACGCCGGCCGCCTGCATGGCGGCTTCGACGTGCTCGGCCAAGGCGTCGACTTGGATCGGGGTCTGTCCCGAGGCGATCACAAAGTAGTCCGCAATCAGGGTGACCTGCCGCATGTCCAGCACGACCACCCGCTGTCCCTTTTTCGCCTGCAAAACCTCGGCGGCCAGCAGCGCCACCTCTTTCGCGTCCTTCGTGAGGACTCCCTCCTCCATCATCGTTGGCACTCGGCCCGGGCCGCTGCCATTTTTCGGTGCAGTCTCAGCCCCCGACCCTCCAGGTAGCGGGCGCTTTCCTCCACCACTGCGCACCAAGCCGCCTCCAGGTCCTCGAAGGCCAAATCATAGAGGCGCTCGCGCCCTGGGTAGCGCCGCCCCGGCTCTACCCCGTCGGCGATGAACAAGGCCTTGGCCAGGCCGCCCAGCCGTGGCCCGGCGGTGGTGTGATGGGCGACCGCCTCCCAGACCTCTGGGGAGCCTAACCCGGCCTGCTTCAGCCAGGCCGCGGCCACCGGCCCATGCAGGAGGATGGGCTCCTCCCGCTCCTCGGCCCCCACCGCCACCCCTAAGCGCGCTGCTTCGGCCAGCAGGCTCTCTCGCGACTCCTCGCGGAACAAGTCGTGTCCATAGCCGGCCAGCCAGGCCGCCTCCGGGGAGGCTAAGCGGTGGTGCCGGGTCAGCGCCTTGAGCAACGCGGCCACCCGCTCCACGTGGGCTTGGCGCGGGGCGCTTAAGCGCGCGAACCGTTCGCGCACCAGGCTTGGAACCTCCTCCATCCCGGTCCCCCTTCCGGATTTTATCGCAATCTGGACAACAAGACGCGAGCCCCCCTCCCGGGGGGCTCGGCTTGACCTTCTGCGACGCAACGGCTTAATACTTGCTTTGACGGGGCCGGGCCTCGTTGACAATGATGTCGCGTCCGCCGAGTTGCGTGCCGTTCATGGCTTCCACGGCCCGCTCGGCGTCCTCGTCGGAAACCTCCACAAAGCCAAAGCCACGCGAGCGCCCAGTCTCACGATCGGTGATGATGCGCGCGCTCAAAACCTGAGCATGCCGAGAGAACGCCTGGGCCAGCTCCTCTTCGCTGGTCGACCAGGGCAGATTTCCGACGTAAAGTGTTCTCGCCACTGATTGTACACCCCCTGTGAGAATACGCCCAAAGGCACCTGGCCAGGGACCCAGGCACCCGAATTCGATTATCCGCTCGAACAGATAAAGATTCTCGTGATGCTGGGAAACCACTGACGCTAAGTATAGTATTGAGCCTCTTCCGCAGAGTATGCAGAAAAAGCCGCTTACCCCTCGGGATCCCGATACAACCCTTTTTTGACAATATACTGCTCGACGGCTTCCGGTACCAAGTATTTTATCGACAGCCCCTGGCGCACTCGCTCGCGGATCTGGCTGGAGGAGATGGCCAGCGCCGGCACCTCGATTTGGTGGATGCGCGCCATCCGCTCGCGGCCCAGTTTACTCTCGAGAGCTGCCAAACGTTCCAGGGAATAGCCCGGCCGGCTGGCGGCAATCAAGTGTGCGTAACGAAAGATGTCCTCCGGGGCATGCCACGAGGCGATCTCCAAGATGGCGTCCGCCCCGCTGATGAAATACCAGTCTACCGTCTCGTCCAGCTGGTGAAAATAGGCCAAAGTGTCACTCGTATAGGACGGCCCACCCCGATCCAACTCCACGCGGGAGAGATCGAACCGCACGTTGGTCGCCACCGCCAGAAGCGTCATCAAATACCGGTCTTCGGCATTGGCGACCGTTGCCCTTGGTTTGTGCGGGGGTTGGCCGGAAGGGATGAAGATAACCTCGTCTAGACCAAACGCGTCCCTGGCGGCTTCAGCCGTGACCAAGTGACCGTAGTGTATTGGGTTAAAGGTTCCTCCCATGAGTCCTATCGCTCGACGTGCTTTGCCCATTGTATCGGGATATTCGCCATCCTCGGCGGTTTTCCTGCCCTCCCTGCCGCCCGCCGGCAAAGAATTTCTCCCGCGCGCCAGGGGCCTACTCCTCCACCGCCAAATCCCCGTATCGCCAAACCAAGGCACCAGGCCCCACCAACACCCGAGTGCCCTCCGGGATGCCTTCCCGGGCTAGCAGCTCCACCACCCCGCGGCGCCGCAGGTATTCGCAGAAGTAGGCCTCCGCGTCGGGATTGCCCCAATAGGTCATGGCTGCGCGCTCCTCGACGTCGCCCACCAGTCGCACCCCGTCCTCCTCCCGGACCACCCGCACGCCGAGCGGTCGGGGGCGCACCACCAACCGTGGCGGTTCCTTGGGCTCAGGCCGCGGCAGACGGTCGAGCGCGCGGCGCACCTCCCACATCAGCGGCGCAATCCCTTCGCCGGTGGCAGCCGAGATCGCCCACACCGGGGTGGGAGCCATTTGCTCGGCGAACGCTCCGAACCGCTCGCGCGCCTCGGGCAGGTCGATCTTGTTGGCGACCACCAGCTCCGGGCGCGAGGCCAGGTGGGGGGAGAAGGCCTCCAGCTCGTGGCGGATGATCTGGTAGTCCCGCCGGGGATCCCGACCGCTGAGGGGACTCAGGTCGACCAAATGGAGCAACAGCCGGGTGCGCTCCAGATGCCGGAGGAAGGTGTGCCCCAGGCCCTCCCCCTGATGCGCCCCCTCGATCAGCCCGGGGACGTCGGCCACCACAAAGGCGTCGCCATACCCCGTGACCACCCCCAGGTGAGGGCGCAGGGTGGTGAACGGATAGTCGGCCACCTCCGGGCGGGCCGAGGAGACGGCGCGAATCAAGGTCGACTTGCCAACGTTGGGAAACCCCACCAACCCCACGTCGGCCAGCAGCACCAACTCCAGCCGGATCCAGCGCGCCTCCCCCGGCTGTCCCCGCTCGGCCACCCGCGGGACGCGGTGGGTAGGGCTTTTGAAGTGGGCATTGCCGCGACCGCCCCGTCCGCCCTGGGCTACCACCTGGCGCTGCCCGGCCTCAGTCAGATCGGCCAACAGCTGCCCGGCGTCGTCCCAGACTCGGGTGCCCGGCGGCACGCGGATGACCACGTCCTCGCCGTTAGCCCCGTGGCGATGATTGCGCCCTCCCGGTTGTCCGGCCGGAGCGCGGTAATGGATCTGGTGGCGCAGGTCGGCCAGCGTGCTGAGGCCGGCGTCCACCAAGAGGACGACGCTGCCTCCGCGCCCGCCGTCCCCGCCGTCCGGTCCCCCCCGCGGCACGTATTTCTCCCGCCGAAAGGTGATCGCCCCGTTACCCCCGTGGCCCGCTTCCACGTAAATGCGAACTTCATCGACAAACATAACCGCCCCGCCTTAACTCCCGACCTTCTCCAATCCGGCTTCGGCCGGAGGCAGCACTTGGCCCAGACGTCCCCAGCGCACGCAGATAGTGTGGTCGCGATGGTCGGCTTTGAACCCTCCCCAAAGGCGGGGCGGCGGTTTGGGACCCAGGTGCCAACACAGGCAGAAGCCGGCAGGAGCCCCAAAACGCACCGTGACCTGTTCCCCAGCGCGGGGAAGCACCCGGGATAGCGCGTAGCGGAACATGATAAGGCCCCACCAGCCCAGCTCGCTGCGCACCCTCCCCTCCCACCGGCACTCCACCCCGTGGGCCTCCGCCGTCTGCTCCGCCTCCAACAGGGCATACGCCCACAGTGCGGAAAGACCGGCCCAACGACCGGTCTCTTCGGCAAGCAGGCGATTGATCCGTTGCAACGATTCCTCCGCGCGGTCCACGCGCCCAAGCTCCAGCCAGCCCGCCACCACCTGCAGTTGGTTGGCGCTGCGGTGGCGCAGGCGGCGCGCCCACTGCACCGCTTGGACCATCCCTCGCCAACTGGTCCATCCCCAGGCCCACCCCACCCCAAGGGCAAAGGCCGCCAACGACCAGGGGCGGGGTATCCAATAACTCCCCGCCCCAAGTAGGACGATGGGGATCCACAAGGCCGCCGGGTGTCTGTCCCAGGCCTTCATGCGGGTTACCCCTCCACTGGTATCACGTCGACTGCGCGCCGGCCGCCCCGACCCTCGCGGAACGCAACGCGTCCGTCGACCAGGGCAAACAGGGTGTAGTCTCGTCCGAGACCCACGTTGCGACCCGGGTGCAGGCGGGTTCCGCGCTGGCGCACGATGATGCTTCCCGCCGTCACCACCTGCCCGTCGTGCCGCTTGACCCCAAGCCGCTTGGCTTTCGAGTCGCGTCCGTTGCGGGAGCTCCCGCCCCCTTTCTTGTGGGCAAACAGCTGAAGCCGCATGGTCATTCCCCCCTTTCTCGCACTTCTTCAAAACGCACGTAAGGACGGGCACTGGCCGCCAAATCGGCCAATCCGGCCACCAAGGCCTCCGCGACGGCTCGCACCTCGGCGGAGAGCGGGGCGGTGAACACAAAGTCCGCCGATCCGGCCTCGACCCGGATCTGGCCCCGCCACCCGGACGTCTTTGGCAACGCCAACGCCAACGTCTCCACCAACGCGCTGACTCCCGCGCAGACGATGTCCCGGCCGTACTCTCCCGCTCCGGCATGTCCGCGGACCGTCAGTCGCACCGGCTCCCCGGCCGCCGTCCGCCGCAGGCGGATTTGAATCACGACGCCGCGCCCGGCAACTCGATGCGCAAGACCTCCAGCCGGGTCAGGCTCTGGCGATGCCCCTGACGCCGCCGGTAGTTGACCTTCGGCTTGTACTTAAAGACCAAAATCTTCGGCCCGCGCTCTTGGCGGATCACCTTGGCCACCACCGCCGCGCCGGGCACGTAGGGCGTACCGACCCAGGTTTGTCCATCGTCCCCGGCCACCATCAGGCAACGGTCGATGGCAACCTCCGACCCTTCCTCGACCGGCAACTTCTCCACCAGGATCACCTGGCCGGGTTCCACCCGGTACTGGCGCCCTCCTGTCTCCACGATCGCGTACACCCTCGACAACCTCCCCGAAACCCTGGCGCCTTTCCGGCGCCAAACCTTAAAGAGCCTAACATACGAGCAAAACGGTTGTCAAACCGCCCCCCCGCTTTGCCACAGTTCCACCGCCTCCACCGTTTCTTCCACCCGCATCAAGGAGGAGGGCGGCAGCGGAATCGGTTCCGGCGGGTTGATCACCCGGGCGGTCGCGAAGGTGCGGAGGGTGCGGACGATCTCCACCTCCACGCGTTCGCCCACCCGATTGCCGGCGCCTTCGATGTCGATCACGTAGCCGGCCAGCCGGCTGATCCCGTCGCGGGGATTGGTGGCGTGGCGCTCTTCGACCACCAGCTCCATCCGGTGCCCTTCGTGCACCGGCAGCGCCATCGCCTCGACTTCGCTTTTGCTGCCGACTTTGACGATCCGAAGCTCGTCGAGCTCACACAGGTCAGATCCCCGCACGTAGATCGAGCGGCCGGTCTCCCGCTCCAGCTCGCGCAGGTTGGCTCCGCCGGGACCGATCAGGTGGGCGGCCACGTGGGGATGGGCCTCGGCCAAAATCGCCTCGGCCCCCGTCTCTCTGAGCTTCTCGGCGATGCGTTGGCTAAACCGCCGGGCGGTGACCTCCTCCGAGAGGATGTGCCCCCGCCCCTCGCACAACGGGCAGACCCGCGTCATCTGGTCGAGCAAGGACTCTCGGACCTTCTTGCGGGTCATCTCCAAAAGTCCGAGTCGGGTCATCCCCAACACCGTGACCCGGGTGCGATCCTCGTGCAGCGCCTCTTCAAAGGCCCGGATAACGGCCTTTTGGTCCGCCTCCTGCTCCATGTCGATGAAATCGACCACGATAATCCCGCTGATGTCCCGCAGCCGAAGCTGCCGGGCGATCTCCACCGCCGCCTCCAAATTGGTGGCCAACACGGTGTCGGAGAGGTCGGTGGTCCCGACGTTCTTCCCGGTGTTGACGTCGATCACGGTCAAGGCTTCGGTCTCGTCGATCACCAGGTAGCCGCCGCACTTGAGCCAGACCCGCCGCTTGAGCGCCCGCTCCAACTCGGCTTCCACCCCGCGGGCCTCGAAGAGCGGGACCTCGCCTTGATACAGCTCGATCCGGTCCTTCAACCCCGGCGAGAGCGAGGCCGCCATCTCGCGGGCGCGTTGATAGGCCCGTGGCGAATCGATGATCAGGCGGTCGACCGACTCGTCGAAGTGGTCGCGAATCGTCCGTGCGATCAGCCCGGCTTCCCGGTGCAGCACGGTGGGGGCTTTGGCCGTCTTGGCCTTCTGGCGGATGCGGCTCCACAGCCGGCGCAGATAGGCCAGGTCGCGCATCAGCGTCCGCTGCGAGGCCCCTTCCGCCACGGTGCGGACGATCAGGCCCATCCCTTTGGGGCGAATCTTCTCGGCGATCGCCCGCAGGCGTTCGCGTTCGGCCTCCGATTCAATCCGCCGCGAGACCCCGACCGTCTCCGAGTACGGAGTCAGGACCAAATACCGCCCCGGCAGGCTCAGATTGGTGGTCACCCGCGCGCCCTTGGTCCCGATCGGCTCCTTGGCCACCTGGACCACCACCTCTTGGCCGACCTTGAGTACATCTTGAATCGCGGTGGTTTTACGGCGGTCGCGCTCTGGCCCGTGGGCGTCGTCGACGTACAAAAACGCGTTTTTATCCAGCCCCAAGTTGACAAAGGCCGCCCGCATCCCCGGCAGCACGTTCTCCACGCGGCCTTTGTAAATGTTTCCCGCCGCCTGTTCCTCGTCATCGCGTTCGGTGTAGAATTCGACGAGCTGACCATCCTCCAAAATGGCCAGGCGACTTTGGCGGGACCCTACCATGTTCACCAAAAGCTCTTTAAAACTTTTTCGCTCCGGCACAACGGGGGCGCTATCTGCTCCCGCGTCCCCTGGGGATTCGGCGCCGGACCCATTGACCGCCTTTCCGCTTTCTTCTGCGGGAAGAATCCCCCAACGGCGACGCTTGCGCCGTGACATGCAATAACTCCTTTCCCGCTGACCTTGGATAGGTGATGCGAAGGGCACGTCCCACGCTCGTGAGCTCGAGCGCCTACCAGCCCCTCCCTTGCCCCCATCATAGAGGTTCGCTATGACCGCGTCAACGCGACGCTAACAGCCGCCCGATGGGCACCTCGGGCCCGTGGCGGGCCAGTCCCTCTAACAGTTCCTCTTCCCACAGGGTGCCAAGGCGGCGCAACTCCTCATCCACCACCGCCACCCGGTGGTAGCGGAGCGGGCGCATCACCGCCAGCACCTGGCCGAGCGGGGCGGTGTCCCGCACCGCAAAGTCGTCCAGGCGCCACACCGGGCGGCGGGCAAAGGCAGCCCGGCGCAGGGCCAGGTCGCGCAGGATCCAGTAGGTGGCTTGCCGGCTGCGGCGCCAAGCCCCCCAATAGAGAAAGCCGGCGAACAAAAACAGATTCAAGGCCGGGCGACCGACCCCGATCGCCACCAGCGACCCCGCTAAAAGGGCCCGCCCGAGCCACAGCCCGGCCTCGCGCGCCACCGCCTCCGCCTTGCGGTAGCCCACGTGCGGAGCTAAAAAGACGCGCAGCATGTGGCCGCCGTCTAGGGGGGTGGCCGGCACCAGGTTGATCAACCCAATCAGCAGGTTGGCGTTGACAAACGCGTCCACCCAGGGGGAGGAGATGGCCAAGGCCGGGCCAAGGACGGTGGCCAAGGCGGCCACGGCGAAATTTTGCAACGGCCCAACCAAGGCGATCATCGCCTCGAGGTAGGGGTCTTGGCCTTCCAGCCCGGAGATTTCGGCGATGCCCCCAAAGGGCCAGATCTCGACCCGGTCTACCCGCAGTCCGAACCATTCCGCCACCGCGGCGTGGGCCAACTCGTGCAAGGTGACGGCCAAAAAGGCCATCAAGAACAGCCGCCCTTCGCCCAGCGCCCAATACAAGGCCGCCGAGACCGCAAACAGCGGGTTGACGGCGATCTTCCGCCAGAAGGTCGCTCCCGACACGTCAGGCACCAGGCGAGGGGTGAAAGCGCTGGCCGTAGAATTGCGGCTCCAAGGGGTCGACGGGGTAGCCGTGCACCAAGACCTCAAGCGTCCAGGGTCCACTGCCCGAGACGCCCACCGCCTCTGTGGAACCCACCGTCTGCCCGGCTGAGACCTTGGCGGCCGCCAGCCCCTTGAAGACGACGGCGGTGTCGGCGGTGACGGCCTCCTCCACCTCCACCCCGCCGGCCTGGGATTGGACGGCGGTCACCGTCCCCCCCGGGACCCCGTACACGGAGGTGCCGGGGGCACTTTGCAGCTGCAACCCCGGGAAAAATTGCGCCTCCGGCCCCGGGTGGTGCCATCCGTACCCCTCCACCAGACGGGTGGCCGAGTCGACGGGCGGCGGCCAGCCGGGCGTGCTCGGGGATGAAGATGACGCAAAACCTTTGGCCACCACCTGGGACCACTGGGAGGGCAAGGGGGTGCTGGCGGTCAGCCACTGCTGGACCGTGTGTCCGAGCAAGGCGCGGTAGGGATGCGGCAGGCGGCTTAGCCCCACCCGGATCAAACTGAAGAGCACCAGGGCGGCCACCAGTTGGGTGAGGAACCGGGACGGCCGCGGGCGTGGCGGGCGAGCCCACTGTGGGGTCGGCTCTGGCTGCATAGCGATCCCTCCCGGGAAAAGCTATGCCCCCTGGCGGACAAACATGCCCCGGTTAACGCCGGAACCGGTAGCGTCGCCCCCCTTGGATCCGGAACAGGCCAAACAGCACGCGCACCAAGCCTTCCAGGTGGTCGCGCACCGAAAGCACCCAAAGTCCGCAGACGGTGCCGATCAGCGCTCCAGCCAGCACGTCGCTCGGCCAGTGCAACCCCACGTAAACCCGGGCCACGGCCACGGCGGCGGCGAACAACAAGGCCCACCACCCGTCGCGCCGACCTGCGTAGAACAGCGCCACCGCGAAGGCGAAGCTGCCCGCGGCGTGGTCGCTGGGGAAGGAGGTCCCGGGGTTGTGGGCGACCAGAGGATGGATCAGGGTGGGGAGGTAGACGAAGGGGCGAGGCCGGTAGGGCAAAAGATGACCCAGCACCACGTTGACCACCAGGGCCAAGACTCCGGCCAGCACGGCATAGACCACGGCGCGGCGGGCCCGGTTCTGGACCCGGGGCGGCCAGAACCAAAAGAGCAGAAATAGCACCGCCCAGAGCTCGGGGCTGTACTTGGCCAAGATGGTGGCCAGAACATTCCACAGCGGATGGCTCAGGCTCAAATGGTTAAGGGAGATTGCCGCCTGTTGATCAAACGCGAAGATCGGGAACCGGCCGTGGGCGGAGCTTAGGTGCAGCAAGGGACACCGTCCTCATTCGGGAATTTGACGGGTAGAGTATACCATAATCTTGTTTTGGGTCTCGGGATAAGGTACCGCGTGTCGACGCATAAAGACGTTGATCATCAGCCCCAGACTGGCGGCGTCGGTCAGGTAGGCAGAGCCGCCATAAGACACGAAGGGAAGCGGCACCCCGGCCACCGGCATCACCCCGGAGGCCATCCCGGCGCTCTCCAGAACGTGGAAGGCAAACAGCGCCGTCACCCCGGCGGCCAGCAAGCTGCCGAAGCGGTCGCGGGACTGTGCGGTGATGCTCAGCCCGCGCACGATCAAAAGAAAGTACAGGAACAGTACCGCAGCCGCCCCGACGAACCCCAACTCCTCGCCGATTACCGCGTAGATGAAGTCGGTGTAGGACTCGGGCAAAAAGCTCAGTTGGCTGGGAGAGGCGCCAAACAGCCCGGCCCCCCACATGCCGCCGGAGCCGACGGCAATCCGGGCCTGGATGACGTTAAACCCAGCCCCCAAGGGGTCGGTCTGCGGATCCAGGAAGATGATCAGCCGGTTGAGCTGATACTGGTGCATGGGGATGAACAGGTGGAAGCGAAAGTGGAGGTAGATCCAGAGCACCACCACCGCCAGACCACCGGGAAACATCAGCAACATCTTCCAACCCGGTACGCCGGCGATGTAAAACATCGCCGCCACGATGGCCACCAAGACCAAGGCCGTGCCCAAGTCCGGCTGCTTTAAGATCAGCAGCATCGGCACCGCCACCACCGCCAGGGCCTTGGCGATGTCCCGCCACCGGGTCAGGCGTTCCTCCCGGTCCAGGTAGGTGGCCAACCCCAGCACCACCGCCACTTTGGAGAACTCCGAGGGTTGCAGTTCAAACGGCCCCAGCTGAATCCACCGCTGAGCCCCTAGCGCCGCATGCCCTTTGACCAACACCACCAGCAACAGCAACACGGCCAAGCCCCACACGTAAGGGGCCAAGGCCTTGAACCGCTCGTAGGGAACCGCGGTGGTGACGAACAGCACGCCCAAGCCGAGCGCGATCCACAACACCTGGCGCACGGTGTAGTAGAGCGGATGATGAGGCGGGGCGATCGCCTGGGTGGCGGAGGTGACCAACAACAACCCCAGCCCTGAGAGCACCAGCATGACGCTAAAGCTCAAATAGTCGAAATGACGCCACACCTGGCGGTCACCCAAGCTCGACCAGCCCCCTCCCGCGCTCCCGCGAGTCCCGGCATGCCACTACCGTCCAGTATACCGAAAAGCCCGGGGCCCCTCGCGGTCAGATTTTGGCCGGTTTGGCGGGCAAGCTCGCTTTTGCCTCGCCCTGCCAAGCCGAGTCCACCAGGTTGGGCTAAACCAGGTCTGAGCGCACGGTAAGGATTTTCCCATCCGGAGCGGATAGGCCCTGGCCTCAGTTGCCCGGCGTTGGCCGCTTCACCCACTTCACGGGGATGTTGGCCACCAGGGCCATGGAGTCGTCTTGTCGGGCCACGTCGACGCGGAACCCGTGGTCGTCGATCTCCAGGTACTCCGAGATTACCTTGAGCAAGTCGTCCTTGAGATGTTCCAGGGTCTCCGGCGATAGGCTGGTCCGATCGTGAACCAGCACCAACCGCAGCCGCTCCTTGGCCACGGTTTTGCTGGACTCCTCGCGGCCGAAAACCCGGGCCAGCAAGTCAAACACCGATCTCCCCACCCCTTACCCCCGTAATCCCATCAACTTGCGGATGCGCCCGAAAAATCCCGACTCTTCCTCCAATTTGAACAGCGGCACGTCCTCGCCCATCAGTCGCCGGGTGATGTTGCGGTAGGCCTCCCCGGCCCGCGACTGTGGATTTAAGACCGCCGGCTCCCCCCGGTTGGTGGAGACCACGATAGTCTCGTCCTCCGGCACCACTCCCAGCAGCTCGATGGCCAAAATCTCGATCATGTCGTCGATGTCCATCATGTCGCCGCGCCGCACCATGTTCGGGCGGATTCGGTTGATGATCAGGCTGGGCTTGTGCTTCTCCTGGGCCTCCAACAGCCCGATGATGCGGTCGGCATCCCGAACTGAGGAGACCTCGGGCGTGGCCACCACCAGCGCGCGGTCCGCTCCGGCCACCGCGTTGCGAAACCCTTGCTCGATTCCGGCCGGGGAATCGATCAGGACATAATCAAAATCCTCTTTCATTTTCAGGACCAGGTCCTGCATCTGTTCTGGACTGACGGCCGTCTTGTCCCGGGTCTGGGCGGCCGGCAAGAGGTAGAGGTTTTCAAACCGCTTGTCCTTGATCAGGGCGTTCTTCAACTTGGCGAACCCTTCGACCACGTCCACCAGGTCGTAGACGATGCGGTTCTCCAGCCCCATGACCACGTCCAAATTGCGCAGGCCGATATCGGCGTCCACCAGCGCCACTTTCATCCCCACTTGCGCCAACGCCGCCCCAAGGTTGGCGGTGGTGGTCGTCTTGCCGACGCCCCCTTTACCCGACGTGATGACGATTGCTTCCCCCATCGGCACAACTCCCCCTTACACTAGCTGTCCGGTCACCGGCTGGCCGGCCAGCGGTCGATCACCAACTGTCCATTGCGAATCTCGGCATATTCGGGGACGTCGGGCACGTGATCCTCCCCCGCGTCAGGCGCCCGCGCGATGAGATGGGCAATCCGCAGTTGCGTCGGAGCCAAGCGAAAGGCGCTGACGATGGCCCGCTGATCCCCCCTTGCCCCGGCGTGGGCCACTCCGCGCAGCCAACCCATGACCACGATGTCCCCACCGGCGGTGATCTCCGCCCCAGGATTGACATCGCCCAGCACCACCACGTTGCCGGCAAATCGCACCGTCTGCCCGGAGCGCAAGGTCCTCCGGATCAAGACCGTCGGATGTCGCCGCGCCTCTTCATACCAGTCAGGGGTTTCGGATGGCCGTCCCTGCCACCCTTCCCCCACCGGGTTTCGACCCGAGGCGCGATGGAACCCGGATGAGCCGAAGCCGCCAGCCTCCGGCTCCGAACCGTTCCCCGCCCAGTCGGGAAAGAACTCGCCCGTTCTCCGTTTGGCCACCCTCGGCGCCTCCTCCATCCAGCGTCACCAACTTACAGATTCTCCCTTGGATGGAGAACTCCTCCTGGAAGCCTGACCGGAGTGGCGAAGTTTTTGGGGCCAAAAAGCGGCAGCGGGCGACGTCCAGGGCGACGCCAAGCGACGCCCGGCGTCGGCACCGGCGCCCTTAGAGGTGGGAACGACGATAGTCGACGCGCACCTCCGGTTTTAACCCCAAAATTTGGCCAAAGGCGGGGGCCAACAACATGGTGGTCAAAATCCGGTAGGGCAACGGGGCCAGCGCGGTATCCCAGGAGAGGCCTAGTGGCGAGAGGTGGAGCAGCACGCCGTCCAAGAGCCCGGCAAACCCCGCCGCCAGGCCGGCCAACAGGCCTGGCACAAACAGACGGTCGTGGACCAGCTTGGCCTGCAGGTACGCCACCCCACCCCCCACTAAGGCAAAGGTGAAGGCATTGAGACCGATTAAGCGACCGGCCCAGAGATCCTGGAGCAGGCCCAACACCAGCCCCATCGCCAGTCCCCGCGGCCAGTTCTCGTAAAAGGCCAAAATCGCGACCAAGGCCAGCACCAGGTCGGGCACGTAGCCGCTGGGAAAGAAATAGGGCAAGAGCGAGGTTTTAAGGACCAGCGCGGCCGCCCCCAACCACAGCCAATGGATGAAGCGCGAATGCCAGCGCATCAGGAGCCCCCTCCGTACAGGGGCGGCACCGCGGCGCCGGGAGGAAACTGTTCGATGACCGTGACCCAGCCCAGTTGATCAAAATGCACGCTGGGCTCAAGCGTGGCCGTCACCGTCAGGCCGAACTGGGTGGGGCGCACGGTCGCGACTTGCCCGATCAACAGGCCGGCGGGGAAGTACTGGCTAAACTGGGAGGTGACCACCACATCGCCCGGCTTGATGTCCGGCCGGTGGGAGAAAAGCTGGAAACTTAGGGTGCCAGACACCGGGTCGCGCCCCCGCACGATCCCCGCTGCCTGCGAGCGCACGTCGACCGCCCCCACCCCGGAATCCGGATCCAACAGCAGCATCACCGTGGCGGTGTTGGGGGTGGCCGACACCACCCGGCCCACCACCCCTTGGGGGACGATGACCGCCATGCCAGGTCGGACTCCGCTGTTCTCTCCCCGGTCGATGACCACGGTGTCAAACCAGGTGTCGGGGTTGCGAGCGATCACCGAGGCCGTGACCAGGCGCCACCCTTGGGTTTGACCCAGCTGGGCCTTGAGCCCCAGGGCCGCCCGCAGCTGGTCGTTGACGGCCAGGACCTGGTCGAGCTCGGCGCGCAGGCTGTTGTAGCTGGCCAACTCCTGCCGCAACCGGGCGTTTTCGGCGTTCAGGCGCCACAGTTGACGGCCCTGGTACACCGCCTGGGTGACGTTAAGGCCGACCGCGGAAAAGCCGGTCTCCACGGGAGCGGTCGCCCAGCTGAACAGGCCGGAGAGGCTGACCAGTCGTCCCCGCATCTGGGCGGTGAAACTTAGGCTCATCGTCACCACCGCCATCACCAACAGCAAGACCACGGGCCGGCGCCATCGCTGCCACAGCCCCCCCATCCGCACCCCTCCTGGCGGCCCGCTCGCCGACGAGTCTTCTACCTACGGTTGCGTCGCCGCAGGGCGGCGAGATGATGAGGGTCTTCCAGGACCATCCCGGTCCCCCGCACCACCGTCAACAACGGGTCTTCGGCTTGGTGCACGGGCATCCCGGTTTCCGCGCTCACCAATTTGTCAAAATTGCGCAGGAGAGAACCGCCTCCGGTCATCACGATCCCGCGGTCCATGATGTCGGCCGCAAGTTCGGGCGGTGACTTCTCCAAGGTAGCCTTGATGGCGTCGATGATCGGGTTGATGGTCTCGGCCAAGGCGCGTTGAATCTCGGTCGAGTTGACTTTCAAGGTCTTGGGCAGGCCCGTGACCAAGTCGCGGCCGCGCACGTCCATGTATTCTTCATGGTCCGGCGGATAGGCGGAGCCGATGGTGATCTTGACCTCCTCGGCCGTGCGCTCTCCGATCATCATGTTGTAGGTGCGCTTGATGTGATTGACGATCGCCTCGTCCATCTCATCCCCGGCCACCCGAATCGACTTGGAGGTGACGATGCCATCGAGGGAGATGATGGCCACCTCGCAGGTTCCGCCGCCGATGTCGACGATCATGTTGCCGGTAGGCTCGTTGACCGGCAGCCCGGCGCCAATCGCCGCCGCCATCGGTTCGTCCACCACCAACGCCTCTCGGGCCCCGGCCTGGATGGCGGCGTCGCGGACCGCTCGCTCTTCGACGCCGGTGACGCCGGAGGGAACCCCGATCACCACCAAGGGATGAAAAAAGCGCATATTGGGGACGGCCTTATGGATGAAGTATTTGAGCATCGCCTGGGTGATGTCGAAGTCGGCGATCACGCCGTCCTTGAGCGGCCGCACCGCCCGGATGTTCCCGGGAGTGCGTCCCACCATCTGCTTGGCTTCCTGCCCGACCGCGATGATCTCCCCCGTCATCTGGTCGATGGCCACCACCGACGGCTCCTGCAGGACGATCCCCTTGCCTTTGACGAACACCACCGTATTGGCGGTCCCGAGGTCGATCCCCATATCCCGAGAGAAGGCCCCATATAAGGATTTGAAAAACATGCCGACAACCGTCCTCCTATCTCAGCTCCGTCACCTGATGGTTCCTCAGACTAATATGGCGCCCATGTCCAACAATGATATGGTCCAACACCGGGATGCCCAGTATCGTGCCCGCTTGCTCCAGGCGGTCGGTAAGCGCGCGATCCTGCGGGCTGGGCTTGGGATCCCCACTGGGGTGGTTGTGGGCGACAATCACCGCCGCCGCCGAATGCGCCACCGCCCGTCGGAACACTTCGCGCGGGAACACCTCGACGCTGTCGAGCCCTCCGCGAAACACGGTCTCCACCGTCAACACGCGGTGCTTGGTGTTTAAATACAGCACCCGAAACTCCTCTTGGCTCAGCCACTGCATGTCCTCGACCCAGGGCAAGACGTCGTGAGGGCCGCCGATGGTGCGCCCGTGGCTGTCCACCCGCAGCCGCCGCCCGATCTCCAAAGCCGCCAGCAGCACCGCCACCTTGGCCGGTCCCAGCCCGCGCACCTTCATCAGCTCGGTGCGACTGCGCTGCAGCAGCGCCGCCCAGCCATCCTGCAACAGCGTCCGCGCCAAATCGAGGGCGGACTGGCCAAAAGTCCCCTGCCCGAGCAACACCGCCAACAGTTCCGCGTCCCCCAGCACCGCCGGGCCGTGGCGCAACAGTCGTTCCCGCGGTCGTTCGTCGGGAGGCAACGCCTTCATCACGGTGGCCACCGGTCTTCCCCTTCCCCCGCAACTCTCCTGCTCAGTCGGCAAAGTGGCGCAACAGCGCTTTGACCAAGTCTAACGGCAACCCAATCACGGCCTCCAAATCGCCTTGGAACGCCTCCACAAACCCCCCGGCCCCGCCTTGAATGGCGTAGGCCCCGGCCTTGTCCATCGGCTCACCGGTGGCGATGTAAGCCAAAATTTCCTCCTCGCTCAAGGTGCGAAAGGTTACCTGGGCCACCGCCGTGCGCACCCAGCCCCGCCCGCGGGCCTCTTGATAGGCGGCAACGCCGGAATACACCTGGTGGCGTCGTCCAGAGAGCAGGCTCAACATGGCCTTGGCCTCTTGCGGGTCGGCCGGCTTGCCCAAAATCCGCTCCCCCAGCGCAACCGTGGTGTCGGCCGCCAATACCACCGCCTGAGGATGCCGCCGGGCCACCAGCACGGCCTTTAGCACCGCCAACCGCCGCACCATCGCCTCCGGGCGCTCCCCGGGGCGCGGCGACTCATCGGCTTCGGATACTTCAACCTGAAAGGGAAGATGCAGGCGGCGCAGGAGCTCGATGCGCCGCGGTGAGCCACTGGCCAAGATCAGCTCCATGGCCTCAACCGTGCCGCCGGGCTGCCACCAGCCCCACCACCATGCCCACCATACCTCCGAGGTTTAACTTCAACCAGCCGCCCACCGTCACTCCAAATACCCCTAGGTTGAGCGACCATGGCGCCTGGGTGCTGCCCAGCATCACCCAGTCCCGACCTAGAGGAGGCCACCAAGTTTGCAAAAAACGACCGACCATGCCGCCGACGATGGCCCCGAGGACGATATACAACAGGGTCAGGCCTACTCGGCCTCCGCGTCGATTGCGCACGAACCCTCCCCATCTTCCCGTTGGACCTCGCCATTCCAAGGCTCGTCTGGGATCGAGACCAAAGCGCCCCTGAACCCGCCCCCAGGCATCGCCCGAGGTCGCCGAAATTCAGCATACCACTGGCGAAAATACCAGGGCAATTGGAGAAATTCACCGTCGAGACAGCAGCGCCCGCAGTGCGTCGGCGCGGTTGAGATGGGCCAAGAGCGCCAGCGATCCGGTGACCAGGATGGCGTCACCCAGGCCGCGCTCGACCCGCTCGAGCGCCAAGGCCAATGCCTGAACTGGGTCGGGCTCGACCGCAAACGTCGCGGGCAGGCGCCCTGCCCATTCCGACACCGGGGTGCGGCGGACCGACGGCACCTCGGTGATCACCCCGCCCGCCACCTGAGCGGCCAGGCGTTCCCACATCGCCAATCCCGGCTTGTCGCTGAGCGCCGCGAACACCAGCTGCCAGCGGTGGCGTCGCCAAGGCAACTGTTGCAACGTCTCCACCACCGCCGCGATCCCGTGCGGGTTGTGCGCCCCATCAAAGACCACCAAGGGTTGGCGCTCGACCACTTGAAAGCGCCCCGGCCACTGAAAGCGCTGGAGCGCCGCGCGAGCTGCTTCCAGGTCGGGACAATGCCCGCCGGCGTGCAGCACCTCCAGCGCGGTCCAGGCGGTAGCAAGGTTGTCGGCTTGGTACCGTCCGGCCAGCGGCACTTCCACCACCAACCCGGCCGGAGACCGGTAGCGGGCCACCTCCCCATCGTGCTCGGTCTGTCCCTCGGGCCGCGCCCAGCGGATGCCGAGCTCGCGGGCCCGGTTCAGGATCACCGCCTCCGCGGCGGGGTAGGGCTGGCGAGCCAGGACCAGCGGAGCGGGCGCCTTGAGGATGCCGGCCTTCTCCCAGGCGATGGCCTCGATGGTGGAACCCAGGCGGTCCATGTGGTCGTAGGCCACCGGGGTGATCACCGCCAAGCGCGGAGGCGGGACGATGTTGGTGGAATCCAGGCGCCCGCCGAGTCCGACCTCCACCACCGCCACGTCGACCTGGGCTTCTCGAAAGGCCAGAAAGCCCAGGGCGGTGACGGCCTCAAAAAAGGTGGGGGTGTCCGGCAGCCCCCATCCGGCCTCTTCCACCGTCTGCCCCAGGCGGTCCCAGACCTCCTCGGGAAGGGGCTGGCGGTTGATCATCACCCGCTCGTTGATCTCCCCCAAGTCCGGGGAGGTAAACAAACCGACCCGAAAGCCTTGAGCCTCCAGGCCGGTGGCAATCATCGCCGCCGTCGACCCCTTGCCGTTGGTGCCGGCCACGTGCACCACCGGTACCCCGCGCTCCGGGCGCCCCAGCCGATCCAACAACGCGTCGATGCGCTCTAGCCCAGGACGTATCTCGGTCGGGCCCCCGTTCCACCATTCGTCTTTCACGCCAGGTCCTCCATCCGCTCTGCCACGCGCCGCAACTTGTTCTGCAACTCCTGTTGGCGCTGTTTCGTCTGCTCCACCACCTCGCCGGGCGCTCGCTGGAGAAAGTTGGCGTCTTGCAGGCGCCGCTCAATCCGATCCAGCTCGGCCGCAAACTCTTTTTGCGCCTTGCGCAGGCGCTCCCGTTCCCGCTCCGGGTCGACCACCCCCGCCAACGGCAAATAGACGGTTCCGCCCTCGGTGACGCCGGCGATGGCCTGGGACACGCGCCCGCTGGCGACCACCTCTAGGTGGTCGACGCGCAGCAGCTCCCGAATCTCCGCCTCCATGGCCGACCAGGCCCCCCGAACCGCCGGATCGTCGCTGACCAGCACCGCCCGCGGAACGGTGGTCTGGGGCGCCAAGCCAAGCTCCGCTCGCAAGTTGCGAGCGGTGCGGATGGCCGCCATCACCCGCTCCACCAGCCGTTCGGCCTCGAGGTCCGGGGGAGTTTCAACCTGCGGCCAGGGCGCCACCATGATGCTGGGTCCCTCGTGGGGTAACGATTGCCACAGCTCCTCGGTTACAAAGGGCATGAA
>JAIMAE010000192.1 GCA_023512105.1 Bacillota bacterium | reverse complement strand
AGATCGTCGAGCGCGGCACGCACCGCGAGCTTTTGGACCGCGGTGGCCTGTATCGCACCTTGTACCACGAACAGTTTGAACGCGGCCTCGACCTCGCCGAGAAGCTTCCGATGGACCTTTCTTAGTCTAAAAGGTGCTGCGCGAGGCCAGAGCGCAAGGCCTCGGGGATGGGGGTGGGGCGCATGGTCTCCGCGTCGACCACCACCACCGTTACCGCCGCCCGAAAACGCAAGCTTTGGTCGTCGCGATGGTAGACCGAGACGCCCAGGGTATACGAGGTGGTGCCGATCCGGATGACCCCGGCCTCGATCCGGAGATACTCGCCGAAGCGAATCGGGTGGCGGTAGTCTACCTCCAGGTGAACGCGGGGGAAATGCAGGCGCCCTAGGTACAGTTCTGACGCCGGGTGTCCAATCGCTTCCATCAGGGCGTATTCGCCCCGCTCCACGTAACGCAGCATGCCGATGTAATGGCCGATACCCGAGGCATCGGTGTCGCGAAACATCACCGGCTCGATGACTGTGACCGCCACTTCCGTCCTCCTCTGCAAAGGTTCTTCTTGGTATGAGGCGTCTATTACGTTAGTCTTCAAGGGGAAGATTGGCAAGGCGTATGCAGAACAGGAAAGATATAATATATGATCGACAAAAGCTTTGCCGCATCGCAACCGAGGAGGATAACGACATGGAGAAATTCACCGGTACCGTTGCCGGACCCGAGGCGCTCAAGACCATGCCGGAAGAGTATCAAAACGCGGTGGCCAAGATCGTGGTCAGTCACGCCATCAATGAGCTGACGGGGGCAGAGACCTTCGATGCGCCGGCCAATCGCCTGGCCCCTACGCCTCGCTACAAGTGGTTGGTTAGCCGAGTAGCGATGGAGGAGTACGGTCACCATCTGTTGTTTGCCCGCTTGGCCAAGGGAATGGGAATCGACTGGCGAGCCAATAAGCGGCCCCTGACGCTGTTTGACTACCCGATGGTCACCTGGGTGGAGTTCGGGGTGCTAAAGGCGCTGGGGGACTTGGCCGAGATCATCCAACTGGAGGATTTGATGGAGTGCTCGTATCTCCCGCTGCGCGAGGTGGCCATCAAGACCATGCCCGAGGAGCGATTTCACGTCGGCCTGGGCCAGGGAATCGTCCGCGACCTGTTGCAAAATCCCGACAATCGCCCGGCTGTGCAGGCCGCGTTTGACCAGGTGCTGCCTAACGTCCTGCCGTTCTTTGGGAAGGCCAATTCTCTCAACAACGCGCTGTTTCAACGCTGGGGGATCAAGCGGCGCACCAACAGCGAGATGCGGCGCGAGTATTGGCGGCGCGCCGAGGCGTTTGCGCGCGAACATCAGCTTGCCATGCCTGCCGTACCGGAAGCCTACCGAAGTGAGTTGATGGTCCAGTGATCACTGCATCTGACTACCTGGCTCCGCCAGAAGCCCACCTCCGCCGGGAAGGCCTACGGGGGTGGACTCTAGCCCAATACTTGGTCCAAACCGAGTCCCGCCACCCGGAGGGCGAGGCGGTGGTCGACGGCACGGTGCGGCTGAGCTGGCGGGAGCTTGGCCGCCGGGCCCGGGCCTATGCAGCGAGGCTTCAGGCGGCAGGGTTTGTTCCCGGTGACGTATTGGCCTTGCAGCTTCCCAACAGCTGGGAGTTCATCGTGGCGCATTTGGGGGCTGCCTTGGCCGGCGTGGTCACCATGACCTTACACACCCCATACCGGGACCACGAGGTGGGGGCCCTCTTGAAGGTGGCGCGGGCCCGCGGGGTGCTGGTGCAGCATCGGGTCGGCGACCGCGACTACGTGGCCATGGTCGAGCGTTTGGCGCGCGAGCTCCCGGACCTCAAAAACGTGTGGGTGGCCCGCCCGGACCCAGGCCTTGGCTATGGCGAGCCGTTCGACCAGGATTGGTCGGCCGACCGGGGGTTTCGGCCGCCCGAGCTGGCCCCGGAGGCCCCCTTTGCCTTGATTTTTACCTCCGGCACCCAGTCGTTGATGCCTAAAGGGTGCATCCACACCCATGACGCACTGCTCTCCAACGCGGCCTGGCTGGCCGCCGACGCTCCCTTCGGCGAAGGAGACACCATCCTCTCGGCCAGCCCGTTTACCCACATGTTTGGCATCGGCACCATCCACTTGGCGGTGGTGTCGGGGGCCCGCCAGGTCATCCTTCCCCACTTTCACCCCAAGACCTTTGTCGACTTGCTGGTCCAAGAGGGGGTGACGTCGGCGGTGGCGGTCCCGGCGCAATTGCTGGACGCCTTAGGCGAGCTGGCCCAACATCCTCGTTCCGGCCTCCGCTTGAAAGAGGTGCGAACGGGCGGGGTGGCACCGCCCCAACGCCTGGTCAGCCAAGCCCGCCGCCTGTTCGGCTGCCCGCTGGTGGTGCAGTGGGGGATGTCTGAGATCGGCGCCGGTTCCTGGACCCGCCGCGACGATCCTGAAGCGGTGGCGCTGCACACCGTAGGGCGCCCGGCCGGCCCTTCCCGTTTCGCGATCATCGACGAGTCTGGTCGGGAGGTGCCGGCGGGGGAGGTAGGGGAAGTGGTCTTCTACGGGCCCTCGCTTTTCCGCGGCTATTTAGACGGGGCACAAGAGACGCGCGCCGCCTACTTGTCAGCCGGAGGCTTTGCCACCGGCGACCTCGGATTTCTAGACCCCGATGGACGACTTCACTTCGTAGGGCGTAAGAAGGATATGGTGAATCGGGGCGGGATGAAGGTCAGTTGCCGCGAAGTCGAGGAATACTTGCGGGGCGTTGCAGGAGTGCGCGAGGTGGCCGTAGTACCTTACCCTGATCCCAGATTGGGGGAGAGGGCTTGCGCCGTGGTCCGGCTGGATCCTGGGGCCAGAATTGAACTACGCGATTTGACGGCCCACCTGGATGCACTCAAGGTTGCCAAGTACAAATGGCCGGAGCGATTGTTGGTGGTTGACGAGATGCCGCTTACCCCTTCCGGCAAGATTGCCAAGGAGCGCCTACGGCAATGGGTGAGCGAAGCGATGGCCGCAGAGAGGCCATCCGGCACTTAGACTAGCAGACGGGGAGGAAGCGGATTGAAGTTTCACACCAAGAAGGACCGCGTGCTCGAGGACCTGCGGGCGCAGATCCTGCGAGGGGAGTACCCGCCCGGCACGCGCATCATCACCCATCGCGTGGCCCAAGAGTATGGGGTGAGCGCCATCCCGGTACGCGAGGCCTTAAACCAGCTGGAGCAAGAGGGGTTGGTGCAGATCATCCCGCACGTGGGGGCGGTCACCACCCCGCTTTCGGCCAGGGACCTAGAAGAGCTGTTTGAAGTCCGGATAGCCCTGGAACGTTTGGCAGTGGAGAAGGCGGTGCCTCGCCTGACCGACGCCGACGTCGCCGGGCTCGAGGCGATGGCCCGGGAGCTGGAGGAGGCGTGGGCGGCGGGAGAAGACGATGAGGTCTTAAATCGGCTCAACCGCGCCTTTCACGAGCGGCTCTACCAGCATTCCGGCAACCGCCGTCTGCAAAAGCTGATCTCTGACCTTTGGGATTATTCCACCCGATACCCACCGGCATTGAGCAATGGCCAGCCCACCACCGCCGAGGCACTCCACGAGCACCGCTTGATCTTGGCGGCGTTGAAGGCGCGAGATGGGGAGGAGGCGGCTCGGCTCACGGTGCGCCACAAAGAGCGTGCGGCCATCCACATCATCGGGTCGGTCCAACGACACCTCAACCGTCTGCAGGACCGCCAAGAGGAGAGCGGTTAGTGAGGCTCAAGGGGTCCGCCTCAGGCGGTTGCGTCGACTTCCGGGGTTTGACGTGTCTCAGCGCCTTTGGGCAAGCGCCAGCGACGCTCCATGAGTCGGTCCCCGAACGTTTGTGGGAACCTTGGTTTTCGACGGCCTCCAAGGAACCCGGAACCCCGGCAGAGAGACGATGCCTTGAGTCCGTTGGGGCTTTGGCCCAGGGGGCTCGGGTTGGGATTGCGCCGTTTTCAGGCGTAGGAGCACGGGTTCCAGCCGCCTACTTCGCACCCTGGGCGGCTTAGGCGTGGACGGGTTAGAGAAGTGGCTTCCCCCTGGATGTGGCCACCGGTTCACAGCGGTTGGGCCGGCAGCTCAGCGGCTTTGGGCAGGGTCGGAAACAGCAGGCGTTGAAAGGTCGGAGAGCGGCGCTGGGCTAAAGCCGCCGCCCCAACGAAGATTCCTCCCAAGCCCAGCAGCAAGGGCCCTGGCGGAAGGATCAGAGCCGCCAACCCCCAGACCCAGTTTCCCAGCGACATCGTGCCCTGGGTCACCACCGCCCGCAGGCTGGTTACTCGTCCGCGGTAGGCGTTTTCCACCCGCTCCTGCAGGTAGACCTGGGTCAATGCCATAAACGGCGTCTGCGAGAACCCCATCAAAAATCCCGCCAGCACCGCCACATCCAGCGAAGTGGCCAGACCTAAGAGCATGACCGAGACCCCACTCAAAAAGGTGGTCACCCAGAGCGCGCGACCCATCGGTTGCGGGGTTTGAATGCGGGAGAGCAGCAGCGACCCTAAGACCGCGCCGACTCCGATTGCGGTCATGACCGTGCCGTAGCCACCTGCGGCGGCACCCAGGTCGCGTTGAACCACGCTGGGCAGAACCCCCTGGTAGGCCATGGTCAGCACACAGTGCACCCCGATGAAGAAGATGAGGAAGTTCAAGGCGGGTCGGCGGCGGATGTACACGATACCATCCCGCAGGGAATCTACGCCGCGCTGCTTGCGGCGTTCTTCCGGGGCTTTGGCTCCGACTGCAGACAGGGTAAAGGCCAAAGTGGCGGCCACCA
>JAIMAE010000191.1 GCA_023512105.1 Bacillota bacterium | reverse complement strand
ATGGTGATCACCATCCCTTCGGCGAAGACAAAGTCCCAGGGGGTGGTGCCGTGGTCGGCCTCGGCGGTGCGAACAATGGGCGCGGACTGGTTGAGCCCGTGCAAGAGGTCGTCGACGATGGTATAGCCGGCCTGGGCGATGCGCTTGGCTTCCCGTACCACCTCGCGCACGCTTGCGCCTGGCTTGAGGGCAGACTCAATCGCCTCGTAAGTCTCCACCGCCACCGCATGCAGTCGGTCATAGGGCGGTTTGAGGGCGTCGCCCAGGACGAAGCAGCGGTGGACCTGGCTGGAATACCCCCAGAAGGCGCCGTTGAGTTCGGTGACCACGATGTCGCCGACCGAGATCCGGCGAGAGGACTGATACTGATGGGGCAGGAAGGCGGTGGGAGCATCCATGGCGGTGGCGGCCAAGAAGTGCAAGCTGGCGTAACCGCCTGCGGCCAGGCAGGCCTGGGCAAAGCAGGAAGCCGCCTCGGCTTCGCTCATCCCGGGCTGCAGTTGTTGCCAGAGCGCTAACACCGCGGCGTCGGTGATGGCGGCGGCCCGGCGCACGAAGGCCATCTCCTCAGAGGAGCGGATCAGGCGCAGGGCGTGATAGGCTGCAAATGGAACCAGGGCGAGGTCGGGGACGGCTTCTTGGAGGCGGGCGGCGCCCTCCCACGGCAAGGCTCCGACCACACCCCAGCGCCGCCTCGGCCGAGGGCGCAGGAGCTCGGCGGCGGTCGCCATCAGATGGGGTCCTCCCCAGCGGGTATCGGCAATGCGGGAGAGCCGTTGGGCCAAAGGGAGGTGGTTGAAGAGTTCGACCAGCAACACCGGCTCGCCCTCGGTTGGCAAGAGGAGCAATCCCTCCCGTCCCCCCGGCCAGTTGGTAAACCAGTGCAAGTCCAACTGAAAGCGTCCGGCACCGTAGACCAGGAGCCCGTCCAGTCCTTCTCGGTGGAGCAAGGTGCGGACACGTCGGTGGCGCTCCGCGATCTCCTCCTTCGAGTACCCCGGATAGCCGTCTACTTCCAGCACCTCGCGGTCCTGGGGCATGCAGATCTCCCCCTCTGCTTGACCGGTGGCCGTCGGGAGTCGGTGCCCGTTCTCAATCCTGCGACTTGACGGCCGGGATGACCTCTTGGGCGAACAACTCCAGGTTTCGCACCGTCTCCCAGTGGCTCATCGTCCCGATTTGCAATAGCGCCAAGAACAGACCGGCTCCCAGCTGCCGGAGATGCTGCTTCAGCTGGTCTCGGACGCTCTTCGGGTCGCCCACCAAGACCCAGCCTTCCTTGACGAAGTCCTCGTAGGTGTACTCGGAGAAGTGGCGGCGGGTGCCGACCAGAAACTGGGAGGTCTCGGTCAGGTAGCCGGGTGGGAAGAAGTAATGCTGGGGCATCTTTAGGCCCTTGTGAAACAGCCAGAGGATGTGCTGCCGGGCGGCCTCGTGGGCTTTGGCCTCGGAGTCGGCCAAATACACCGGGCACATCCATCCCAGCTGCTCGGGGTCGGGGCGGTAGCCGAGCCGCTCGCAGGCCGCCCGGTAGCCATCCATCCGGGCCTTGATGGTGGCCAGCGAGGAGTAGACCAGGATGAACGGGTAGCGTTTGGCCGCCGCCCACTCGATGGTCTCGGCGCTGCCCTGGGAGGGGATCCAGATCGGGGGATGGGGCGACTGAAAGGGGCGCGGCCACGGGTTGACGTAGCGGAACCGGTAGTGCTTGCCTTCGAAGCGAAAGGGTCCTGGTTCGGTCCAGGCCCGGATGATCAGGTCGTGGGCCTCGTCAAACCGCTCCCGGGAGTAGGTGGGGTTGAGGCTCATCGAATGGTACTCCGCCCCGATGCCGCGGACGAAGGCGCTGATGATGCGCCCGCCGGTGATCACGTCCAGCATCGCCACCTCCTCGGCCACCCGCAAGGGGTTGTCGCGCAGCGAGATGGCGTTGCCGACCAGGGCGATCTTTCCCCGAGTCAGCCGGCGGGACAAGGCGGCGGCCATGATGTTGGGGGCAGGCATCAGGCCGTAGGCGTTTTGGTGGTGCTCGTTGACGCAGACCCCGTCGAAGCCGAGCTGGATGGCGTACTCCAACTCATCCAAGTAGCGATTGTAGAGGGCGTGGCCGGCCACCGGGTCAAAATAGCGGTTGGAGAGGTCCACCCAGGCGGCGTGGCGTTGGTCGAAGTCGTCGGGCAGTGTCGGCCACGGCATGAGATGAAAGAAATAAAACTGCATCGGTCCATACCCCTTTGTCGACGTTTCAAACCGTGGCCAAAAACTCTTCCACGGCTCCACAAAACCCCTCGGGCTGCTCGATCGGGGGCAGGTGGCCACACTCTGGCAAGATGGCCACGCGCGCTTGGGCGATTGCCGAATGCCACGCCTCTGCGACCTCAACCGGTGCCACCCGGTCTTGGGCGCCCCAGATCACCAAAGTCGGAACACCGATGTGATGGAGGCGAAGCCGGAGCTTGGGATTGACCAACAGCGGGTTCCAGCCAACCCGGGCCGCGGTCACCTGGCCCTTTAGGCGCCTCAGCTGCCCTTCCCGGTCCAGCGGCTGCAGATAGGGCTCGGCCTGGGCAGGGTGAAAAAACATCGCCCGAACTTGCTCCTCGAAGCTCAAGGCGAAGAGGTCCAAGATCGGGGCGCTGGAGACCTCCAAACCCAGGGCATCGACCAAGGTCAGGCTGCGCAGGCGATGCGAAGCCACGGTGGCAAACTCGGCGGCGATCCAGCCACCCAGGGAGACTCCCACCAGGTGGGCTTGCCCTAAATCCAGAGCATCCCAAAGGTCCAGCAGGTGGTAGACATAGTCGGTGGTGGTATCCAGCCAATCGGGGCGGTCGGACTCGCCGAAGCCGAGCAGGTCGGGGGCGATCACCCGATAGCGGGCGGCCAGCCGTTCCAGCGCCGGCAAGAATGCGGGCTCAGGGCCTAGCCCGTGAAGGTATACCAGGGGCGGCCCGTCACCGGCTTGGCGAAGGAGCAGGGAGGCGTTTGCCAGGGTGAGGCGAGTTGAGGTGGGGTGTACAGTGGCCAGAGCGCATACCTCCTAGGACGGTTCCTGAAAAGGCAACCGCGAGTCCTCATGGGCCCAGGAGCAGCGAGGCGCTTTCCTCCTCAGGGCGGTAGGCCGCGGTCGACAAGGCCAACAGGGCGTCGACCAGTCGCTGCTCCGGCGGACTTAAGATGCGCCGGGGCCAGATCAGGTAGATGGGAACCGGCGGAGGGGGCGAGCCGCCCCAGGGGACCACCTCGAGGTCGGCGTCCTTGTCCGTCAAGGCGTAGCTGGGCAAGATCCCAACCGCATCCGGACGGCGGCGCAGCGCTGCTTTAATCAGTTCCTTGCTCAAATGGACCACCCGCGCCGGGCGAATCTGCTGCTGGCGCCAAAAGCGCTCCAGGTGTTGCCAGGCCTCCGAGTTCAGGCTGGGGGCCAGGATTAGCCGCTCGCGGAGCAGGTCGACCGCTGAGGCGGCTGGATTCCCTCCCCGTTGGCGCACCGCCAGGAGCGGGGTGCCGGTGAGGCGGTGATGGCGCAGCCGTTCCATCGGCCGGTAGCGACTGACGATCCCCACCGTAAACTGGCCGCACAGTACGCCGCGCACCACGCCGGTCGGCGACTCCGGGGAGACGTCGAGCTCCACTGCCAGCTGCTCTAAAAGGGGGGTGAGCAGGGAGGCCAGGACCGAGGTGGCCAGCGCAGGGGTAGAGCCGATAGAGAGGCGGCGGAGAGGAGTCGCGCGCGCGTGCAAGGCTTGAACCATCTCTTGGAACTGGTCGAGGAGATAGCCGCTCAGCTCCCACCACAGTTGTCCCTCGGGGGTCAAGGCCACCCCGGAGGGGCTGCGGTCCAAAAGGCGCACCCCTAACTCCTCCTCCAGCCGGCGGATGCGCAATCCCACCGTCGGTTCGGCCAAGAAGAGGGAGCGTGCGGCCTTGCGGAGCGAGTCGTGCTGCCCTACCGCGCGAAACAAGTGAAGATCGGCGATGGTCATCGGTCTCCTCCCCGCAGTGGTCTGACGCGTGCGTTCATAGCCGGGGCCGGGGTTTGGTCGGCCGAAATGGTCGTGGGACTCTGGTATAGAGGATTCTAGCAGATGTGGAGAAGTTCGGAAAAGGGGCAATCCTCCTGACTGATTTCTATTTGGGAGAACACCAGTTGCCGCCCTCAAATGGATTCCAGGGTCAGGAGCAACCACGGAGGCGGCCAAGGCACCGAGCGGAGGACTCGGCTGGGGCCGGCGCCTAGACCCGGCGAATCTCCCCGTAAGAGGTTCACTTGCGTGGTCGGGCGCCGGATATGACTACGGGGGACGCATTTCCGGGGCCGTGCGGCGGGCCATCGGGGTGGGGCGAACTCGGCCCGGTCGGCCCACCCGGTGGTGGTGGCGGGCGAGATTGCGGCAAGGCCCTGGGCCCCCCGTTGGGGAGCCGGGTCTGGACTGCGTGGGATGGCCGGTAAACGAGTGACTGCGGCGTAGGGGGGCCTTGCGGTTCGAGGCCTCCGGGTCCCAGGCGGCGGCCGCAACCGGGTCAGAGATGGTCGGTGAGCTGGTCGGTGACGTCCTCGCCCTGGTCGTGAAGTGTCACCGGGTCCAGGTCGACGCAGTGGCGGGCATCGAAGTCGGCACTCCAGGCCACGGTGCCGTTCAGCACCGTGATCCAGCCCTGGAATACCGCGGGGTCGCGGAGGGCCGCGAACACCCCGCCCCGCTCGATCAGCGGCCGCATGTCCCAACGCACGATCTTGCCGTCGTCGAACTGCACAACGATGTGGTAGTCGGCGGTGGCGTAGGCCTGCACCACGGTCGGGATCATGTCATCAC
>JAIMAE010000190.1 GCA_023512105.1 Bacillota bacterium | reverse complement strand
CGGTGGTGCGTTGGGCGGCCCGCTACCAGGTGCCGCTGGTGGCGCGCGGGGGTGGCACCGGAGTGATGGGCGGCGCCGTCCCGCTGGGGACGGCGGTGGTGGTGGATTGCTCCGGGCTGGACCAGATCGTCGTCCATCCCGACTCCGCGGTGGTAGAGGCAGGGGCCGGGGTCCCGCTGGGGCGCCTGAACGCGGCGTTGGCGGAGTTTAACCTGATGGTGCCTCACGACCCGTGGAGCGTGGCCATGGCCACGGTGGGAGGGGCCATCTCGACCGACGGGGTCGGATATCTGGCCGGACGCTGGGGGAGCATGGGCCAGCAGGTGATCGCGCTGGAAATGGTCACCCCCGACGGGTCGATCGTGCGGACTCAACCTTACAAGCCGTCACTGGGTCCCGACCTGCGGGCGCTCTGCATCGGAAGCCAAGGCGGTTTTGGGTTCATCACCCGCGCTTGGCTGACGGCCGTCGCCCGCCCGGAGCAGATGGAGTTTGCGGCTTGGCGTTTTGCCGGATTTGAGGCCGGTTTTGCGGCCGTGTTGCGGCTGTGGCGGGCCGGCCTGCGGTTTGACCTCTTGGACTACACCGACGGTACGCCGGAGGCCCTGGAGCTGGAGCCGGGCCACCAAGACGAGACCGGCCGGACGGCGATTTTGCGTTTGGGGGCCTTCGGCCTGGGCGAGGAGGTGTCGGGGCGGATGCAGGCGGCGCGACGGCTGATCCAGGAGGGGCAACCCTTGGGGCCAGACCCGGCCCGCCAGTATTGGGACCACCGCTACGCCATCGCCAACCGCTGGCGCGAGCAGGTGCACGGCTCCCGCAACCTTCAGGAACGGGCCCGATTCGGTCGGATGGGGCTGGATTATCTCAACCTCGCCCTTTGGCCGGAGCAAATCCCCGCCTACCGCCGCCGGGTGCTGGAGGTAGCGGCCGAGACTCCCGGCATCGAGGTGGGAGAGATCGGCCTGTGGGGAACCCCCTGGCTGTTCTCTGCGGTCTTCTGGGAGAGCAGCGCCAAGCCAGCTGCAGACGATGAGCCCCCGACTCCAGGCCAGTATCCCGAGCGCATGCATGCGCTGTTGACTCGCTTGATTGCCGAGGCCCAGGCGGCCGGGGGCAACGCGGAATGCATCCACGGGATCGGGCTGAAGGGGCTGCCTTGGCTGGCCGGGGAGGCCGGCTCCTCCCTCCTCGCGCGCTTGAAGTCGCTGTGGGACCCCCAAGAGCTGCTCAACCGAGGCAAGTTTAGCCCAGGGCCCTGAGGCGGGTGAGGGCGCGTTTGTGCCCAAAAAAGTCGCGCCCTTCAAAGCAGCGCGTGAACTTCGGGAATGCGAGCCCGCCGGACGGCGAACGCACGGAGCGGGCAGGGCCGAGGATGGGCGAAGATGAGAAAAGGAGGCAGAGCCAACCATGGAAGAACGGCGTGTGGCGTTGGTCACCGGCGCGGCCCACGGACTTGGGGCCGCATACGCAGAGGGGTTATCCCGCCGCGGATTTCGGTTAGCTTTGATTGACGTGGCCGACTTGGGCGCGACCTTAGGCCGGATGCAAACCGAAGCTCGGGCCTACCGGGCGGACATGACCGCCGCCCACGAGGTGGAGCAGGCGGTGGCGGCGATCAAGAAGGATTTTGGGCGCATCGACGTGTTGGTGAACAACGTGGGCGGTTTCCCCTCGCGCCCGTTTACCGAGACGCATCCCGAGTTTTGGCAACAGATGATTCGCCTTAACCTCGATTCGGCCTACCTCGGCTGCTATTACGTGGTTCCTGGCATGATTGAGCAGCGCTACGGACGGATCATCAACATCGCCTCCGGGACGGTGTTCAAGGGCAACGCCGAGATGTCGGCCTATGTGGCGGCCAAGATGGGGGTCATCGGGTTGACCCGGGTGCTGGCCACCGAGCTGGGGCCGTACGGGATCACCGTCAATTGCATCGCTCCCGGTCTCACCGACACCCCGGGGGCTCGCCAGTACACCGACGGACTGAAGGGGGAAGAGGCCAACATCGCGCGCCGCGCCATTCCGCGCCGGGAGACGCCGGAGGACGTGGTGGGAGCAGTTCTGTTCTTCGCTTCCGACGACGCCTCTTTCATCACCGGGCAGACCCTGGTGGTGGATGGGGGCAACGTGCGCCACTGAGCACCAGGGCCTCATCGGCCCCCACGGTTGACCTCGGGCAGGCCCGCTTGCCCGAGGTCCGCGCCACGAAGGGAGGAACCCCTCTGTGCCTCCGGTGATCGATGTCCACCACCATTACGTGCCCCAATCCCTGGTCGACCGGCTGCGCCAGGACGCTCCCGCCGGCGACCGCCGGCTGGTCTCGGAGACCATCAGCATCACCTTGAGTGAGGTGCTCTCCGACCTTGAACGCCACTGGGCAGACATGGACCAGGCCGGTATCGACCAGGCGGTATTCCACCAGTGCGCGCTGAACGTCTTCGGGACCGAGGTCTGCCGCCTGATGAACGACGCCGGCCACGCCATGAGCCGACGCTGGCCCGACCGATTTATCGCCGCCGCTCATCTCGCACCCCAAGACGGCCCCGACGCCGTCCAGGAGCTGGAGCGCGCCGTCGAGCAGCTCGGGTTTCGGGTGGTGGCGCTGCCCACCTCCACGCTAGGGCTGCCGCTCGACGACCCGGCGATGGAGCCGATCTGGGCGCGGCTGGATGCTTGGCGGGTGCCGGTGATCCTCCACCCGGCCCTGCGTCCGAAAGGGGCGGAGACGCGCTACAGCCTTGAACGCAGCATCGCCCGCGAAGCCGACATCGCGGCGGCGGTGGTGCGCCTGATCTACGCCATCTTGCCCCGCTGGCCCCACCTGCGCGTGGTGGTGCCTCATTCGGGCGGAGCCTTCCCCTATCTGAAAGGGCGGGTGGCCATGTTCTACGAGCCTTCTCAGGGCACGACTCCGGCTTGGCTGCGGCAGATGGCCAAGACGGCCCAAGAGCAGACCCAATACCAGACCACCGGCGAGCTGGAGAAGGCCCTGGAGTGCCTGTACTTTGATTGCTGTGGCCACGGGGCCTGGGCCCCGCCACTGCGGTTTTTGGGCCAGGTGGTGGGGTGGGACCACGTCGTGTTCGGCACGGACTATCCGTTGGAGGCCAAAAACGCGGCCAACCTGAACGAATACCGCAAGCTGGTGAGCGACTTGGGGCTTGGGCCAGCCGAGGAGGCGGCCGTCCTCGGTGTCACCTTCAAGGACTTGTTGGGACAGGCCGGGCGTTCTTAGACCGTCACAGCCCCGGGGATGAGGACAAGGAGGGAGCAACCCAGATGGATCGCGAGACCCTATACTGGATTGAACGATTGGTGGACGGCTGTAAGGTCTTGTCCTGGGATGGACAAGGCGACCTGATTTCCGGTCACGTCAGCTGCCGAGCCCCGGCCCAAAGCGACCGGTTTTACCTCAAGCCTTCTCGGTTTGGGCTGGAGGAAATCGATGCGGCCCAGCTGATTGAGGTCAACTTGGAGGGCGAGAAGGTGGCCGGCGAACTCGGCCTGCACAACGAAGTCTTTATTCACACCGAAATTTATCGGGTGCGGCCCGATGTCCGGTGCGTGGTTCACACCCATGCCCCCCACGCGGTGGCTTTCAGTTCGACCGGGCGGCCGTTGCTGCCGATAGGCCACGAGGGCACCCTGTTTGCAGACGGGTTGCCGGTGTTCTCCGAGACCACCGACGGCATCGTCACCCGGGAGCGCGGGGAGAAGGTGGCGGCGCTGCTGGGAGAACACCGGGCTTTGTTGTTGCAAAATCACGGTTTGGTCACGGTCGGGGCTACCGTGGAGGAAGCGGTGATGACCGCCGTGTGGTTGGAGAAGGCCTGTCGGCTGCAGATGATCGCCTACGCCATGGGCGGTCCCACCCGCTGGACCGACCCGGCCGAGGCCGAGATCAAGCGCCGGCGAATCTACACGCCGGAGGCGATGCGCAACGCCTTTGCCTACTGCGTGCGCAAGGTCCGCGAAGCCCAAGCCCGCGACCGTTAGCGACGCCGGGGGAGCTGCCTGTTTCCGAATGTAGCCAGCCAGGAGCTCGGGCCTAGGCCCTAGGACTATAGAAGTTCGGAAGATCGGGGCGGTGCCCTCCGCGGAGGCTGGGACCCGGGGGGCGTCAGGACCCGCCCGGCTGCAGGGCGACTTGCCGCGGCGAGCTGCGGCGGCGCAGCAGGCCCCGGCTCCACGGCGGCGTCCAGCGCGCGATTCGCCGCCTGTCCAGCCCAGCGTCATCCGGAGGCGAATTGCGCCGCGAAAGCTGCGACCCCCCTTTAGGCTCCGGCGGACTACCGTATGAGGGTGCTTCGCCGTTGCGATGAGACCTCGGCTGGGCCAACCCGCTGGGGAGCGAAAATCCATCACCCCCTTGGCCTGGCCTCATCCCCCTCGGCGGAGTGCACGCGGTGTGCGACCCCCCTTCGGCCGGCGTGAGCCGACAATGCCGCCTTGCCCCACCATCCGGGGCGCCGCGCCATCAAGCAGGCGCGCTCTGGGCTTCGCCTGCTCAAGGGCCGGTGGGCTCATGGCACGCCCCGCCGCAAGCTGGAATCCTCACCCGGGGAAGACCAACGTCGATCCCAAGATCGTGCCGCCCGTCTGACCGAGTCTCAGGCCAGGGCCCGGTCCTGGCCTGAAAGCCAGGCGACCGCGACCACGATGCAGGGCGAACGCGGTTCCGGGACGGCGGGGACCCGATGCCGGACGTGCGGGCCAACGCCCGCATCCGGCGGGTGGCGAACAAATTTGGCCACGGTCGTCCCAGCCTAGGGCTGGCGCTCCCTCGGGGCCGGATGGCGGCGCGCCTCCGCCGCCTCTCCTCCGCCGGCCCCCGGCATCACC
>JAIMAE010000189.1 GCA_023512105.1 Bacillota bacterium | reverse complement strand
CGACACTGCTGGGCCAAACGCTCGACGTCCTCTCGGGTGGCCAAAGCTTCCGCCTCCTTTCCTCATCTGAATGCCCACGCTCCTTCTCTCACCCAACCCTGCCGCTGGCTCCCCTCCCAGCCAAGGCCTAACCGGGCCAAACCCCCCGCCCGGCTCCGCGCCTTGCTGGGCCTTAGGCCCGCCGCGGCCACTGGCCGCCGGAAAAGTAGGTGTTGACCCGATTTCCGGCCACAATCGGGAGCAGCAGGTACGAGGGGTACTCCGGATTGTGGAAGACCGTGACCCGCGAGACCCCGGCCCGGCTCAGGCTCCCCACCCCCATCAACTCCTGCGGATTTTCCGGCTCGGCGTCGGCTCCGCTGATGCGCAGCCCAATCCGCCAGCCCGGGGCGAAGCGAAAGGCGGTGGGGATTACCTTGATCGCGTACTCGTAAATCGCCCCCGGAGTCAAGGGCTCCGCGCGCCGATGGGTGTAGATGGGCTCCCAGGGCTGGGATTGGGTCAAGTCCATTTCCCGGTGCGAGCCCTTCAGCCATCCCTTGGTCAGCACTCGGCGCTGGCCCGCGGGGTCGACGGCGTAGAGGGTGATGTTCCAGTGGATGTCGGTGTCGGTGGTGGCGGCGTACAGCTTGAGCAGGATCGGGCCGACCACGTCGGTCTCCTCCACCAGCGGCGGAGTGGTATAGAAAAGCTCCCCTCGCATCCACGGCGAGTCCTCGAACGAGTCGCTGCCTTCATACGCCCAGTGCTCGCGCTCGGAGAGCAGGCCCCCTTCGTGCAAGAAGAAGGGGGTAAAGCGGGTCTGGGGCAGCGGCCACTCCTGGGCTTGAATCCAGCTCCCCGCCCCCATCAAGAACAGCTGGATCGGTTCTTCCTGCAGGATCTTGGTCTCCCTTCCCTTCAGCCAGTAGTCGAACCACCGCAACGCCTCAAAGTGCAGTTGGTACAAGGGGCGGTCGAGGTAGTAGGGCGGGCCGACCAACAGCTTCTTGGGCGTCTTCAGGCGCTCCCAGCTGCGGAAGGCCCCCGGCAGATGATGCCCGTAGATCCCCCAGTCGCCGCCGACGTAGGCAGGGACCTGGATCCGGTCGTAGTCGACGGCGCGCACCTCCCAAAAGGCGTCCCACGTCGGATGCAACAGAAGATCGACCACGAACGGGTTGACGCCTTCTTCCGGGGCGCGCAGGATGCGAACCAGCTCCGGCACAGCCTGGATGTCTTCGTCGGCCAACCGCTCCGCAATCCGACGCCGCCACTCGGCCTCTCCCCAGCCCTCCCGGGTGTGGTTGTAGGGACGACAGCGGGCGTAGGTCAGCGACGTAGCGCTCCACCCCACCGGCCACTTCCACGATAAGATGCCGCCGCGGTAGATGGTATCCCGGTAGTAGTCGGTGCCGGCCCAGGGGCAAAACAGCGACTTCAACGCCGGGGGCTGCAGTTGCGCCACCAGGTACTGGATGCGGGCAAAGTAGGAGACGCCAAACATCCCCACGTTGCCGTCGCACCACGGCTGCTCCGCCATCCAGGCGATCACCTCGGCGCAGTCTTCCACCTCGGTGGGGCCAAAGGCGTGCCACAGCCCCTCGGAATCGCCGGTGCCGCGGGCGTTGCAGATCACGTGCACGTAGCCCCGCTCGGCAAAAAAGCGCGGGTCGCCCGCCTCCAGGGAGGCGTTGGTGCGCTCTTGCCCCCGGTGGCGCCACTCGGCGGTCGAGATCGCGGTCGGCTTGATCGGCCCCACCTGCGCCGCCGGGTGATAGCAGTGAAATCCCAAGATGGCGGGAAAGCGACCGGCGTCTTGGGGACGAAAGACGATGGCGTCGAGCTTCACCCCGTCGCGGAGAGGAATTTTGACGTGCTCCTCCACCGCCACCGCGAACCGGCGGGGCGAGGTCTTCCACCCCGGTCCGAACATGGCGGCGTGATACTCGTCGTAAAATCCCACCAGGCCTCAATCCTCCTTTCGGCCTTGTCTCAACAAAACCCTCAGGGTCTTGAATAGTTGACAATATCCTTGCGGTATTCCGACATTTTTGAGCCGGCGAGGGGGCGGTCCCCCGCTCGCCGGCTCAGTCCTCCTCGGCCAACTCAGCGGCCAGAGGGATGATGCCCCCGGCCTCCAGCATGCGCATCAAAAAGGGGTCGACCGGCCTGGCTTGAAAACGGCGCCCGTTGGTCTCGTCCACGATCTCGCCGCTGGCGATGTCGACCGACAAGATGTCCCCATCCTCCACCCCGGCGGTGATCCCGGGGCACTCCAGCAGGGGAAGCCCGATCTCAAAGCAGTTGCGGTAGAACAGGCGCGCCGCGTACTCCACCACGATCGCGCCGATCCCGGTGGCCTTTAAGGCCTTGGGGGCGACGGCGCGACCCGACGACTGGCCAAAATGCTTGCCGGCCACCAGGATGTCGCCCGGCTGCACCTCCTTGGGGAAGCGCGGATTTAAGTTCTCCAGGACATGCCGGCGCATCTCCTCCATCGACACCAGCGCCCGATCCGAACGCACGATCTGGTCGGTCGGGATGTTGTCGCCAAACTTCCAACAGCGGCCCCGCGCCTTCATGGATTTCCCCTCCTCGCTTAGCCTAGAAATTCCCGGGGGTCGGCGATCGCCCCTTTGACCGCCGACGCCGCCACCGTGTAGGCCGACCCCAGATACATCATCGCCTTGGGGCTGCCGTTGCGTCCGGGAAAGTTGCGGGCGTGGGTGGAGACCATGGCCTCGTACTGCGACATCGCCCCCATGTTGATGGCTTGGTTGGAGCCGGTGCTGGGAGGAAACCAGGTTCCGCCGGCCTCGTACAAGGCCTCCACCAGCCCCTCGCGCAAGGCCTGGCGGAACACCTCGCGACTGGAGGGCACCAGGTTCAGCTTGACCCCCGGCGCGATCTTGCGCCCCTTGAGAATCTCGGCGGCCTGGCGAAAGTCTTCCAACCGCCCGCCCCCGTGGCCGCCGAGCTCCGCCCACTGGATGGGCGCCCCGGCAAACCGGGAGACCGGCCCGACGTTCCCCAAGGTGGGAGAGGCCGCCACCTGCGGTTCCAGGTCGCTCACGTCGTAGTGCTGCTCCTCCACGTACTCGGCGTCGGGATCGGTGGTGTACAGCTCGAAGGGTTGGGAGGTCAGGGCGCGCACAAACTCCACCGTCTTCTCATCGGGGTCGATGTAGGCGCACTTGCCTCCCACGTCGATGGTGATCAGGGGAAAGAGCCAGCGGTCCCAGACCGAAAGCCCTTCGAGGAACGGGCCGCGAAAGTGCAGCGCCTTGTACACCGCCCCGCCCTCGCCGATCTGTCCGGTCAGCCACAAGGCCGCATCCCGGGGGGTCACCACCGGCTTGAGGCGCCCGGAAAGGTTGACCGCGATCGTCTCCGGCACCCGAAACCACGCCTTGCCGAACGGCATCACCATCCCGGCGTGGCTGTTGTTCCCCAGTCCGGCCGCGAAGCAGCCGAGCGTCCCGTGCACCGGGGTGTGGCTGTCGGACCCCACCACCACCGTGCCCGGCCGCACAAACCCGTTTTGCACCGCGGCGTGGTGGATGTTGCCGCTCCCGCAGTCAAACAGGTGAATCCCGTACTTGCGGGCAAAGGCCCGGGTCGCCTCCAAGATTTCCGCCCGCTCCTCGGTGGGAGGCGAGAAGTGGTGGTCAAACACCATCACCACCCGCTCGGGGTAGCGCATCGGCCGCGCCACCTCGGCCTCGTACACCCGGGAGGTGAGGTAGCCGCTTAAGTCGTGCATCAACAAGAGGTCGACGTTGGCCACCACCACCTCCCCCGGCCGCACCTTTGAGCGCCCGCTGGCCTTGGCCAAAATCTTCTCTACCAGGGTCATCCCTGCCATCCCGGTTGCTCCCTTCTGCGATTACAAAAACTCCCGGGGGTCGGTGATCACGCCGCGAATCGCCGTCGCCGCCGCCACCGCCGGGCTGCCGAGGTAAATCTCCGCCTGGTAGCTGCCCATCCGCCCTTGGAAGTTGCGGTTGGCGGTGGACAAGGTGACCTCGCCGTCGGCCATCACCCCGCCGTCGCCGGCGCAGGCCCCGCACCCCGGGTTGGTGATCAGCGCCCCCGCCTCCAGGAAGGTGGAGTAAATGCCCTCCTTGACCACCCGCTCCAGCACCCCTTTAGAAGCCGGGGTGACGATCAGGCGGACGCCCGGCGCCACCTTGTGCCCTTTTAAGATCCGCGCCGCCTCAGCCAGGTCCTCGTACTTGGCGTTGGCACAAGAGCCGATGAACACCTGGTCGACGCGCGTGCCGGCCACCTGGGAGATCGGGTGGACGTTGTCCACGGTGTGCGGACAGGCAATCTGCGGCTCGAGCCCGCGCCCATCGAGCGCCACCCGCTGTTGGTAGGTGGCATCCGGGTCGGGAAAGACCTCTTCATACTGGTCGGGGGTTACCCCGCGCTCAGCCAGATACTGCCGGGTCAGGTCGTCCGGGGGCACGTAGGCGAATTTGGCCCCCATCTCCATCGCCAGATTGCACAAGGTCATGCGCTCCGAAAGCGACAAGCCGCGGACGTAGTCGCCGTGGAACTCCACCGAACAGTAGGTGGCGCCGTCCGCCCCCAGGTCCCCAATCAGCTTCAACATCACGTCCTTGGCCGAGGTGCCAGGGGCGAGCGGCCCGGTGATCTCGATGTAGAGCGACTCTGGCACCCGCATCCACAGGTAGCCGGAGACCCAGGTGGCCGTCACCTCGCTGAACCCCACCCCGGTCCCGGCCGCTCCCAGGGCGCCGTAGATGGTGGAATGGGAGTCGGTGCCGATGATCACCATCCCCGGGCGCACATGCCCCTCTTCCATCAACACCACGTGGGCGATCCCGGCCTCCACGTCGTAGAACTTGCGAATGGCGTGGGCGCGGGC
>JAIMAE010000188.1 GCA_023512105.1 Bacillota bacterium | reverse complement strand
CTTGAGACCAGGCGATTTACATCGCGCGAGAACACGATGAGGGAAGAAGGGGGATTTCGTGGTCACTCAGCGTTGGGCCCGGCCTGCGCGCCGGGCCTGTAGGAGGCGGGTTTCTCGATACCGAATGCTCAGTGCGGCGATCGCCGGGTTGCTGGCGGCCGGGTGCGGAGGCCAAGCCTCCAAAGCGGTCGCTCCCTCTGCCCCGGCCTCCGCGAGTCAAGCAGCTGGCTCGGAACTGACCGCGGTGGCGGTGGCGATTCCGGTCAAGTCGCTGTCGGTCGCACCGCTGCTGTTGGCCCAGGCCGAAGGCATCTTTGCCCGTCACCACCTTGCGGTGCACCTGGTGAGCGTCCAGGGAGGCACCACCTCGGCCCAGGCCCTGGCCAGCGGCAGTGCACAATTTGATGCCGGCGCGGCCAGCGACGTCCTCTTGGCCGACCAGAAAGGGTTGTCGTTGGTCTCGATTGCCACCTTCGAAAACCAGGTGTCCTTTGAACTGGTGGCTCGCCCGTCTTATCTGGCCGCTCATGGGGTGACCGCCAACACCCCGCTTACCGACCGACTCAAAGCCTTAAAGGGGGCCAAAATCGGCATCTTAGGTCAAGGCAGCGCCGACGACGTGGCCCTGCGGGTGATGATGGCCAGCGCTGGCCTGCACCCGGTCACCGACTACCATGAAATCGCCTTGGGCGGGCCTCCGGGTGAATTGGCGGCCTTGGAGAAGGGGGGCGTGGACGCCGTGATCGGCAACCCCACGGTGGCGGTGACGGCGGTGGACCAGAAATTTGGGCAGATTGTGGCCGAGCCTTCTTCTTTTCCCACCTTAAAAGACCAGGTGTTTGGGGACATGATCACCACCGCCGCCTACATTCAACAACATCCTCAAGTGGTGCGGGAGATGGCCGCCTCCATCGCCGAGGCCGATGCCTTTTTGGTGCAACACCCTAAACAGGCGACCGCCATCTTTGCCAAGATCTTTCCCACCACCCCGGCTTCGGTGATCGCCCAAACCCTGCCCCTCTACGGCTACAGTCCCGACGGGCGAAGCTCGCAGCAGGAGTGGCAAAACGTGGTGCAAAGCTTCAACCTGAGCGGGTTTGGTCATCTTTCCACCCAGGGTTTGTCCAAGGTCTACACCAACCAGTTCCTCCCCGCCGCGAGCCCGTAGGGGCCTAAGGCGAGCTTGGGGTGACGTTTCTGTCCGTGGCAGTGGCCAAGCTCGCTTGGCCCAGGCACGTTTGGAAGCACTCCTCAAACAGGCGGATGCTCAACGCCCGCGAGGCCCGGGGGCGTTTGTGGGTGAGTTGATAGCAGACCCGGTCGGGTGGGGGGTCGGCCAAGCGTTGCAGGGCGAAGCGGCCGCCGTGGACCAGGGCCTCGCCCATCGAGCGGGGGACGATCGCCCATTGGTCGGAAGTGGTAAACAAGGCGAGCAGCAGCTGGGCGGTGTCGACGCGAATCCGACTGCTCGAGGCGGGGCCCCACCAGCGCTCGTGCCAGGTTCGGAAGGTAGGGCTCCAATCGATGTAGAGTTCGTCGGCCGGCGAGAGGTCTGCCGGGTGTACGGTGGACTCCAACGGTCCAGCCTGGATCGCCCGCAGCACCACCATCGGCTCGGAGAAGATCGGGCGGACCACCAGACTTGCGCTGTAGCGCTCTTGCAAGGCCAAGCCGACGTCGACCTCTTGGCGTTCGACCAGCTCGTAGAGCTCGTCCGACTGCTGGGTGCGGACCTGGAGGTGAAAGTGGGGAATCCGGGAGAGGGCCCGATAGACCGGGGGCAAGACGTAGGCGTTCATGCTGTCGACGGCGCCTACCACCAACGCCCGGCGGTGACCCTGGCTGGCCAGCCGCTGGGTTTCCTCCCACAGCTCAAGCCAGCGTTCGGCGATGGGGACGAAGCCTTCGCCGAGCGGGGTCAGGGTAATCCGGCGCATGCCCCGGCGCCGGTCGAGCACCGCCGCTCCCAACTTCCGTTCCAAGTTCTTCAGGCGGTAGGTGATGGCGGCTTGGGTGACGTGGAGCTGGCGGGCGGCATGACTGAGGTTGCGGGTGCGGGCCACCGCCACGAAGGTTTCGATCTCCCAGATGTCCACAGGAATTCCCTCCCCGGCCGGCATGTAAGGGACTTTAATATCTTTAATGAAGAAGATAAACTTTTCATCAGACCCAAACAAGGCTATCTTATGAGCCAAGATCGGCCGGTCAGGCAACCGGTCAGCCCACCATTGGCCACCGGCCCTTAAGACACGCAAGGAGGACCGCCATGATCATCGACATCCACGGACATACCGTCGCCCCGCCGGAAATGTACGCCTACCAATCCAACCTGTTGGCCAGCCGCGGCAACCCGGTAAGCCATCTCAAGCCGCCGAAGATCTCTGACCAACGCCTGGGCGAGGTCCTGGCTGGACACGTCAAAATCCTGGATGAGGTGGGGACCGACCTTCAACTCATCTCGGCCCGCCCCTTTCATATGATGCATTCCATCAAGCCGGAACGCGTGGTGCGCGCCTGGACCGAGTTCGTCAACGACACCATCGCCCGCCAGGTGGCGATGTATCCTGATCGGTTTCGCGGGGTGGCGGCTCTGCCGCAATCGCCTGGCCAAGACCTGCGAGCCTGCATCGAGGAACTGGAGCGGTGCGTCAAGGAGCTTGGGTTTGTGGGATGTTTGCTCAACCCTGACCCGACCGAGGGAGAGGGGACTCCGCCGGGACTGGGCGACGAGTATTGGTACCCACTGTACGAAAAGTTGGTGGAACTGGACGTGCCGGCGCTGGTCCACTCGGCCGGCTGCTCCTCGCCCCGCGAGTCCTACACCCTACACTTTATCAACGAAGAGAGCATCGCCATTCTCTCCCTCCTCGACTCTCGGGTCTTTGAGGACTTCCCCGGGCTGAAGATCATCGTCCCCCACGGGGGCGGGGCCATCCCCTACCAGATGGGGCGATTTCGGGCCATCCGCCTGCGCTCGCCTGAGCTCGAGCCCTGGGACCAAGCGGTGCGACGGCTGTACTACGACACCTGCAACTATTCCGCGGACTCCTTGTCCCTACTGTTTCGGGTGATGGGGACCGACCGCTGTCTGTTTGGCACCGAAAAGCCGGGAACCGGCTCGTCGGTGGATCCGGCCACCGGCCGCTGGCTGGATGACTTAAAGCCGGTGATCGAGAGCCTGCCGGAACTGACGGCCGAAGACAAGGCCCGCATTTTCGAGGAGAACGCCCGACGGCTGTACCGGCTGTAAAGAGTCGGCCAGGCACGTCGCGGAGGGGAGGAGCAGATGTCCGAGGTCGGTCGGGAAGCGTGGGAGGCGCCGTTTACGGCTGCCGAACGACAATGGCTGGAAGAGTTGGCCCATTTCTCCTCTGCCACCCTCCACGAGGCGGGAGCCAAGTTCGGCGCCCTGCCGCCCGAGATTAAGCCGCTTGACCCGGGATGGCGGCTTTGTGGCGTCGCCACCACGGTGGCCACCGCCCCCTACGACAACCTGTGGATTCACCGGGCGATCTACGCCGCGGCTCCCGGATCGGTCTTGGTGGTGGACACCGCGATGGCTTATTTCGCCGGCTACTGGGGAGGCGTGATGACCCACGCGGCGATGGCCCGGGGCCTGGGCGGCCTGGTCATCGACGGCTGCGTCCGCGACGCCGCGGAGTTGCGTCAACTCAACTGGCCGGTGTTTTCCCGGGGTCTTTGCATCCAAGGCACCCGCAAAGAGCCTGCCGCCCCGGGAGGAGTCAACATCCCGGTCCGGCTGGGCCAGACCTGGGTCTACCCCCGGGACTTGGTGGTGGGCGACGAGGACGGCGTGGTGGTGATCCGCCGCCAGGATCTCTCCGCGGTGCTGGAGCGGGCCCGGCAGCGAGAGGCGGCGGAGGCCAAGATCCGGGAGGCACTGCGGCAGGGGGCGACCACCCTCGAGCTTTATGGGTGGTAGGGGAGAGCGCGTGGTCAATCGTCGGAAAGGGGGTTCTTGAATGCTCAGTCCGGCGGAGAATGAGCGGCTGACCCGCACCGGACCGGGGACTCCGATGGGGGCGCTGTTGCGCCGCTACTGGGTGCCGGCTCTGCTCTCGGAGGAGGTGGCGGAGCCGGGCGGGCCGCCGGTGCGGGTCACCTTGCTAGGGGAACGGTTGGTGGCGTTTCGCGATCCCGAGGGGGCGGTGGGATTGGTCGAGGAGGCTTGTGCCCATCGCCGGGCCTCGCTCTACTTTGGCCGCAACGAACCGGGAGGGATTCGCTGTCTGTACCATGGCTGGAAGTACGACCGCGAGGGGCGGTGCGTGGAGATGCCCTCCGAGCCGCCGCACTCGCGCTTTATGGAGCGCATCCGGCTCAAGGCCTACCCGTGCGTGGAGCAGGCAGGGGTGGTCTGGACCTACATGGGGCCGCCGGAGGAACAGCCCCCGTTGCCGGCCTTTGAGTGGATGACGGTGGCCGAAGGGCAGCGCTATGTCAGCAAACGCCTGCGCGAGTGCAACTACTTCCAGGTGCTGGAAGGCGGCATGGATTCCAGCCACGTGGGGATCCTGCACGCCGACACCCGGTACTGGAACCGCGTCTTCAAGGCCTCGGAGGAGGAGGTGCGCATCCTCTCGGTGATCGACGCTTCCCCCGATTACTTCGTCGAGCCCGCCCCCTGGGGACTTTTGCTGGCGGCCCGGCGGATCACCCCGGAGCCCGGCCGGCGCTACTGGCGGCTTACGCCCTACATCTTGCCATGGTACATCATCGTGCCCCCGTTCCTGGTCGATGCCCCCTACCGGATGGACGCCGCGATTCCGCTGGACGACGAGCACTGCTGGCTTTGGGCCTTCAGCTGGCATCCCCAGCGGGCGCTGACCGCCTACGAGCGCTACCTCTACTCGCACGGG
>JAIMAE010000187.1 GCA_023512105.1 Bacillota bacterium | reverse complement strand
AGCGAAGGGACCAGCCCACCTGAGCCAAGGCCCACAGGGCGGCGGCCAGCCAGAAGGCGGCGGCCAAGGTCGAGAAGTCCTTCGACCATGGAATGAACCAAAAGCTCAAATAGCCGGCCAGGGCCAAGGTTGGGGGTCCCCCGACCCGCAGGTTTTGCAGCGAGGCCATGGCAAACATCGGGACCAACTTGAGCTCGACCCCCATCACCAGGAGGCCCATCCAAGCCACCAGCGCCGTGGCCAGGTGAAGGGCCAAGACTTCCGGTGGCAACAGCCCGATGGCGGCGCCGTTCCAGGATAGGGCCATTCCCAATCCCAGCGCCCAGACCAGATTAAGGGCGAAAAGGGCTCCCGACACCGTCCAGAAGATGGTATCCCGCGGCCTTGCGCTCTTGGCCATGCGGGCGCTGGCCAAGATGGTGAAGAGGAGAAGGCCTAAGGCCGCGATCCCCCCACCCGCCGCCACCATCCCGACGTCCTTAACGAACCAACCCAGAAGAAAGATCACAAGCCCGCCTCCCCAAATCAGGGCCTGGCGGGAGGACACTTTGGGGTCCAGCGCCGGAACGTCAAACACCACCGGAATCCATTGCTGCAGAGTGCCCAAGATGGTGGTGGTCAAAAACCCGAGCGTCATCAGATGCACCAGCCCCAACACCGGCAAGGCGGAAAAACTGCGTTGTGCCAGCAGGGGGGCGAACCGCACCGACAACAAGCCGGCCAGCACCAGGGAGACCCAGCCCGCCGCCAAAAAGGGGAGCACCAGCAGGGGATGGGGCGCCTGGGCGACGTTGACCGACGGTCGGTAGGCGCCGGCCAGCGCTCTGAGTTGTTCCTCGGGTCGGTCGGACACCGGAGCCTACCTCCCTTCTCCAGACCCATCGCCGTCGTGGGTCTTTAAGATCCGGACCACCGCGGAGTCGTCGGGCTGGGGGATGATTTCGTAGGGATATCCCTCGTCGTCCAGCTGCCCCAGCAAGAAGACCGGGACGCGGTCGTTGTGAATCACCACCACGTGGCCGACCGGCACCTCGGAGAGGAGCTGCAGGGTGCGCCGCATCGGCTCCGGCGGGGTCAGCCCGCGGTTGTCGAGCGCGTGCTCTGGCCCTTCGATCGGCACCGAACGGTGTTCCTGAGGTTCGCGGTCGGCCTTTGGGGAGGAGGGGGTGAAGGTGGTGACCACCGTCTTTCCCACTTTCTCCTGATGGACCTCATACCCCTTGCGGCGCATGTGGGCGATTAGCGGAGCCGGGTTGAAGGTCGATTTGACGACCAGGCTCTGCCCGGGTGCAAGGCTCTCCACCGTCCGCATCATCGTGCCAAACAGGGACAACCCTTGTTGCAAGATCCCCTTGACCTCCACCACTTTGGGTTCCATCGGCCTCACCTCCGCGCAAGGACGCTGGTAGAGATTAGTAGTGTTGCCTTTGATGACAGCATACCAGGACCAGCGCCGTCTCCAAAAACCGGTTTTCCTTATCTGTCTCCGCTTTGCCAAACAGTATAAGGCGGGTGTGGGATGCCTCTCCGTGATCTGGATCACGCTAAGCGGCATCGGCTAAAGGCAGGCCCGACAAGTTTTTGGAGATGACGCAAGGCCCAGGGGGCCTTGCCCACCGCTTGGATTTGGTCCGCCGGTCTTGGATGTCCCGACTTAAGGAGGGGGCCGTAGGAGGGCCAGGCGGGGTGAAGGGGCATGTGGGCGTTCACAGCCTCTTCTACCGCATAGGTGCCGTGGAGGTTCCGAAGCCACGGGCTGAGTTATACTGCAGGTAGGCTGATAAGCTGACGCACCGCTTATCCGTGCGGTGGTCCCCGGCGCATCCGAGTGGAAGGGGCTACCGGGGATTGATGGAGAACCATTGATGTAAAAAACGAGGGCGTGTTATGGAGTCGGGCAACGTAACCCTCACGATATCCTTTGAAGAGCGAGCTGGCCCGTTGGCCATTTCGGATGTCGTGGAAGGCACGAAGCTTTTGCTTCAGTGGCTAGAGGTAGCGCAAGCATGGCTGTGGCCGAGCCGATCCACCCCAGTACGGTGGATACTGCTAGAATGGCACCACAGCATTCCTACCATGGTGGTAGCGCCTGGCACGCCCGACCCGGCAGCGATACAGGCCGCGCAACATGTTTACTCCACCCTGAAAATGTGTGCCACTGCATCCGTGGTCAACATCGCTATCCCTGAGGAGCGTATTTTCCGCCGACTGGCTCGTCTGGCCGACCGTCTGGAACCAGGTCTTCAACTCAATCAAGAAGCCGTGGTTTTCCTTGGCCCTTCGTTGAAGCGGGTGCTGGAGTGGATGCCGATGGAGAGCGAGACCGAGGGGATACTTGAAGGGGTGCTGGGCTCGGTGACGGTATACCCCAAACGCTTGTATGCGCTCTGGTCCACCGCGACGGGCAGGAGAGTCGAGGTGCAGTTCCCCGCCACCTTGCAGTCCGAGGTGGTATCTCACCTAGGAAAACTGGTCAGAGTCCGCGGACGAGTCACATATCGCGGGCGATACCCCATCCGGATGGCGGCAACCAACCTGGAGGCGATCCGTGAGGACGGCGACCTCCCATTAGACCACTTCTTTGGCATTGGTCGAGATTGGTTTGACAAACGCCCTTCCGGCGTACTGACCCGCGAGCTGTGGGGTGGGTCGGATGAATAAATCCCCAGTGGTGTGTCTCGATCCCCATGGGTTCTTATCCTTTCTTCGAGGGGATGAACCGGAGTCGAACCTTTGCCGCCAAGTCATGGAGGAGGCGCAGCGTGGGGAGATTTCCGCGGTGACATCGGTATTGGCGCTCGTGGAAACCGTCTACTGAGCGGGTTTAGCGCCAGAAGAAGCCGAGCAAGAGATGGCCAGGCTTTTTCGTGTCCGTTGGCTTACCGTGTACGGCCTTACCTGGCCGATCGCAGAGAAGGCAAGTCGTTTGGCACGGCGTTATCCAGGCGGCAAACGCAACTCTCCCCACGACTGCGCCTACGTTGCCACCGCCTTGTTTGCGGGAGCCCCACTCGTCTTTACCTTGGACGATCACCGCATTCGGCGATTTGCAAGCAATACCGAAGGGATTACCGTCCAACTCCCCACGTCCAAGGAGTCCAGGAAAAATTCGATTTCTAGCGTGGTTAGCTTTGAAGCTTAGGTGGTGCTTGCTTCACCGAAAAGAAACATGTTGCCTTGAGTCGAGCACTTCGGGGACTCTTTGGCGCTCCCAATTTTTCGCGTCTATTATCCCCCGAGACTTACGACCCCTTCACAGAGCTGCGAAGGGAAAAAAGGCCACTGGTGGGCGCGAAGGGACGGGGACGCCGTGCGGCGACGGTCCGGGGCGTAAGAGGCTCCCGGAATGGTCTGTTGGACGGGCCTTAAGGTGGCAGGATTAGGCGTGCGGTGGCCGCTGACAATCCAACGACGATCCGGGAAAGGGGGCATTACAATAAAAGAGCCAAAAGGCCAGTAGGTGGAGCGGCGCACCAGGAGGTGGGGGCATGATTTACTGTGGCCGACTGGGCGACCCGGTACCGGAAGGGACGCGGCGGGTGCTGGTGGATCGGCTTTGGCCCCGCGGGGTGAGCAAGGCGGATCCACCCTTCGACGAATGGGTCAAATCCGTGGCACCGAGCGACGGCTTGCGGCGATGGTACGGCCACGACCCGGATCGGTATGAGGAATTCCGGAGGCGCTACTGGGCAGAACTGGAGTCGATGCGCTACACTGCCGACATGGAGCATCTCCTCGCCCTGGCTCGGTCGGGTCACCTTGCCCTCCTGACCTACACCAAAGTCGTCGAGCAAAGCCAGGTGCCGGTTTTGTGCGAGTTCCTGACCCGGGCGCTAGGGGAGGATGCGACCCGTCCCTGACCACCGGTCGGACGCGGGGGAAGCAGCATGGGGACCGGAGAGGGGGATGGAGATGGACGAAAGACAGTACAATCCAGTGGCCGGCAGAGATGAGCACGGTCCCACCCAGCAGGACCCGCGGAGCTCGGAGACCATTCCCGGAAGCCAGACCACCGGTACGGACGGCGCCGACGGACGGCATTGGCTGGAGCGATGGGATGGGCGCCATCGGCTGGCTGCGGTGTTTCCTCAGCGGCTTTCAGAGCTAGCGCGGCAGCTTGCCCAGGCTTCTCACCCGGTGGTGTTGGATGCCGAGCTTCCCGACGGACGCTGGGTGCTTTGGGTGGCCGGCAGCCAGACTCAGGTCTTGGATGTGCGCGGCCTGCCGGCTCCAGAGGGGATGTGGCGACTCAAAGCGGCCGTCGCGGCCTGGCCGAATTCGGAGCCTGTGGACATCGTCCTCATCACCCGGCGTCCCTTTTTGATCTACGATGCCTTAAACGACCTAGATCTCCCGTATCAGGTGGAGTGCCACGGCCCCGACTTTTATTTCGCGATTGGATAGGTGTGCCGTGCGGAGCAAGGAGAGAACGAAGCGCCGGGCGGGGGGAGAGTGACGCTCGATGGACGGAGAGGCTCTCACCCCACTTGGCCAACCGGTCATCTGGTCGGTCGGTCATTCCACCTTGACCCCGGAGCAGTTTCTCGCGCTCCTTACGCCCTGTGCCATCCAGCAGGTCGTTGACATCCGGGCCTATCCGTTCTCGCGGCGGTTTCCCTGGTTCGCTCAGGCGGCGATGGCTGGGTGGCTTGAGGCGGCAGCGGTGACATATCGCCACCTGCCTGGCCTCGGCGGACGGCGCTCACTCCACCATCCCGACCCAAGCCTGGTCGGAGGCTGGCAGAACCCGGCCTTTCAGGCCTACGCCGCCTATATGCAGGAGGAAGCCTTCTGGCAGGCGCTGGCAGAACTCCAAGGCCAAGCCCGGTCGGCCAGGACGGCGATGATGTGCTCGGAGGCGCTGTGGTGGCGGTGTCACCG
>JAIMAE010000186.1 GCA_023512105.1 Bacillota bacterium | reverse complement strand
TTGGTCAAGTACAGCCTCCTGATGCCGCTTTACTGGGGAATGATGTCGGTCGCCGCCTGGAAGGCCCTCTTGCAGCTTATCAGCCGGCCCTCCCACTGGGAGAAGACTCAACACGGGTTGACCTTCCGCCCATCGAGGGCAGAGGCTCCCCTTCTGGCCTCCGTCGAATCCAGCCGCTTCCTATAAACAATCTCCCAGATTTTGTGCAGCGCCTCCGTCCTTGGAAAGTCGAAAGGAGTCTGATTCCCCGTGTTCTTGTCGGTGGTCATTCCCGCACGCAACGAAGCGCCACATCTTCCTCGCACCGTCGAGGTCGTGCACCAGACCCTGGCTAATGCCAAAATTCCCCATCACTTGATCGTGGTGGACGATCACTCGACCGATGACACGTTCCAGGTCGCCGAGCGACTGGCGGACCTCTACCCGCTGAGTGTGGTGCAAAACCCCCTGGAGGCCGGAAAGGGCGCCGCCCTCCGCACCGGCTTCGGCTTAAGCGCCGGCGACGTGGTGGCGTTTATCGACGCCGACTTAGAGTTTCCGGCCTACAGCCTCATCCCGATGACCCGACTGATGGCGAACAACGCCTTCAGGACGGTGGTGATCGGCAGCCGCGGCAAAGATCACCGCCCGCTCTCCGAGCGCCTCTCCTCGCGCCTCTCCCATTGGTTGATCCGTCACTTCACGGGGCTGCAAGTCCACGACACCCAGGCCGGGATCAAGATGTTTCCGGGGTGGCTGGCGCGGGAACTCTCCGCTCGGGCCCAGGAAACGGGATGGCTGTTCGACGTCGAGGCGCTGTGGATGGCCAGGGACTTTGGCCTGCCGATCGCAGAACTTGCAGTCACCCAACGCCCCTGCCGAAAGCGTCGGGCTGGCATCCGTGATTTTGTCGAGTGCGGGCGGGCACTGGTGCGCCTAGCCCGCCGACGACGCACGGCCTGGGTAACCGTACCCCTTCCTCGCGCCTACGCCTTGGGCACTGCCAATGCGAGCGACCTACCCCAGGTGACTAATTTCCTGCGCTGAAGCCTAAGTTGCTAAGGTGGTGGAAAACATGTTAAGTCTTCAAACCAGGCATGCCACAACCTCGTCCTCCCTTCAGCCGGACACTCTGGCCGCGGTGCAAAACCTTTCCGACGGTTCTACGGCCCGTCGCCTGCGGTGGTGGATGGCCTTTACCCTGTATCTGGCGGCCGGAATGTACCTGATGTATCCACTGAACCTGTTGGCAGGTGATGCCGTCTCGCGGGTCGCCAACGCCTACTACGTCCTGTTCTCATCTCAACCGCATCTGGGAGCCATCGGATTTATTTGGAACCCCCTTCCCAGCCTGTTGGCGCTGCCGCTGGTGGTCTTGCATCCATGGCTTCCCGACGTGGTGTCCAAAGGGTTGGCGGGAACCGTCGTCAGTGCCGCGTTTGGGGCCTTTGGGGTCAACGGCCTATACGACGCCTTGGGGCAGCTGGGGTTAGGCAGTCGTTGGCGGTGGCTCGCGGTCGGCGTCTACGCCTTCAACCCGCTGGTGGTATTGTACGGAGCCAACGGAATGACCGACTTGATGCTGGCCACCTGTGTAATCGGCGCGACCAGTGGAGTGTTAAGTTATACCAGCCATCTCAAGCTTAAGCCGTTGGTAGGAGCCGCGATCTGGCTGGTGATCGGCTTTGGAGTGCGTTACGAAGCCATTCCGCTGGGTTTTGGACTCGCCGCCGGATTGGCCGCCAGCCTCTGGGGGCGAGTCTCGTTAAGACAGATTGAAGGCGCCGTGGTCTTGCTGCTGGCCCCTTTAGCCTGGTCGGCGGGCATCTGGATCTATTTCAACGCCATCATCATGAAAAATCCCCTGTATTTTCTTAACTCCGACTACGGCAACCTCGCCCAGATCGCCACCGGTGCCTATTTCTCCCACCCGTTGGCTGCGGCGCGACACAGCCTGGTCGGCACGCTCTCTTACCTGGGCCACTTTACCCTGCTCTTTTGGCCCCTGGATTTAGGCGTCGCGGTCGCCGCCTACTACCTGTTCGGGCGGCGCCGGGACCCGCGGGCCCCGGTCTTGCTCGGGGCTTTGGTCGGTTCCGAGGCCCTGGAAGCGGCCTTTTTGTATCTCGGACATTTGGGCCAATGGGACCGATACTTCATCAACTACCTGCCGATGGGCGTCCTGCTCGCATCGTTCGCCTGGGTGAAGCTCTCATCCGCCAAGCGTCAGTGGGCACGCTGGGGAATCGGTATCCTCTTCCCCCTGATCCTCCTCTCCGGCGACGTGGGCACGGTCATCACCCTGAATAGTCGGGGGTGGGGCTACGATGACGGTCTTCGACTAAGTTACGCTTTTTCGGCACTTCGAGGACAGCACCCGCCGACGCCCCCCGCTGGGTTAGACCTCTACGAGGGTCTGCAACCGCTGGTCTCATATCTTGACGCCCATCCTCACCTCCACGTGCTCGCCGATAGCTTCATCGATTTCCCGGTCCTGATTCTAGCCCACAACCTAAACCAGTTTGTCATTACCTCGGACTACGATTTCCACTCCATTCTCGACAACCCCCGAGGGCGGGTGGACGCCATTTTGGTGCCAAGGCCGGCCGGAGTGGCAACCCTGGACGCCGTCAACCGCACATGGCCAGGATTGTGGGCGGGGAAGGTCCCCTGGGCCACCCTGATCCGCTCCTTTCCGGGAGGGAACGAATACCGATTGTATCGGGTGGGCCCCAATGCTCCTTAAGCGGGCGGCACCGCGGTCGTCCAGCCTTGGGCAGTCAAGCCGGGAAAGCGTATCTGCAACGGGTCGCCGGCCGACGGCGGGGTGGCCACAAACTGGACGGTAATTTGGGTCGGATCCCATTGGCTAATTTTCAGGCCGTAGTAATCCACCGTGCCACCTTGGGCCCAGCCATAGGTGGCCTTCGTCTTTTGGTCATAGATGGCCAAGATCCCCTGGTCTACTCCTCCCCCTCCCGCCGGGATGGTACTCGGCATCGGGCCGAAGTTGTTCCCTTGGATGACCAGCGTCAAAGGCCCCTGCCAGCTGATCTTGGACACTGCGGGAGGAGAATTGGCTCCTCCAAGCCATTGCGCATTCACGAGCGCCTCTGCTTGCAACAAGGGCTGTCCGGCCACCGGTTTCCACCATCGCACGGTCAGCGCGTCCGTAGCGGAGGGCGGTGCGGTGGCAAACTGCACGCGGATGTCGTTGGGCGACCAGCTCAGGATTTTGATCCCGTACCAGTCGGTGTGATCCCCCATACTCCAGCCGTAGGAGGCCCCGCTGGTCTGGTCCAACACCTCGAGAGCAGCTTGGTCCACCCCGCCGCTCGGGGCAGCACGCACCGGGGGTTCGGACCCAAACCCGCTCCCTTGCACCTCCAGGACGCCTGAGGTGACATCCCAGGTCGCTGTATCGAGGCCAGGTGTCGGCGCCACGGGGGAGCCGCCATCGACCGTGGCCTGCTCAGCCGACCCCGCGGTCATCACCATCTGACCAGGCGACAGGGTCCACGTCTGGTCTCCCAGGGTCACCGTCTGAGCCTCTGACCGAGCGTTGATCAGCACCGCCAAGGGGCCTTGGGGACGCTCCAATGTAAAGCCCAGCAAGTGATACTGTGAGTAGAGCACCGAAACATACTCCAAAGCAGCCTGGGACCCAATGGCCTGCAGGAGTTGAGCAATGGCCTGTCCCGCCGGATACAGCCGGTTTACCGGCTGGGGCTGCGGCGCAATGGCCTCGCTGGCCAGACCAAAGGTTCCGAAACTGGCATGGGGGTCAGTGACCAAATAGGTGGAAGAGACGGCCTGTCCAGTCGGCACCGGCGCCTTGGCGTCGCCGTGGAGGCTCCACCAAAACACTTTGTCGGCCCCGTATTGGGTCCACAGCAAAAGGCTCTCAGTGGCTGCGGCTGCGAAGATAGGCTGCAGGCTTTGGGCCGAGGCTCCGTTATACGGATTGTACTCGGTTATCCAGACTCCGAGGTGCGAGGCGTCGGGGCCCCCGAATTGGTGCAGCTGATCCCGGATGAACCGCATATCGTCGCGGATGTAATCGTGCAAGGATTGCAGGAGGTGAGGATCATCCTGAACCACCGGAAGCGGGTAGGCGTGGACGCTGACAAACTGCACGTAAGGAGCGTCTGCCGAGAGCACGGCCTGGTTCCAGGCCAAGGCGTTGGCGTCCGGCTGGGTCGGGTTTTCGGGGAGGTCAAAGTCGACCCCCACCTGCATGGCCGGGTCGATGGCGTGAATGGCCTGGGCCATTTGGGCGGCCAGTTGGGCATATCGCTGAGGGGTCTTTTGTTGATGAAGGTTAATCGTGCCCCCGAGATACTCCTCTGAGCCAATCTCCATCGCCGTAACCGGAATATGGTGCGCGACGATGTATCGGGTGAGGTTTTGCACGTCGGAGATCGGCTCGCCGGCTTTCCCTGTAGGGTCAAAGCCGTAGGGGACGATGTACAAGCCCTGCATACCACTGGCCTCGAGGATTTTCCCCCATCGGTCGAGGGATACCGGCTGCGGATTCCATTGCCCGGTCGGGCTTAGGGCCTGATTGCTCATCCAGTTGTATATCCCACCGGGGTTAGGAAAGCGCTGCATTCCGAGCCTAAGATGTCTCAACGTGGAAATGGTTGAGGGGTCAAGCAGTTGCTGCTCCCACGTTCCGACGTTTACCCCAAACATCGCCGGGCTGATGGTCACGCCCCCACTAGAAGAGGCCACGCTAATGGTGGTTGCGGCCCGCAAGGGGGTTCCTACCCACGCCGCCGCCGTGGCGACGATCAGCGCAATCGCGGCCAAAACGGCCGCCACCTGCCGTCGGTTCCAACTCCCGGACATCGTGCCCTCCTATCTGGCGGGACGCCGTGCCGCGGGAACACCGAACAAGCCGTCTCTGGGTTCC
>JAIMAE010000185.1 GCA_023512105.1 Bacillota bacterium | reverse complement strand
TGTGCGCCCAGCCACCCGTTGGCCCGCCGGAGCCGGATCGAGCGGGCCGACTGGCCCCACCTCCCGCTGATCTCCGGGTTGCGCCAATCGCTGTCTCACCAACGGCTGGTGGCCCTGTTGGAGTCCCATCACCTCTACCCCGGCACGTTCGTCTTGGAGTGCGGCGACGAGGCCAGCCAACGGGAGGCTTGTCTGGCCGGGGCCGGCGCCTGCCTGCTGTTTCGCGCCGCCGTCCACCGCGAACTCGCGGCGGGGCAGCTCTGCGAACTCAACGCCGAGGGGCTGCCGCTTTCCATGCCGGTCTATCTCCTCACCGCCCCTCACTTCGCCCCCACCCCGCTGGAAGCGCGATTCCTGGCCTTTTTGCGCCGCCACTGGCCCTCATCGGAACCGGCCTCCTTGGCCGTTCCCAGTCCGGCCAGGAGGCATCCCCAATCCGCGCCCACCCCAGGCGATGCTACAATGAACTCGAATGGTCGGCAAAGCGGCCAAACCCGGTAGAGGGGAGAGGTCATGGCAGGTCATACCTACCGCATCGAGCAGTTTTGGTTGGACAGCCGCCTGCTGAGAGGAAACCCTTGGGGAGACCCCGCGCGCCGGGAAGTCTTGGTGCTGACCCCGAGCGAGCTGGGGGCTGACACCCCGTTGCCCTTGGTCTACGTGTTGCCCGGCTACGCGGGGAACGGACGCTCCTTGCTCTCCTTCAGCCCGTGGCAAGAGAATTTTGCGGAACGCCTCACCCGGCTTAGCGCCGAGGCCGACCTGCCGCCGGCTCGCTTTGTCCTGCCGGACGTCTTCTGTCGGCTGGGCGGCAGCCAGTACCTCGACTCGCCGGCCATCGGGCCTTACGCCAGCTATCTCTGGGAGGAGCTGGCGGCGGAGCTGGAGCGCCGTTACCCGGTGAGCGGCCGGGCGGTGATGGGGAAATCCTCCGGCGGGTTTGGGGCCCTGACCGCCGCCATGGACCGCCCGGGATATTTTCAGGCCGTGGTCTGCCATTCCGGCGACATGGCCTTTGAATGGTGTTACCTGCCGGAAGTGCCGAAGCTGGCCCGCGCAGTCGCCCAGTGCGGGGGCGTAGAAGCCTTTCTCGAGGCCTTTTGGCGGGCCCCCAAGAAACCGAGCGCCTGGATCGAGGCGATGAATCTTGTGGCCATGGCCGCCGCCTACAGCCCCATCCCAGACGGCAACGCAGCTCGATGGGAGTTTCCGGTCGACCTGGAAACCTTGGAATTGCGCCCGGAAGTCTGGGGGCGTTGGCTGGCCTGGGACCCGGTACGGCGGGTGGAACAGCCATCGGCCCAAGACGCGCTAAGGCAGTTGCGCCTGTTGTACTTTGACGCCGGGGAGCGCGACCAGTACCAGCTGCAATATGGCGCGCGCCGTTTGCACCGCCGGCTCACCGCCCTGGGGATTCCTCATCTCTTCGAGACCTATCCCGACAACCACTTCCAAACCCAATACCGCTACGACCGGTCCCTGCCGTTGGTGGTCAGGGCGCTGTATTCGGTGGGCCCCGCGGGGTGAGGCGATGCGACAGGTCGAACGCTGGATGATCCAGTCCCTCTTTACCCGCAGCCCGGAAGGGGCCCGCTTCGGGTTTGACTACTCGGCCAACCCCTATCGCGGTTGCGCCCATGCCTGCCGGTACTGCTACGCCCGGGAGACCCACACCTACCTTGGGCACGGGGTGGGCGAAGATTTTGAGACCCGGCTCTACGTCAAGGCGGGGGTGGAGCGGCGGGCCCGCAAGGAGTTGGCGCGAATTCCGCTGACTGCGGTGATCGCGCTCGGCACCGCCACCGACCCTTACCAGCCGCTGGAGGGCCGTCACCGGGTGACCCGCGGTATCCTCGAGGCATTGGCCGAAAGCGGGCACGCTTTTACCATCACCACCAAATCGCCCCTGATCCTCCGCGACTTGGACCTCCTAAGCCCGCTCGGCGCCCGCGGCCAGGTGGTGGTCCACATCAGCCTGATTCATCTTGACCCTGGTCTGCTGCGCCAACTGGAGCCGGGAAGCCCACCTCCGCGGGCACGGCTGCGGGCCATGGCGCAGCTGATCCAAGCCCGGGTGCCGGTCACCCATTTCCTGGCGCCGGTGCTTCCCGGACTGACCGACCAGCCAGACCACCTGCGGGCGCTCTTGACCGCGGTGCGGGACACCGGCGTCCAGCGGGTGATGGTCGCTCCCCTGCGCCTGCCCCCGGCATTGCGCCCCTATTTCCTGGCTCAGCTCAAGGCCTGGTCTCCGGAACTGATCCACACTTATGAGGCGATCTTCGCCGAGGCCGGTTATGCCTCAGGCCCGTGGCGGCGTACCTTGGAAGAGACCGTCGCCGCGCTGTGCGCCAACCTGGGTTTGTCCCTGAATCCCCAGCGCCCGCGCCCCCGCGATTTGCGCGAACAAGTAAAGTTCCCGTTCTAGCGCTGCCGCCCAGGATTCGCCCGCTTGGGACGGATTTTCCAGAATCCTGTCGCTCCTTGTAGACTTCTCGTCAAAATGCAGGGTACAATGAGTCATAGCGGGCTGGCGGCCGACAGGCAAGAAAGGGGGGGAAGGCCATGCCGCCGTTGATCCAGCACCTGATCGGGCCCCATCTCTGGGTCAAACGCGACCCGTCGTGGAACGCGGTGATGGAGACCGTGGCCCTCCCCCTGTTTACCGACGAGGAACGGCAGGCGCTGCTGCGATGGATCGACCTGGACCGGCGAACCATCGATTGGGAGGCCATCCACCGCGAAGGTGCCCGCCTGACCGAAGAGCAACGCATCCTCTTGCGCATCGCCCACGCCCTGTTCAACGGCGGACCCTGCCAACTCTCCGAACTCGGCAAGATGTCCAGTCGCGGCCGCTCGGCGGCGATGATGATCATCGGCCAGCGCTACCTCTAACGCCCTTGTGGCAGCGATCCTGCTGGCGGCGGCGCGTCCGGCGTGTCGCGAGCCCACGCCACCAGGTGACCTGGCCCCTCGAACCTTGGGGTCCCGCTCCAGGCCTCAGCCGGCCAGCCATCCTCCGGGGGCGCTTGCCATCCCTGGGGGAATTGGGTATGGTGAAGAAAAATCTCCCTGACTGAGCCAGAAAGGATTGAGGGGCATCTCCAGCATCTGTACCCTTCCCCAATACCAGGCGCTGTTGCGCCAACGGGCGCGTCGCGTTCGCGAAGTCCCGTCGGGGGCGACTTCGGTGATCGCTAAGATGCGCGAGGCCTGGAAAGAGGTGGCGGCCTACGGGATCGCCGCTCCGCAAGTCGGAGACTCCTTGCGCACCTTTATCTACCGGCCCTACGAAGACGAGGACGCCGAACCGTTGGCGATCATCAACCCCAAGATCATTCGCGCCGAAGGCGAGCTGAAGGACTACGACGGCTGTCTCAGCGTGCCCGGGATCTACGGTCCGACCCGGCGGGCGGCCAAGATTGAAGTCATCGGCTGGGATGAAAGCGGCCAACGCCGGCGCTGGCGTTTTGAGGGGTTTACCGCCCGCATCATCCAACACGAGATCGACCACCTGGAGGGGGTACTGTTCATCGACCGGATCGACGACCTGGCCGAGATGTACACCCTGGCCCCGGTGGAGGTAGACGGGGAACGGGAATGGCAAAAGGTGCCGCTGACCGAGAGCGAGCGGGAGTTCATCCTCAACCACCGGCGCCCGCTGCCGCCCTTTGCCCTAAGTTGGTAAGGCCGAGCCGCCGAACACCGCAGGACGGAGGCAACCATGGCGCGCGTTTACACCGTTGACCAAGTCCCCCCGGAAGTCTTGGCTTATGCCATGGCCCGCTACTCGCGCTCGCGGCGCAGCCTGGCCGAGCAGTTGGCGGAGATCACCCGCGAGGGGGCCCAGGCCTTTCTCGAAACCTTCTACTACGCCTACGGACATGCCTCGATCGCCGACTTGGCGCACGTGGCCCTGGCGGTCGAAGACCTCTCGCTGTTGGCGGCGATGGAGGTGGTGGACGAACCGCTGTGGGACGGGCAAGAGCGGTCGACCCGCTACCAGGACTTTGCCGCCGGCAGCTGGTACCGCCCGGAGGGCGCGGGGCCGGCCTATGACCGTGCGGTACAAGCCCTGCTCGAGCTCTACCGAAGCGAGACCGAACATGCCTTCCGCAGACTCAGGGAAGATCACCCGCGGCCGCCGGAGATGGACGAGGCGTTCTGGCGCCGCACCTTAAAGGCTCGAGCCTTGGACGTCAGCCGAGGGTTTCTCCCCTTGGCGATGAAGACGGCGCTGGGCCAGATCACCAGCGCGCGGGTCCTCGAGGAGCAACTGGTCCGCCTGCGCACCGCCCCATGGGCAGAACTGCGGCAGCTGGCGGATCAAATCGAGGCCGCGGTAAAACGCCAGCCCCCCGTGCGCCCCTCCGCCACCGCCCTGGAGGGGAAGCAGCCGCTTTTGCCCACCTTGGCCAAGTACACCGAGCCCACTCCCTATCGCCTCGCCTGGGCGCGCCGACTAGAGGAATTGGTCGAAGCCCTGGCCCCTTACGTGGACGAGACCGCGCCGTCCCCGCCGGTCGCCCTCCATCTTCCGGAGGACTGGGGGCTTCACGCCTTGGCCACTGCCGCCTACGCGGCCAGCCGGTGGCGCTACCAGCAGGTGGTGGAGGCGTGGGGGCGCTGCCAGCCGCTCCAGCGGGCGCGGTGGCTCGACGCCTTGTTGGAGGCGCGCGGCCCCCACGACCCGTGGCCGCGGACGTTTCGCGCCGCTCCGCTGGTCTTTGACCTGGAACTTGACCTCGGGGCGTTTCGCGACTTCAACCGGCATCGGCGGCTGGCCAAGGTGCATCAACGCCTGTGGCCTGAGTTGGGGTATTCGCCGGAGGCCTTCGGCCAGCCGCTGTCCCCCTCCGCCCGCCAACAGCTGGACGGCCACTACCACAGTCTGGCGTCCTACTCCCCGGC
>JAIMAE010000184.1 GCA_023512105.1 Bacillota bacterium | reverse complement strand
CCCCCCGCCCCCGCTTAGAGGTTGCTCGTGAAGTTCTGCAGCGCCCCGTTGAGGGACGGGCTGCCCGACGCCTTCCACCAGGTGTAGAAGCCGGTGACCACGAGCACGCCGATCCCGGTCCACATCAGCCAGGGCACGTTGACGCCGCCCCGCTGCCCCAGCCGGGCCTCCAGCCGCGGGCGGATGGTCGCCGCCCAGGCCGCCGCCCGGATGCCGAGGGTCCTCCACATCGCCACTCCCCCTCCTTCCCCAGGCCGGCGATGGCGCGTCGACGACCGCCACCGCCCGTCGCCGGGCCGCAAAACACCGCGGCCCCCACCTGATGGGTGGGGGCCGTCGGGAGCCGGGGCCGGCATCAGCACTCGCCAGTGAGCAGCAGGCGCAAAGACACGTCCTCATCGATGGCGTCCCATCGCACCGCCTCGCCGTCCCAGACGATCCGCCAGGCCGCGCGTTCGGCGGGCGTGGCCGCGGCCAGGCGAGGGAAGTGGTCGAGCGGAAAGCGGAGCTCCCCGCCGTTGGTCAGCTCGAACACCACCTGGCCGTCCACGAACCGCACCGCCCGGGCCTTGGGCAGGTTGGGCAAGGGGACCGCCCGCCTAACCCGGATCGGTTTAGCGCCACGGGGGGAACCCATTCAACATCAACCTCCTACCGCAATTTCTCCCGTTCGGCGTTCCATTTCGCGACGATTTCATCATACCGCTCCTGGGCGATCTCGACGGCCTTCCGAATGTCTGGGCTTCGCATGCCAGGTCGGACCACTTCTACGATGCATTCCGGGAGCTAGATTTTAATCATGCCATCCCCATTTTCAACATGCACGTGCATCTTCTCAAAGAGGTCCCGGCTCCAAAAGAAAAACCGGAAGGGGCCATCCCAAAATACCGTGGACATCGTCTTCATCCACCCTCCCCGTGCCCAAGCGAGGGGGGAGACCCGCCCCCGCCCACTGGCCAGACGCTCACCCGCCACCGCCCCGGGTCGGCCAGCGCCCCGGCGTCGGCGGTCACCGCCCCGCCGAACATCCGCCGCTGCACCCCAGGCAGGGCCCGCGCCTCCCGCCGGGCGAGGTGGTGGAACGGCGTCCCCGCCGCCTCGGCCCCGAGCCGCGGCCGCGCGCCGCCCCGCGTGGCGAAGGTGTGGCTGATGAGGATCCACGCCGGGGGATCCGCCTCGGCGGCCGCGATGGCCCGCCACTCCGCCTGGCGGGCCGCCCGGAAGCGGGCGGCGGCCTCCGCCGGGGGGATCCCCGGCCCGCCCCAGCGGGCCTCCACGGTGTGCCGCTCGTAGACCGGGACCCCGGGCCACCGGCCGGGGTCGATCCCGCAGGCCCGGCAGGTGGCGAGCCACACCCCCCAGCTGGCCGGCGCCCGGAACCAGGTGCGGATCCCCGCCCGGCGGGCAGCGGCGATGGCCCGCCGCTGCACCGCCCAGGGGATGCAGGTCGCGAGCGCCCCGGCCGCGATCACGCCGGGGACGCCCGTCGCCCACCACGCCGGCAGCCCCCAGCTCCAGGCCATCCGCAGCGCCAGCCGCCACGGCCCCAGGCGGTCCCGCTCCAAGTCGCTCCACAGCCACGCCCAGGGCCAGCACCACCACTGCCAGCGGCCGACCGGGAGATGCCCATCGCGCACCGCCCGTCGATCAACGCCCATGCAGGAACCAGCTCCCGAACACCAAGCCGGCGGGCCAGCACACATAGTCGGCAACCAGTAGCCAAAACCACACCCATTCAAACCGCGGTGACCACGCCTCCAGGTCGGGCGCCTGGTCGAACCGGCCTTGCAGCCAGTCCCCCATCCGGCGCCACACACCCCCGCCGCGAGTGGCCCGCGTCTCACCGTCCGGCATTTTTCCACCGCCTCTCCCAGGACTCCCGGTGTCTCTGTCGAACCTCTTCAGGGCAGGTGGGGTTGCTAGGGTTGCGCCAGCGGGGGGCCAACAGGACGGTGGCGCTCAAGTAGGCAAACACTTGCCAGAATGCCGCGGCCAAGAGCCCTAACACAATGCGTTGCACCACCCCCCACAACGACCAAGGGATTTGGGATCCGAGGTACAAGGCACAACCCCACCCCAGCGCATGCCACAGGCCGTGCCAGGCCCACAACCCTAGAGCGGCCCGGCGACGGTTGGAGGTCGACGGTGAGGTGGACACGGTGAACTCCCCCATTCAAAAGCTTTGGAATGCCTATGGGGACGGCATCCTCGTGGTGGCCGTCCTCGCAGCATCATACCTGTTGAGCCTCTTGGCGATGATTGTCGTGCTAGATGCTTGGCGCAGGTGGAAACGCGCGAAGGCACCACAACTTCCCGAGTGGAAGCACCGAGCAGAAGCAGCCTGGCAAGCGTTGGTCAACATCGCGTGGCCGCTCTGGCTCCTAAGCTTCCTAGCGATTATCCTGCAACCCGCGCGGGCGGCCCTGGGGATGCGGCTACTCGCCGCCTTAAAGTTAGTGATAGTCTTGGCAGGATTCCAGTTTGGAGTGTTGGCCATATATCAGGTGCTCCTCCACGGCATCCAACACCCATTCGCCCAGCGTCTCCTAATTCGACGTCTGCCACGCCCGTGGCGACGTATCCGCATATGGTGGGACCAACTTGACCAGTAACTATCCCACAACCGAGAATTCGCTCCGTGGTCGGTGCCGCGCTAGGCGCCCCGCAGCAGACGGCGGCCGGCCCGCACCGCCATCTGCCAGGGCATCGCGGCCGGGCCGGTGTCCGCAGACACCCGGCGACGGTTCATGCCCCTCTCCCTTGCCTCCGCCTCCGCACCACGGCCGCGACCCGCTCCGCCGCCGCGGCCAGGTCTTCGTGCTCCCAGATCCGCACCGCCACCCACCCCCCCTCCGCCAGCGCCGCGTCGACGCGCCGGTCGCGCTCCCGGTTGCGCTGGATCTTGGCCGCCCAGAACCCGGCGTGGGCCTTGGGCGCCCGGCCGTGCTCCGAGCAGCCGTGCCAGAAGCAGCCGTCCAGGAACACCGCCACCCGCTCCCTAGGCAACGCCGCGTCCGCCCGCGCTAGAAAGCCCACCGGCAGGCGCCGGTGCTTGCGGAACCGCAGCCGTTCTGCAACTCCTAGACAAATATCCCACGACATCTGTCCCGGTTGCTTCCTGCTTCATCCACCGGCACCGACCTTGCGGCCTGCCACCTCCGATGTCCACAGGCGTCACTTCCCGCCGAACTGGCGGTACCCGGCTCATCTGGCCATCGCTAGCAAGTTCCGAGCCGCATTCACATCCCGGTCATGATGGGCACCACAGACCGGGCAATCCCATCCCCGCACGTCCAACGGCAGCGCCTCCAACACGTGTCCACAAGCCGAACAGGTTTTACTGCTCGGGTAGTATCGGTTCGCGACCACTAGCCGACTCCCGTACCACAGGCACTTGTAAGCCAGCATCCGCCGGAATTCGCCCCAACCGCTGTCGGCAACGTGCCGGGCTAGGTGATGGTTCCGCAACAGTCCGCTCACGTTCAGGTCCTCCACCACGATCACCGACTTGGTTTTCGCCAGGCGCGTGGTGAGTTTGTGCAGGAAATCCTTGCGCTGATGGCGGATGCGGCGGTACAGCCGCGCCAGTCGCAGGGCCGACTTCCGCCGGTTCTTCGACCCCTTTCGCTTCCGGGTGTGTTGCCGCTGACGGCGGCGCAGACAGCGCAGAGACCGCTCCAGGGGCCTGGGCGCCTCGACCTTCGCCACCGTGCCGTCGTCTCCGACCACCGTGGCGAAGTGGTGAAGCCCCACGTCAATGCCGACGGACGGCCCCCGCACCGGCTCCGGGTTCGGTAGGTCCACTTCCACCGTCAGGCTCACATACCAATGATCGGCTTCCCGGCTCACCGTCGCCGACAGGATGCGGCCTTGAACCTGCGGCTCCTCCTTCAGCCGGATCCGGCCTAGCCGGGGAAGCTGCACCGCCCGGCCCACCACCCGGATAGCGCCCCTCAGCCGGAACCGGTCGTCCCGCCCCTTCTTTCGGAACTGCGGAAAGCCCACCCGCCGACCTGCCTTCCGGCCTCGGAAGAAGTTCCGGAAGGCCCGGTCCAGATCCCGCAGCGCCTCCTGCGGGGCGCACTTCGAGACCTCGTACAGCCACGGGTACTGCGTCGGCTTGAGCCGGTTCAGCTCCCGGTGCTGTTCGAAGGCGTTGGGGGTTTTTCCACTTTGCTGGTACTGCTCAATGCGCCGGACCAGACCCCAGTTGTAGGCAAAGCGAGCAGCACCCGCATGTTTGACTAGCAGTAGGCGTTGCTGCGCATTGGGGTTCAGTTCGTACCGGTAGGCACGGTTAACTTTCATGCATGATGGCCTCCCAGGCTTTTTTCGCCCGATTCCGAGCCGACCGGCGACGGTATAGACGAGTACCAAACGACGTCAACACGTCGATCATGTCCTCCTGAACGAGGTCGTCCTGGATCTCACCAGGCTCGACGACCACCACTCGCCGCCCCTGCACCGCAAGGGCCGCTTCGACGTACTCAAAACCACAACGCAGGAGCCGATCCCGGTGTTCGACCAGGATGGTACCCACCTGAGGATCAGATAGCAGACGAAGGAGCTTAGACCGGTGGCCGTTCAGACCCGACCCAATTTCGGAGACGGTCTGCGTGACCACCCAACCTTGCTCATTGGCGTAAGCGACCAACGGGGCGATCTGCCGGTTCAGATCGGTGTGCTAGTCGGCGCGGGATACGCGGGCATACACTCCCACGGCTTGGGAAGGGGTCTCCGGCTCCTGGACCAGAATGGTCCCGGTAGGCGTTTGTTCGAGAGGAACGGGCATCTTCCCTTGCCGTACCCAACGCCAAGCCGTCTTGGTTTGACCTCATTTGTATGTCTATATTCTGATGAGCAGTTCGCAACCCCAGGCGGTGCATCGCCGAGCGCAGTGCGCGCTCCGGATCCGTGTCGCGGGGGCGGTTGGCCTGCATGGAGCGGCGGACGGCGGGGGACGTCGCCCAGGACCCCTGGGCCGCCCCCACCGGCCGCGGCCCCC
>JAIMAE010000183.1 GCA_023512105.1 Bacillota bacterium | reverse complement strand
GCTGGTCGGCGAAAAATCGTCCCGCAATACTGAGCCGAAGACGGCAAGGGTTTGCACTCCATACTGTTGGGCGATTTCCGCCAGACGCTCGGGGTGCAGGGCAATGGGCAGGGAAAGGGTGGCTGTTCCCTTCGGATTCCCGTGCTTGCGCGCGGACGATTTCATGGGCCCCGTGGCTCCCCTCATCATGTTGGTTCCTCCATTCATTATACGCTTCGGCAGGGTACTTCCCACGAGTCCCCATGTTCCCATCCCAGCTTAGGCCACGCGCCAATGGGCCTTTTTATGCTATGCTGTACCGGAAAGGCTTGCTTGCCGGTACAGTTGGCAGGCTTCACCGTGGTGATGGTGCAGGATGCCCAGAGGCCCCAAACAGCCCTATGCCATTGACCCCCGCCAACTCCCCTCCGGGCGGTGGAAGGGCCGCGTCATCATCTATGACGTGGAGACCGGAAAAGGCCACGAGCTGACCCAGACGTTCGACACCAAACGCGAGGCGAAAAATTGGGCGGAGAAGGAAGCGGCCGCTTATCGTGACGACCCCAACCGAAGGCCCCCGAGTGAAGAGAGCCTGGAAGCGTATTTGAACCGATGGCTAAACGATGTGGCGGCGGGTCGGGTCCGCGACACGACGCTGATTGCCTACCGCCGTTATGTCAAGCCCATCCTGGACCATGCGGGTCGCCCAGAAACCGTTGAAGGCGCTCACCCCCCTGGACTTTCAGGAGGTCTATGCGGACATGAGGCGGGCAGGGAAGGCGGCTACCACGGTGCGACACACGCATACAGTGGTCCGGAGCGCTCTAAATAACGCGGTGGACTGGGGGGATGCTTCCATTTAACCCAGCAGACCGAGCAAAGCCTCCGAGAAAGGCGACGCGGACGATTGACACCCTGCCTACACCGGAAGAAGCGAAACAACTCCTTGCAGCGGCTGACCAGCACCGCCTCAGGCTTGGGGAGGAGATCCAGCCGTATCGCCCCAAGAAATCCTTTGGGCAATTGCCATCTGTCACCACACACCCCTGTCGTCTTGAGAGTCGCATCGGCATAACCGTAACGCCGGCCGCGTCAAAGTGGGATTGCCTCGGAACCGTTGAAATCGTCGACCACGTAGTTATCACCCGGACACGTACTATTGCGGCAAGCCCAACTGGAGTTAGTTCGCCGATTCGCCCTCAAGAAGAGCACATCTATGAAGGCCCTCTGGAAGAGAACGCCATTATGAGCAGGCCTTGGCAATGGCCTCTTGAACGTGACGGAGATACAGGGCGTTTTCACACCGCGACATCAATGCGTTGTTCTTTCCGCAGGATAGCGTCCGGAATCAGCGGGTAGAGAGATGGGGCTTGACCTGGTCTGCCGTGCGCCCCCACAAGTTTTCCAGGCTCAATTCGGGTCGGACCAAGCCGAGGCCCGTGGTTTCGCGGTACACCGAAGCCGCTTGTCGCGGAAACATCGTCTCGCAACACCGAGCCAAAGCGCGCAAGCGTCCTTCCCCGGAACTGGTAGGCAATCGCCGGATGGCGGGGGGATGGGTAGGGAGAGGGTGGCTGCTACCTCCGGGCTTCCCTGGGTGCACCTGGAGGGCCCCATGGGTCTCGCTGCCTCTTCCTTGAGTTCGTTTCATCGCAATGGAGAGAAGAACCGTCGTGGTCGAAGTGAACTGCCACGCTTTGCACCGTTTGCCCTCCACTGACCCTCCAGGACCCGCGCCCCGCACATGGCTGGCACCCACCATCTGATCCCGCAGGCCAATGAAGGATGTGGACATCAAGCCCTGCGGGCCCGACCTCGCCGCCACAGCAGCATCCAACCGCTTACCCCGATGAGCGGGAGGAGGGCGGCGTGTGGCAGTTCAGGTAACTGGCCGCCCGGCGGATTGGAGGTGTAGGTGAAGAAAGTTCCGTAAGCGCCAGTGGGATCGGGATACCCGACAACGCGAGTAAAGGCGGCGCTTCCGTTGGGAAGGGTGATTACTCCGCTGTACGACCCCGAAGGGCCGCCTGACGGCACGGAAAAACGGTACTCTGCCCAGGTGGTGCCCCAGTCAACGCCTGCTTGGATAGCAAAGTTCGGGGTGTAGTCTCCAGTAATTTGCCCGACGTAGGTAAGGGGCACGGAAGTGGCATATGATCCGTCCGACGAGGCGATGGCAATGGTAAGGCCGGTGGTTCCGTAATACGGAAGGGTGAAGACATCGACGGTTTGCCCGGGGGCGAAGCTGGGTTGGCCGCTGGCAAAGCTGGTTGGAGTAAAGAAGAGCAAAGCGGCCAGGGCTGCCACCAGCGTCAGCGGCGTCCGTCTTGACGCCATGGGGAAGGCTACCACGGTGAAGACCATCCTTTCAGGACCAGGTTGGGCACAGGGCGCATACCTTGTGCCTTGCCTTCCCATCATAAGGTGGCAGGTTGGGAGATACCGTCTCGCATCCGGTCACACCTAGGGTCTCAATCTTGCCCGCCGGCTGGTCACGGTCAGCCGGTGGACGGACTCTGCCAGCTGTTTTAGCTCAGCACCCGCTTAATGAACCGTCCTGGACGCGGTCGAAGCGGGCTCTTCGCCGCCGGCCCACCAGCGGGGCCCCAGGTTTGCAGGCTCCTCTCCCCCGACATAAGCGATTTCCAGGTCCTGGGCTAGGCTTCGCTCCAAGGCCACCAAATCGGCGCGGGTCAATTGGTCGATGCGCGTCTTTCCCATCGCCCGCATGGCCAGGTCCCACTCGGTGCGCCAGGCGGAAAACAAGCGGACGACATGCGATTTGGCTTGTTCGATGTCCAACCGGTCGTTTAAGGACTCGGTACTTTGGAGGATCAGGGCGTAGGCCGGAGCGGTGGCCATCACGGCTTCGTCGATTTGGTTACACAAGAGGGCCAACGCCACCGGCGTTCCGCTGTAGCAGGCAGTAGCCCCAAGGGCCAGCGCCTTGAGGAAGTCACCCGGCTCGATCAGGCCGCCGGTGGCCAACAGGGAGACCCGGTCGGTGGCCCCTTGACGCTCCAGCCACCGGTGGGCTCGCGCGATCGCCCACAGCGTGGGCAATCCCATGGCGTCCTGCAAGATGGGCGGTCCTCCGTGGGTTCCGCCTTCTGCTCCGTCCAAGGTGATGAAGTCGAGCTCGGCATCCAGCAAGATCTCCAGTTCTTGCTCCAAGCGATGGGTGGCGGCCAGTTTGACGCCGACTGGCACCTCAAATTCCTGTTTTAACCGTTTGACTAAGGCGATCAAGGCCTTGGGATCGTCGATACCTTTTAACCGGGCAGAGATGGTCGCTGGCTCCCCGGGTTTGAGGCCAAACCGCCGTTGCATCTCCGGGTGAATCGCCTGAGGCTGGTCGCGCATCGGGGCGCTGCCTTGAGCGCCTTGACCCAATTGGATTTCAATGGCATCGGCTTGCTTGAGGACCTCCCACTGATTTTGGGGGGAGTGGGGCCAGGTACCGCGATGGTATTGCATGATATAGTGCTTGGCCCACTGGCGTTCCTCGGCGATGAAAACGCCCTCTCCGCTATTGGTGGCCGTGCCGACCTCGCCGGCTGCTTTGGCCAAGGCGATGCGAGCCTTCAAAGACAGCGCACCCCCGTAGGACATGGGGGCGATGAAGACAGGCAAGGGGACTTTGAGCGGCCTTTTGGCCTTTGGACCGACCACCACCGACAAATCCACCGGGGTGTCATCGGCGGTAGGCATGGGCTGGAGGTGGCTGAAGCCCAACATCAGCCGGTCCCAAGGCGAGAGGGGAAGGGGACTTCCCATTGGGCGAGATGGGGGCTGGCCGGTGGTGGCCCGAATCCGCAGTTCCATCAGACCGAGCGCCCCCACTTTTTGGACCACCGGCAAAAGGCCCATGGGGTTGGATGGGTAGGCTTGGCTGCTGCGCCGAAGCACGGCCTCCAGCCAACTTTCGATTGTGCGGGCAACCCATCGCCGCATAGGCCCCTGAGCGAACAACAACACGAGCCCGAGCATCGCCAGTGCCACAAAGATGGCGATGACCAAGGCTGCGACCAGAGACCAAAAGGGCATGGCGTAGGACCTCCCCCTGGGCGATTTCTTTCTCTCGAGGTAGTGTGTTTCGAAAATGCCCGCTCATGCAGGCAGGCGCGCTTGGCCGCCAGTAGCAGTTCAGAAATGGCCGCTTTGGCGCTTGCTGTCCCAAAAGGAGGCAGAATTTTGAGGAAACCTGCGCCAGCGCTCCAATTCTCCCATTGAATGGGCGCGGTCCACGTTCGTAGATTGGACATTGGAGGATTAGCACTCGACTGAGGCGCTGGCTAACAAGGGAGGGAGGTGAGGGTCATGGAACTTCGCCCACTCGGCGACAAGGTGGTGGTCAAGGCCATCACCGAAGAGACCACCACGTCCGGCATCGTCTTGCCGGACACCGCCAAGGACAAGTCCCAGAAGGGCCGGGTGGTCGCGGTGGGCAGCGGGCGGCTGTTGGAGAACGGCACCCGGGTGCCGCTGGAGGTCCGCGCTCACGATGTGGTGCTGTTCGAGCCCGGCAGCGGGGTGAAGGTGAAGCTCGGCGACGAGGAGTACCTCTTGCTGCGCGAGGCGGACGTCTTGGCAGTAGTGCAGTGAAGTTGGCGTCGTAAGACCTTAATGGGCGTCGGCCTAAAAGGGCGGCAGGGAGTCGAAGCACGCGGAAGGTCGACATGGGGAAATGGAGGGATCGCGATGCCAAAGCAGATGACCTATCAAGAGGATGCCCGGCGGGCGTTGGAGCGGGGCGTGGACAAACTGGCCAATGCCGTGAAGGTGACGCTGGGGCCGCGGGGGCGCAATGTGGTGTTGGAGAAGAAGTTCGGGGCGCCCTTGGTGACCAACGACGGGGTGACGATTGCGCGGGAGATCGAGCTGGAGGACCCCTTTGAGGCGATGGGGGCGCAGTTGGTGAAAGAGGTGGCCACCAAGACCCAGGACGTGGCCGGGGACGGGACCACCACCGCCACCGTGTTGGCCCAGGCGATGATCAAAGAAGGGTTGAAGAACGTGACCGCGGGCGCCAACCCGATGGGGATCAAGCGGGGGATTGAGCG
>JAIMAE010000182.1 GCA_023512105.1 Bacillota bacterium | reverse complement strand
GGGCCCACCCTCCCCGCGGCGGCCTGTTGCGGGGGCGCCCATCCGCGCCCCCGCCGCCATCCCTAGCCATCCCCGCCGTCGTCCGCAGGGCGCCGCCCCACGGCCTCTAGCAGCTGCCGGTGCGCCTTCCTCCCGTCCGCCGCCGCGCCGCCGATGGCCCCCAGGGCAAACCCCAGGATCGGCGCCGTGACCAGCCCGGCGGCCTCCGACAGCCCGGCCAGGCCCAGCGCCAACCCGGTCGCGGGATGGGCGAGCCCCAGCCCAGGGTTGGCCGCCGCGATGGCCCCCAGGATGAGGAACACCGCCAGGTTCGCGGCGAAGTTGCCCGCGGCGCCCAGACCGGCCCCGCGCAGCCAGCCGACGCCCCCCGCGGGGGCCGCCAGCACATGGCGGAAGGCGACCAACCACACCCAGGCCCAGCCCAGCACCACGCCCAAGAACCCCAGCGGCAACAGGTGGAGGACCACCAGCCCCACCACCATCGCCGCGAACGCCACCGCCCACCGCCCCGCCAACGCATCGTACCGCATGGTCTCTCCTCCCCGTTCACATGCCTCGGGCCGCATCCCCCGCAGAGGACCCGTCCGCCCGAGGGGCGCACACGCCATCAAGACCATCCACCGACGGCCGCGCCGCGCCCCAACCCATTGCCGTCGACGCCTTTAGAACCGCCAGCGCCCGCACCGGCGGCCAGACACGGCGAACGCCGCCCACACCATAAGGTGCGGGCGGCGTTCGGACGTGGTGGTCGTTCCACCTCAGAACCCCCAAGCCCTAGAGGCAAGCCCCGCAGTTGGGCCGGCTCCCGCCATGCGAAGCGAATGCACCCCCCCCCAACGGAGAATGGCGCCATCTTAGATTCTTTCTCTCCGGGCTGGCAACAGGGGCCGGCAGTCGATGATCCCCGTCCCCCATCGCGCCTCGACCCGCCCCTCCGCCGCCGCCTCGACGGCCGCAGTAACATACCGCACCCTGCGCTCCAAGCGTAAGCGATCCCGCACCGGAAGGCAGGGCAGCCCCGCCATCGTTTGCCACCACCCCGGCGGCCACGCCTCCTGTTCGAGGAAGGCCAGCACCGCATAGGCCGACTGCATCGCGTACCGCCCAAACGCAAATGCGCGCCAGTACCATGCCGCCTCCCGCAAAGCCGCCTGGACGGGATCCGGCGCCTCGCGGCGCCGCTCAACCCAGTGCGCCAGCGTCGGGAACTCGCTGAACAGCAGCCATGGGCCTTCCCACACCAACGCCCGTGGCCAACGGCGCGTCGTCTCCAACAGCCTCCGGAAATCATCCAAGCTTCCCGCCGTGGGGTGGGCCCAGGTGGCATCACCGGCCACCCAGGCGATCTCTTGGCCGATGATCTGGCGCAACCCACTAAGCGACCAACGCACCGACATGGATTGATGAGGGGGAACCAACGGCACCTGGGCGGCCTCCTAGATGACAGATCTCCAACCACCGACGTTCAAGCGGGCGCCTCGCATCTAACTCCTCCCAGGCGGGGGCACGGGCCCTCGCCATCGCCGCCGCGCGCATCGCTCCCGCCGCGGGATGAACAGCTCGCCGCGGATCTCCAGCCAATCCTGCCACAAGAGCGCCAGCTACACCCCGAGGATCAGCAGCCACGTCAGGGGATGCCACCACCTGCAGTGCATCCGCCAGCCCGTGCCGTCTTGGTAATAAGCCCCCATCCCCAGCCGCCAGACCCAGTAGCCCCATCGGTTGGGTCGGGGTGGGCATGGGGAGGAAGACTCAGACATCGCCGCCGCCCCCCGCGCCCTCCCCAGGCAAGCGCATCGCCCCCTCCTCCACCGCCAGCGCCAGCCACGCCGCGAGCAGCCGCCGCGCGGGGGACAGGTCCCATCCCGCGGCGATGGCCGGGCGCACCGCCGCGTCGAACTCCGCGGCGATGGCCTCCGCCAGCCCGGCCAGCTCCGCCGCCACGATGCCCAGCGCCGGCAGCCCGCCCTCCTCCAGAGCGTCCCGCAGCGCCCGGGCCTGGCGGGCCACCCCGCCGGGCTCGGCCAGCACCCGCCCCTCGTAGGCCGCGAGGGCGCGCTCCCAGTCGGCGTCGACGCCCGCGGCGCGGCCCAGCTCCGCCAGGCGGCCGACCACCTCGGCCCGCCCGCCGGCCACGGCGGGAGCCTGCGCCAGCACCGGCGAGGCCCGCATCGCCGAGCCCAGGATCAAGACGGCGGCCAGACCGTGGCCGCACCAGGCCAGCACCTCGTCCTCAGCCGCCATCGCCAGCCCCCCTTGATGTCATGGGATCGCCGCGCATCCTCATTCCGGCTGCCATGCCGCGAGCCACAGCCACCCCAGCGCCGCCGGCTTGCGCCGCACCCGCCCGTCCCGGGCCAGCGCGGCCAGGGCCGCATGGACCGCCCGCGCCACCGCCGGCGTCTCCTCGTCCAGCACCGGCAGCTGCCCGGCGACGAAATCCACGATCTCGCCCTCGTAGGCGGATCCCCCCAGCGCCTCCAGGGCCTCCAGCACCAGCGTCTGCACCGCCGTCATCGCCGTCCCCCCTCTTGGCATCGCACCGCGCCCGGCGGGTCAGCCGGCCGTGGAACGGCCGCCCGGCAGGTGACAAGGGCATCCCTCATCGCCCCAGGTCTCCTCGGCGCCCACGTAGCGGGGCTGGCCGCCGTCGGCCCACGGCGGCACCGGGGCCGCGCAGACCCCGTGGCCGCCGCCGGGCACCGGGTGGAAATGGGCGCATGCGCCGCAGTTCCGTCGCTCCATGTCCAACGCCTCCTTCATCGCAACCGCCGCATCGCCGTGTGGCCAACGCCCCATTGCACCACTAGCGGTGCAGCCATTCCTGCCCTAACCGCCTGGTTTAGCACGGCGGAGACAGCACGACCGACTGGCCGTGGATCCTGACCACCCCGTCACGCTCCAACTCCTCCAAGGCCGCGCGGATCCTCGCGATCACCGCCGCCGCGTTCTCCCCGGGCAGCTGCCTGCACGCAACGGTGGCGATGTCTATGATGATGGCAGCTCCGCCCAGCTCCACCAAAATCTTCAATGCCAACACCCTGGCCTTCGGCGGTTCCAACAACATCCCCCTCTGGTGAGCGAACCCTCCCACCGCGTGCCCGGCGATGTGGGGGTGCCCGCGATGACATCCGCCCCGCTAGTTCGACACCAGCCGCCGCCCGCAAAACGGGCAAAACGCCAACGGGCGGTACACCGCCCCCCCAACCAGCGCATAGCGACAGGCCCAGTCAGGGAACGGCCCCAGGCCCCGCCCCAACGCCCCCGCCCTGCGCGTTCGCTCCGGATCGTAGTCTGGATTAGGCTCTATAAACGTTCCCAATGCCTCGGCAAACACCTCGCAACACACTTCGCGCGCCATCGCGGCCCTCCTTTTGCATCGCGCTGCCAACCCCAACCCCGCGACGGGGGCGCTCCCCCGCACACGGGACATCGGGGGCGGCCCCCATCTCCTCCGCACAGGTCGAACACCACACACCCCCTTCGCCGTCCGCGCCAACGGGCGGCCTCGCCGGGCACCTCCCAGGTAGGCTGCGGCCGTCAGGCGGTTGCCTCCGCATCAATCCCCATCCATGCACCCACCGTGGCGCTCCAGTTGCTCGACCAACATCCGCCACGGCCCCAACTGCCCGCGCAGGGCTGTGCGCGCCCCGTCCGGGACCCCGAGGCCCCGCTCAAACCGCTCCAGTTCCCGCTCGGCCGCTTCCAGGGCGCCGCGGTAACAGGTGAGGCTCCACTCCTCTGGCATCATCCCCTGCCGCCCTGATCCCAGGTGGCGCCCCATCGTCGGCCGCGGCGCCGGCCCCGTTCTCATCACGGGGACTGCCATGGCGAGAGCCACAGCCTTCCCGCCGCGGTGCCCTTGCCGCGCACCTTGCCCTGCTGCTCTAGCTCTGCCAGCGCCATGCGGATCTCGGCCACTGCCGCGGGGATGTCTTCCCTCGGGATCCGCACCCGCGCGCAGACGGCGTCGACGACGTCCTCCTCCAAGGCCGCGCCGCCCAGCGCCTCCAAGGCCTCCAAAGCCAGCACCTCCACACCCATCATGAGCGCCCCTCCCTGTCAGCCGCCCCACGTCGCCGGCGCCTCGCGCTCCACCCGGAAGGCGTAGTCCACGGCCGCCTCGTCCTCGTCGTCGTACTCTACGACGACCTCATAGTAGGTGCCGAACTCGTGCGGGCATGCCGCGACCCGCAGCCGCGCCCCCGGCGGCTCCGGCCCCACGGTGCGGCGGATGAGGTCGATGAACCGGCGGCACTCTTCCCGGGCGCGCTCCGCGTAGCCCGGCTGCCCCACCTGCGCGCACGGCTCGTTGGCCGGCGCCGGGCCGATGGACATCTCCCCTCGCATCAGGCCCCCTCCTTTGCCCCCGCCCGTGCGGCGGCGCGCCACATCCCGGCGCGGGTCGCATGCACGACGGCGGCGACCAACAAGAACTCAATCGTTCGCGAGTCTTCCAGAATCCGGCTTCGCAGACGTCGATCAAACACATCCACCAAGGCCTGCATCTCCCGGGTGGCCACCGCGGCCAGCACCCCGGCCAGTTGAGGGTCGCGCCCAAGGTCCCCTGGCAGGCCGGCCGAGCCTTTCCACGGCCCAAGGATCCCGCGCTCCCCGTTCCAGTCCACCCATGCCTCCCACTCCTCTGCCCACCGGAACCCCAGCCCCGGGGCCCCGCTGGCGGTGGGGGCGAACGCCTCGTCGAGCCGCTCCAGCACCCGGTCGATGGCCTCCCGGACCTCGGCGGGCGGGCCCCCTGGGAGGGACGTGGCCCCCACCGTGCGCACCACGGTCAGCATCATCAGCGCCGTCAGCGCCCAGCTTCCCAGGGTGGCCTCCTCCTCCGCGGCCTCGGCCTGCCGCCGATCCAAATCCCGGATGGCGTCCAACAGATCGCCCATCGCCTCGCTCCTCCTCCGCATAGCCCCGCCTTCCCCGGCGCCTGGGCCGCGGGCCTCCCGCGCCCGCCGGCCGCCCGGTCCGGCTCCAAGGGCTCGTTGTGTGGGGGGCGGCCGCGCCGGCGCCCCTTACCCCTTTCCGCAAAACGCAGGGCGCCGCGG
>JAIMAE010000181.1 GCA_023512105.1 Bacillota bacterium | reverse complement strand
CCGGAGCATACTCCGGCCTTAATCGGTTTTTCGGGGGGCGATGCGATGACGCTGGTGGGATTGGCCCGCCTGCAGTTCGGCGTGACCACCATCTACCACTTTCTCTTTGTCCCCATCACCATCGGACTCGCCTTTCTGCTCGCGGTGCTGGAGTCCTGGTATTGGCACGACCCCGCGCCCGGCCATCGCCGGGTGCTGGACTTTTTCGGCCGCCTGTTCTTGATTAACTTCGCGGTCGGGGTGGTGACCGGCATCCTCCAGGAGTTTCAGTTCGGGATGAACTGGGCCAACTACTCTCGGTTTGTCGGCGACGTCTTCGGCGCCCCCCTGGCGGTGGAGGCCCTGGCCGCCTTTTTCTTGGAGTCGACCTTCCTGGGGGTCTGGATCTTCGGCTGGAATCGCCTCTCTCCCCGGCTGCACGCCTGGTCGATGTGGCTGGTGGCGATCGGCACCACCATCTCGGCGTTTTGGATCCTGGCCGCCAACTCCTTCATGCAGGAGCCGGTGGGATACCGGGTGGTCCACGGGCGGGCGGAGATGGTCAACTTCTGGGCGCTGGTTGGAAACCCCCAGCAGTGGGTGGAGTTTCCCCACGTGGAGCTGGCGGCTCTGGCCACCGGCGGCTTTTTCATGGCCGGGGTCAGCGCCTACTTTCTCAGACAGCGCCGCGACGTCACCTGGTTTCTGCGCCCCTTTCGCCTCGGGTTGGCGGTGGCCCTGGTGGCCAGCGTCTTGGTGGTGGTCTTGGGCCACGACCAGGCGCAACACCTGATGGCCGCCCAGCCGATGAAGATGGCGGCCTCGGAGGCGCTCTGGCACACCAGTCCCTTGCACGCCCCTTGGACGGTGGTGGCGGACATTCACCCGCACCGGCAGGTCAACACCGCGGTGGTGGCGATTCCCGACCTGCTCAGCATCTTGGCCTACAACCGGACCACCGGGCGGGTGCCAGGGATCGACGCCTTGCAACATCAATATGTCCATCGGTACGGACCGGGGTGGTACGTGCCGCCGGTGATCGCCACCTTTTGGAGCTTCCGGCTGATGATCCTGATTGGGTTCGTGATGATGGCCCTGGCCGCCTGGGGGGTGTGGCTGTTGCATCGAGGAGTGGTGCTGGACCACCCCCGCTACCTCAGAACCCTGGTGTGGGCGATTGGCCTTCCCCTCCTGGGCAACATCATGGGCTGGGTCATGACCGAGGTGGGGCGGCAGCCCTGGATCGTCTTCGGCCTGCAGAAGACCGCCGACGGGGTCTCGCCTGCGGTCTCGGCCCAGGACGTGTGGGGGACCTTGATCGGGTTTGGGCTGACCTACGGGGTGATGGCGGTGTGGGAGGCGGGATTGCTGGTGAAATACATCCGCTTGGGGCTGGGGGCGGAGGAGCCGGAGGCTCCGCTTGGCTCCCCGCTGGCTGGCTTGGAAGAACAGGGGGTGTGAGGAATGTCGCTGGCCACCGTCTGGTACGTGCTGATTGCGGTGCTCTTCGTGGGCTACTTCTTTCTTGAAGGATTCGACTACGGGGTGGGGGTCTTGGTGCCCTGGCTGGGCCGCACCGACGGGGAGCGGCGGGCCCTTTGGGCCACCATCGGGCCGGTCTGGGATGCCAACGAGGTGTGGCTGATCACCGCTGCGGGGGCCCTGTTTGCGGCCTTCCCGGCCTGGTATGCCAGCTTGTTCAGCGGCTTCTACCCCTTTTTGGCCTTGGTTTTGGGGGCCTTGATCGTCCGCGGGGTGGGATTGGAGTTTCGCAGCAAGCGGGACGAATCGCAGTGGCGGAGCGGCTGGGACTGGGGGATTGCCGTCTCCTCGGCGGTATTGGCGGCGGCCTGGGGATTTGTGATGGGGGCGATGTTGCACGGCGTGCCGATCGACCCGGCGGGAAACCTGGTGGGAGGAGTGGGACCGCTCTTTACCCCCTACAGCCTGGTCGGCGCCTTGGCCTCGCTGCTTCTCTTCACCCTCCACGGCGCGCTCTACCTCACCCTCAAGGCTCCGCCGCCCTTGGCCGAGCGCGCCCGCAAGGCCGCCTTCCGAGTGGGCGGCCCCGCCACGGCGGCCTACTTTCTCTTCGTTATCATGAGCTATTTCTACAGCGACTTCGCCCGCAAGCTGGGTGTGGACCCGGGAGCCATCCCGATCTTGGCCGGGCTCAGCATGGTGGCGGTTCGGGTGGTGCTTCCCCGCCCCTACCCGCTCCTGGCCTTCTTCCTCACCGGGACCACCATCATCCTCTCCACCGTCAGCGTCTTTTTGGCGCTTTGGCCGCGGGTGATGATCAGCTCCCTCAACCCGGCTTGGAGTCTGACCGTCTCCCAGGCCGCCGCCAACCCCTACAGCCTGAAGGTGATGTCGATCACCGCTCTGTTTATCCTTCCCATCGTGCTGGCTTACCAGGCTTGGACCTACTGGGTGTTTCGCCAGCGGGTGGGGATGACCGACACCTTCCATTACTGAGGCACGGACGATTCATCATTGCCAACGAGCCAGGGATAGAACGGCTTGGGGGACTGGTAGAAGACCTCCAAGAGCGTGGGCCGGATGCCGGGCCAGGACTGAAAGGGCGCCTGGGGAAGCGGCCGATGGGCTTAAGTCCAGAAAAGTCGTAGAGAAATTGTCATGGTCCGGATCCCGGAGGTACAATGGGGGCGAGATTCGGCGGGCCGCCAGGGTCGACCAGACGCTGGTCGGAACGCGCGAGCGCCATCAGGCTTCCCGGTTGCGACAGGAACGGCAGGGCGGGACCTTCGGCAGAGGGAGGGTCTCGGTGCGTTTGCCAGCTTTGGGAGGTGCTTGAGGCGAGTTCGCAACGGCGGATTTTCCTCTGGCGGTGCTGACCTGCTCGGGGAGCGCCGGGGGTGGCCTACGGACCATCCCGTCACCACCGGCTCAGCGGGGTTTCAGGGGCGGAGCATCCGAGATTGGGCCACGAACCAGGATGGGTGGGAGAGGGTTTCGCCTGTTCTGGGGATTTTGTCTTCGAATGGCTCCGAGGGGTGGCGGGGGCTTGACCAGGGCCGTGGCCGGGTAGGGGGAATAGGAGACCTTTGAAGCGAGGTGAGTTGGGTGGCTGAACCGCGCCGCTGTCCCCAATGCCGCAAAGGGCATCTTCTGCTCCGGCGCTTTCAGGTAACAGGGGACCCGTACTGGATTTGCGACCGCTTCCCAGAGTGCTCGTATTGGACGGAGGATGATTTTGGCGAGCCGGAAGACGCAGGGGCCGCCTCTCGTCCGACGGCCCGCGACTGAGGCCGCCGACTACGATCCGCTTCGGCTCTTGCGACGGGTCAGATAGGCCGCCGCTTCGGCGCGCCGGCTAAGGTTGAGCTTAGACAAGATGTTGCTGACATAATGCTTGACGGTGGCCTCGCTGAGGTAGACCTGGGCGCCAATCTCCCGGTTGGTCAACCCCTCGGCGATCAGCTCCAAGATCCGGCGCTCCTGGGGAGTGAGCTCGTCGTAGGGGTCGGTGGCCTGAGCAGGGTGGCGGATGCGCTGCATCACCTTGTCGGCGACGGCCGGGTCGAGGATGGATCCGCCCCCGGCGGCGGTGCGAATCGCTTCTACGATGGTGTGTCCCCGCGCCGTTTTGAGCAGGTAGCCGGCCGCCCCGGCCTCCAGGGAGCGGAAGAGCAGGTCGTCGTCACCAAACGAGGTCAGCATCACCACGTGCATCTCGGGATACTGCTGGGTCAGCTGCCGACACAGGTCGATCCCGGAGCCGTCGGGCAGACGGATATCCAACAGCACCACGTTGGGACGGACCTCCGGGATGCGGCGCTCGGCTTCTCCCAAGGTGCCGGCCTCGCCGACCAACTCGATGTCGGCATGGGAGTCGAACAGCCCACTTAAGCCGGCTCGCACCACCTCGTGGTCCTCCACGATGAACACTCGAATCGGCGACTCCTGCACCGTCCGTCTCCTTTCTCTGCGTGGTTTGGCTCCAAACGCCGGAACTGGCCATCCTAAAATCCTACTACCCATTAGTATAGCGGATTCTCCCCAACTTGGGGATTGGTTCACAATCCTTTGCCGATTCTCTCATCGGCGCCGCAAAGAGGACCGACCGGACCTCTCCCCTTAGCCAATCGGCCGTGGCAGGGCCACCCGCATCCGGTTGATAATCAAGCCGTCAAGGTAAAAGCTGCGGCAGCCGGGCAAAGCTTAAAGATAAGGGACGGGTCACGGTCGCGACGAACGGCCTATCCGAGAAGGAACGAGTGGGCCTAGACCCAGGCCGGTTTCGCTGTAGGATGAGGAATAGTTTGTGAAGGCCGCATCGGCATGCGGCGCGGAAAGAGGTCTTGCGGTTGGTAACGGTAGGAGAACGCAACGATGCGCGAAGATAGGGGTGCGGCACCATGAATGAGCTTGAGCAGAGGAGCAAGATTCGCGTCGCCATCGTCGACGACCACGAGATGGTCCGCGTGGGCGTCGCCAATTTGTTGTCCAGCCACGCCGACCTGGAGCTGGTGGGAGGGGCGGGATCGGTCAATGAGGCCCTGCGCCTTTTGGAGAGCACCCCAATTGACGTGCTGCTCCTCGACATTCGACTCCCAGATGGCTCGGGAATTGACCTTTGCCGCACCATCCAGCAGCGCGGACTGCCCATACACGTCATCATCTTGACCTCGTTTGGGGACGAAGCGCTTCTGTTTCAGGCGTTGGAGGCTGGTGCCAGTGGCTATCTCTTGAAAAATGCCCGCGGTCGCACGATGATCGAGGCCATTCGCACGGTGGCCAAAAACGGCTCGATCTTGGATCCGACGGTGGCCGGACGGGCCATGCAACGGCTTCGCCAGCCGCAACCGGAGGCCGATCCCTTTGACGAGTTGACCCCGCAGGAGCGGCGGATTTTGCAACTGATTGCGGAGGGCAAGACCAATCGGGAGATCGGGGCGGCCATCTACCTCAGCGAGGCGACGGTGAAGCATTACGTCAGCAACATCTTCTCCAAGCTGAACATTGCGCGGCGGGCGGAGGCGGCGGCCATCGTGGCCAAGCGGCAGGGGGGCTAGCGTGGAGAAAGTTGGGCAGCGACGCGAATTGAGTCGGGCCAATTACTGGTTGGCCAGCTCGGTGCCTCTGGTGACGTTGGGCATCTTGGTGGTGCTCGACCGCTGGGGGCTTTCCGGCGT
>JAIMAE010000180.1 GCA_023512105.1 Bacillota bacterium | reverse complement strand
ACCAGCATCCAGGCCCAGATCTCCATCCGTCCCGGTCCTCGCGGCACCCACAAGCGCAAGGTGGTGTTGGACACCGGCTGGCCTTTGAAATGGGTGGCCGAGACCAAGAAGGAGAGGTTGGGAAAGACGGTGCCCACCATGTTCTTCAGCTGGGAGAGCACCTGATATTGCTCCGCGCTCAGCCGAGCGGCGTACTCCTCCCGCAACTCCTCGCAGAACACGAATTCCGGGCTGGGGATGCCGAGGTTCAAGCCGTGGCCATGGCCGCACTCGATCTGGTATCCGTACTTGGAGTAGTCGGCCGACGGCACCATCCCCAGCTTGGCGATCGAGGCGTGGGTGTACATGGTATGGTAGGAATCGTGGATGAAATTGTCGGCCGCAAGCATCCACGAAGCGTCGACGTACCAACGTTGGGGCGGACCGACCACCGTCATCTCGGCCCGATTGACCACCAAGTCCAAGTACCAGCGCATATCCCCTAAGAACTCGGCTAAAGGCGGGGCGGCTTCGTTCCAGGTGCCGAAGATGAGTCCGGCGTAACTGTCGATCCGGGGGGCAATCAAGCCCAGCCGAGACTGATCCAGCGCCGACCCGAAGACTTCTTTATGAAAGGGTACTCCCACCAGCTCGCCGCGGTCGTTGTAGGTAAAGCCATGGTAAGGGCAGACGAACCGGGCCTGGCGGCCTTGGTCGGTCCGACAGAGCGGCATCCCCCGATGCCGACACATGTTCAAAAAGGCCCGGACCACCCCGTCGCGCCCCCGCATCACCACCACCGACTGACCGGCCAGGTCGCGGACCACAAAATCGGTGGGTTCTGGAATCTCTGACTCGTGGGCCAAAAACAGCCATACCTGGCCAAACAGCCGTTCCTGTTCGAGTTCGTACACCAAGGGATGGGAGAAAATGAAGGCGGGAATTTCCCCCTCTTCGGGATGGACGGTCGCTTGCAATTGTTGAACCAGCTCCCGGCGTTCCCGCGTAGGCGGATCTTCGAGCATCGACGCCCCTCCTGCTACCGTGCGTGCAAGCCTGGTAGGTTTTATATATGAAATGATGTTTCTTATTTACACTCACTTTAGCGAGCAGGTCTCTTTCTGTCAACGGGAAAACCAGACAGGCTGGAAAACCACCGTCGCGGGGGTGCCTCGGGGGAGCCGACTCGCCGGCCTAACTCCCGGCTGGGCAGAGGTTTGGCCTGGGGGGCTGAAGGCTTCTCAGCCCCCATCTGGGATTAGGCCCCTAAAATGTGAAAGCCGCTGTCAACGAAGAGGATGTTCCCGGTGATGTGCGATGCCCAGGGGGAGGCCAAGAAAGCGGCGGCGTGGCCCACGTCCACCGTGGAGATATTCTCGGGAATCGGGGCGCGCTCTTCGGTCATCTTCAGGGCCTGCGAGATCCCCCGCACCCCGGAGGCGGCCAAGGTCTTGACCGGCCCGGCGGAGATGGCGTTGACCCGAATCCGGTCTCGCCCCAGCTCGTAGGCCAGGTAGCGCATGGAAGACTCCAGGGAGGCCTTGGCCGCGCCCATCACGTTGTAGTTGGGCATCACCCGCGTCGACCCTTGGTGGGTCAAGGCGATGATGGAACCCCAGCCCGCCCGCACCATCGACGGCACCACCGTGCGGCTGAGCGCGATCAAGGAGTAGGCGCTGATGTTCTGCGCCACCAAAAAGCCATCCCGGCTGGTGTCGAGGAAACGGCCTTCTAAGTCTCGCCGCTCGGCGTAGGCGATCGAATGCACCAAGGCGTGGATGCCCTCGGGATGGTGTTCGCTCAACCACGCCCCCAGCCGTTCCAACGACTCGTCGTGGACCACGTCCAACTCCACCACCTCGGGGCGACGGTTGAGTTCCGGCACCAGCTTCTCCAGGTTTTCGAAAAAGCGCTCGTTTTGGTAGGTCAGGATGAGCTGAGCCCCCTCTCGGTCGAAGACCTGGGCAATCCCCCAGGCGATCGAGCGCTTGTTGGCCACCCCGGTCACCACCGCCACCACACCGTCTAACAGTCCCACCGCAAGACGTCCCCTTTCCCCATCAGGCGTTTCTCCAGATCATAGCGAATCCGGCTGGCCTTGCCAAACGCTGGGATTGAGGAGGTCCCGGGGCGGACGGCCCGACAAAAAGTCGACGACGTTATCCCAGGCCCGCGCGGCCATCCGGCGCCGGGTCTCGACGGTGGCAGAGCCGATGTGCGGAGTCATCACCACCTGGGGGTAGTGAAACAACGGGTGGTCGGCGGGCAAGGGTTCCTCTTCAAAGACGTCCAGTCCCGCCCCGGCCAGTCGCCCGGAGTCGAGCGCCCGCAGCAACGCCGCGGTGTCGACCACGCTGCCCCGGGCGGTGTTGATCAGCCAAGCGCCCGGTTTCATTTGGGCGAAAAAGGCGTCGTCGCACAGGTGATAGGTCTCCGCGGTGGCCGGGACGTGCAGCGAGATGACGTCCGACTCCCGCACCAGCCGCTCGCGTTCCCACCACTCCACCCCGGGCAGGGGCTCGACCGCCCGGTGGCGGGGTTTGACCGCCGCCACTAGCATCCCCACCGCCAGGGCGCGGCGGGCCACCGCCTCCCCGATCCGGCCGTAGCCGATGATCCCCAGCCGAAGCCCCGCCAAGTCTCGCCCCAAGAAGGCGGTGGGCGACCAGCCGCGCCACTCCCCCCTGCGCATGGCCTGACTGGCCGCCCACATGCCGCGCACGGCGACCAACATCAGCCCAAAGGCGATGTCGGCGGTGGCCTCGGTCAAAACCCCAGGGGTGTTGGTGGCCATCACCCCATGGCGGGTCAGAGCCGGCAGGTCAAAGTTGTCGAATCCCACCGCCACATTGGCAACCAATCTCAGGTGGGGTGCGTGGGACAACGCCTCCTCGTCTACCTGCTCGGTGAGCATGGTCAGCGCCACCTCAGCCCTTGCCAGCTGCTCTAAAAAGGCCTGGCGCGGCATCGGCCCCGCTTGTTGCCATACCGTCACCTCAATCCCGGGAAACTCCTCGATCGCCTGCATCACCTGCTCGTCCAGCCGATGGCAGACCAACACGCGCATCCGACTCCACCTCGCTATAGCCTAGGCGCATCAGGCAGAGCTTACCCGCGCCTTTAACCGGAAAAATCCGGCGGCCTTTGAGTCAAAATATATACCTTGTGGAACTGGATGCCATAGAGGGCGATCTGCCAGGTGGGCTCAGGAAGGAAAAGGTCGATATGGTCGCCAAAGATCGCGGAGCCGGTGTCGACGGCCCGGGCTGGACCGTAGCCGTCGATATAAAGGTAGGTTCCCAGGGGAATCACCCGCGGGTCGACCGCCACGTCGCCGTAGCGCAGCGGTTGCCCATCCCACGAGGAGACCGCGCCCCAGGGACCGTTCATGGCCATGCTGCCGTTGTAAGCGGTGGTCATCATGGTCATAACCCGGTCGTACTGGTAGGTGTGCCCCTGCACCACCAAGGTGTGGACCGGCGCGGTGCCCTCGACCAGCTTCGCCGGCTGAGGCGGGCTGACCACCGTGGTCTTCCCGCCTGCCACGTAGGCGATTCCCTGGCGGCCAGGCTGGAGCAAGAGCCACTGCCCGGTCGGGATCGAAGGATCGGGGGAGGTCTCTACCGGATACGGAACGGCCTGAAACGGAGTGGCGTGGTAGTCGATCCCGCCCGGCTCCCACGGCCACGGCACCGCCCCGGCGCTCGCAGCGGGGCGCGGGCCAACCGCAGGCGACGGGGAGGGACTAGGACCCAGTCCGAGGCCTAGGGCAAACAGCGCCAGACTGACCTCATAAAAGGCTCGGCGCATTACCTGCTCCTCCTTTCCCTGCGCATCTTCTCCTACCGGTTATTCTCCCCCCGGCCCGCGGAGGGACCGCCGAGCGCAGACGACAAGGCCTGGAGCACCGGCCAGAGGTCCCGCTGAACCTCCAGGCGCTCTCCGGCCGCCATGCGCGCTTTCAACGCACCCCAGGTGACTTCGGGAAGGGCCAGGGGAAAGCGGCGCCTTAGCTTTTCCAACATCTTCAGCGCCCCCGCCAAGTTGCCCCGCTGCCAGTGATGAAACAGCACCGCCCACCAGATCGCGCTCTGCAGGGCCGGGTTGCGGGCTTTCCGCCATGACGGCTCAAGCGCCTCATGGGCGGAAAAAAACTGCCCCTGCCGCATCGCCTCAAGGTAACGACTCCAGGCCTCCTCCCATTCAAGGCACATCGACGTTCCCTCCTGCTCGCCTGAAAGTCGGTCGCACCCATTGCCTGCGGCTGAGCGGCCTTGACTGCCCTTGCCCTGAGGCCCAAAAGGGCCTTCCTCTCCCCGTGGCCCTAGGATTCCCGAAACAGCGGGGTCCGGACCGCCTCTGGCTCGGTTCAGCCCCCGGCAAGGGAAGCGCTCCTGGCGCGCTACCGCAATGGCCTCCTCTCATTGCCATCGCGGCGTCAAAACCTGTCGCTCCTTGAGTTTCCCTGAGAGCGCTCCACCTGGGCCGTTTCCCTGGTTCATGCCAAAATGCACACCCCGGGGAGTCTCGTTCCGCCGCCACCGCCCCCCGGCGCCTTCCATCGGTGCGCAACCCTTGCCTTTGAGCTGATTTCAACATAAATTCAGGCTGGTTTCGAGCCGTTTGGCGGATTGACCCTCTTGACAAAGCCGGATAGAATCGGATGCGTTGACCGTATGCATCCAGTCCGCGGCGACAATGCATACTAACCTTGTAAACTTGCGGAGTACCCAAGACCCGACAAATCTTTTTGTGGGAAAGTGGTGTAAAAAGGATATGGCAGTGACAACCAAGAAAGGAGCGGTGGTGGCCACCGCGGTAGCCGGTCTGGCCATGCTGGTCAGCGCCTGTGGCACAGCCGCCAAGCCCGCGCCGACCTCGCCGGCTCCGGCCTCAGGAGGGAATGCGGCCGCCTCCAAGACTCCCTACACCATCAATTTGGTGTTGGGCTTGACGGGTCAAGCCGCCACCCTCGCCGACACCGAGAAGACGGCGCTGGATATCTTCACCAAGAACCTCAACGCTCACGGGGGCATCGACGGTCATCCGCTGAAGCTCAACATCCAGGACGACGAGAACAACCCGAAGATCAGCGTCCAGTTGATGCAGCAGCTGTTCGCCAAGCAAGTCCCGGTGGTCTTGGGCCCGACGCTGGGGCAGACCGCGGCGCCCGACTCGCA
>JAIMAE010000018.1 GCA_023512105.1 Bacillota bacterium | reverse complement strand
GTCTGGGGCGCGCTTTCGGCGCCACAATAGGGACACCGCACCATGCCTCCGTACCGTTCGCGGGCCCAGGCCCAATCGCGGGCCAGCTGAGGGGTCTCGGGATGATCCCAGACCACCTGGCATCGCGGGCAGGTGCAAAACTGCCGGAGCCGGGTGTGGCGCTCCGGCACCTCCACGTAGTACACGTCATCCATTGCTCGTGACTCCTTTTCCTCCCCCCAACGGCAGGCGGGCGGCCACCATGCGCTGCATCGCCCACACCATGGCCCCGCCGACCCCGGTGCGATAGCTCCACTGGCGGAGTAGATGCGGGCCGCGAATCGCCACGATGATCCAGCCCAAGAGTAGCAGCGGTTCCAGCGTCAGGCCGACAATCAGGTTGCCGGCCGCCTGACCCGAAGCGCCCGCGAACACGTCGGCCGCGGTGGCGGTGGCGCCCTTCAAACACAGCACTTGCCACGCCTGGCTCAGGCTGAGAATGACCAAGTTCGCCCACCAGCCGTTCCACACCCCGCCGTCCGGCTGCAACTGGCCCAGGGCCACGAAGGGCGCCGCGAGGTAATAGACCACCAGTTCGGCGGCCCGCACCGCCATCTGCACCAGCAGGATCACGAAGACCGCCACCGTGGCGGCCAGGGTCAGCGCGACCGCCAGCAGCTCACCGGCGTCGGCCGTGAGGTGGGTGAGCTGGCCGACCCATCCCTGGAGCGTCTGGACGGGACCCGTGATGGCCGAGGCGGCGATGGTGGCGGCCAAATCGGCCCCGAACGTGAACACCGCGGGGACCAAGGCCGCGCTAAGTCCCCCATAGAGCACCGCGCGGACGATGCCTTTCCACAGGATCGACCCGTCGGGGTCCGCCGTCCCTTCTGACCACAAAATGTAGCGCGTCAGCACCGTATACCCCACGTCCAATCCCAGCAGCGTCCACGCCACCGATTCCAGCGTCACCCGCAGCGTGGCCACCCAGGGCAGGTGCAGCTGCGCCGCCGCGAGAACCGCGAGAAAGCTGCCGACCTGCCCCAGCACCGTCAACATGCCCTGCACCAGTTGCAACAGAAAGCCCTCGATGCCGGAAACCAACAAGGTCGCCACCCGGATCACCTCCTGACGGGGAGGCCGCCCCCCCGATGGAGAGGCGGCCGCAGCATGCCTAAAAAAGTCCGGCCAGAAAATGGACCAGGCCAGCGCCGCCGGAGACGATGGCCGTCGTGTAGATCACCTTCTTCATCGCGCTGAGGTGGTGGGCGTCGGTGGCCGCGTCCCCGCCGGAAAACATGCGCATAAGCCCGTGGTAGCCAATCATGAGGCCGCCCCCCAATACGCCCAGTCCGGCGATCCAACCCGTTGCGCTCGTCAGGAGTGTCGTGATGGTCTGCGCCGCCTGGGTCTGGGCGATGTTCGGATTCGAGGTGGCCACCTGGGCCACATAGATCCCGCCCTGAACGAGATCAAACGTCATGGTGAAGGAACCTCCTCTCCCAGTTCACACAGTTCGCACCGTAGTCAAATAAGCGACGATAGCCATCACCCATGCGATTAGCACGAACAGCCCCCATCGCAGAGTGGCCCGCTCGTGACGCTTCCAATCCTCGGGCGTCGCGCCAAGGCAACTTGCGTTGAGGTCAAGGAAGTGGTACGCCCCGAAACCGCCTGCCGCCAGGGCCACCACGCAAGCCCCCCAACCTAGCCACCACGAGATCACGCCCAGTTCCCCCCTCCTAGCTCAGCCCATCTCGGCCTCGACTTCCTGCGCCAACGCGGCCTGCAGGGCCCCCGGCCACGCCTGCGCCAGCAAGGGGTCGCGTTCGGCCGCCTGGTCCAGGGTGTCGGCGATCGCCCGCACGCGCGTCGCCACCTCCTGCATCACGGCGGTGACCTGCGCCGGGTCGCCTTGGGCCCAGTGGCCGACGTAGGGCAGGGAGTAGGCCCGCGTGTCGAGGCCCAGCCGCTTGGCCACCACCCACGCGGTGGTCTCGGCGGCGATCTCCTCCGCGCCCCGGTGCAGCCACGGGGCGGGGTCGACCGCGCCCGGCCCGCGGTTGCCGGCGTGGTGCGCCCATTCGTGGAGCAGGGTCTTCACCTGCTGGTCGGCCGTCCGTCCCGCCGTGGCCACGGCAATGGCGCGGGCCGTGGTGTCGTAGGTGCCGTTGGCCCCGCCCGCCAGCTCCGGCACGAACTGCACGGGCACGCCCACCGCCTGCGCCAGGTGCGGCAGCAGGTGGGCGAGCGTGTCGCCGTCGAGCAGCTGGGGTTCCGGGATCTGGAGCGGCCGGCCGGCGGTTTGCGACACGTCAAACACGGTGACGGCCCGGAATCCCACCACCACCGGAGCCTTGCGGGCCCGCTCGGCGGAGGCCTCGGCGTCTGTCGCCGCTTCCGCCTCCGGGGGCGGGCGGCGGGTGACCGGGGCCAAAATCGTGATGCCGTGCTCGCCCCGCTGCACCTGCCGGCCCAGGGCTTGCCACGCGTGGTAGCCCGCGACGTAGGTGGCGTCGGGCCGTTGGGACAGGATTAATAGCACGTTGCCGGGCGAGTACCGATGAAAGCGGCTCAGGGTCGCCGCCCACCGCCGCCACTGCTCGGGGTCCTCGAGGAGTTGCTGGACGCCCTGGTCCACCAGGGCTTTGGCTTCTTCCGCCTTCACGATTGCAGGTTCACCCCCTAAAAGGAACCGCGCCCCACACCGGGGCGCGGCCGTCTTCGCCGTTCCATGTCACCACGTCACCACCCCGCCGGGGGCACGTCGCCCGGTGCCAAGGGCTCCACCTGGCCGGCAAACAGGCCGCCGAGAGGCCCCAGCGCGGCGGCCGGGATCTCCGGCTCCGCCGGGACGCGGCCCGTCCGATGGTCCGTCATGCCATCACCTCCCTTCAGGCTCTCTTCGCCGCCTTCGGTGGCTTCGCCCCGGATTGGCTCGTCGTCGCCGGTGTCCCCATCGGGCTCTCCCGCGTCCAGGTCCAGGGACGGAACCGGCGTGTCGGGCCACCGCCATTCGCGTCGCCGATCAATGGCCCCCGCGAAGACCTTCCACGCGCTTAAGTCCGGCAGCGGCAGTTTCGCGGGCGGGTAGCCCGCCTGCCAGACCAGCACCTGGTCGGCGGGCCAGCGCAGCAACTCGTCCGGCGTGACCAACTCCCGGCCCGTGAGGTTTTGCCCCTGGGAGGTGTGGCCTACGGCGGTCGTCACCGTGGTCCAGCCGACCTTGGGATATTGCGCACTCTCCGAAAGCGTGGTGTAGCGCCCGATCATCTCGCTCAGTTCCCGGGCCGTCTGCAAGTCCGACGTCCGCAGGAAGAGCCAGGTGCCCATGTTCCCCCGGATGGTGCGCTCGGTGCGCTCGTAATGCTTCCGCAGTTGCTCAATGTTTTGCAGCGCTAGCACCAGGCGAATGCCCATGCCCGCGCTCACCGTCACGAACTGGTCGAAGTCCGGGAACGGCGGCAGGTTGCCAAACTCGTCCAGCAGGCAGTTCACACGGAGGGGCAACCGCCCGCCGCGGTCGCGCGCCAGGTCGGTGAGGGTCCGAAAGAGCATGGAAACGTACAGCCCGGCGGCCATATACCTGGAGGCATCGTCGTGCGGCACCACCAAAAACACCGCCGTCGGCTCCCGGCCTACGGCGGCCAGGTCGTGGTCCTGCGCGGCGGTGAGCCAGGACACCTCCGGATCGCCCCACAATTGGAGGCCCGCGGCAGTGCCGGTGATGATGGACGCTCGCGTTTTACTTTGCGATAGCTGATACGTCCCGTAGGCCAGCGCGGCCGGGTGGTCCGGGGGAAAGGTGTCGGCCACCCAGCGGTCGAGAGACTTCCCCTCGTCCGCGCCGGCCGAGAGCAGCAGGCGGTAGGCCGCTGCCAGATGGGCTTGCGCCCGAGGTGCTGTCGCCGCCACCGCTAAGATCATGGCCGCCGTCAGCGAGATCTGCCCATTGATCCAAAGCGGCTCGGTGTTGACCAAGTTCCCACTGCCATAGGTGATAATGTGGGCAATTTGTCGGGCCATCCTGGCGGCGGCGGCCGGGTCCGGCGGGTCCGCATGCAGCGCGGCCCACACGGGGGTCAAGGGATTGAATCGGCGCGTCCCGCCTGGCCGTGGCCGGATGAGGTCGACGCGGATCACCGTGTACCCTTGCCGGTCGAGCCAGGCCGCCGTGTGGTCGTAGAGCTCGCCTTTGGGGTCGGCCAGCACCAGGCTTTCGGTGCCGGCGCCTCCGACAATGCCAATGGTTGGAAGAATCAGCCGCCGCGTCTTGCCCGACCGGGTGCTCCCGAGAATCAGCGCGTGCTCGTCGCGCGCCAACACCCACGCCCTCTGCGGATTTTGGAGGGTGTCCGTGCCAACCAGCAGGCCGCCCGGACCGGCCTCCCCCCGCCGTTTGGCCTTCCCCTGACCCGCTCGATCCGGGGCGGCCCACCGGGCATAGCTCTCGCCCAGGCTCCTTGTCGGCCGCCAGTGCGCGGTCCCAAACTGGCCCTTGCCGGCCGCCTTGGGGCCGCCCCAGGTGGCCGCGCGGGAAGCCTTCCCCGCCTGGATGGCCAGGGCTGCGCCGGCCACCGCGCCGATACCCAGCGCTCCCAACGCCCACGCCGGGTGGGTGAAGACCGGCCCCCAGTGCCAGGGCAGGTAGTGCCGGCCGGCCAGCCAGGCGTGCCAGATCGGGCCCGGGTGGATCTGCCCGGGGTGGCCGGCGGCCTTGGCCGCCCGGAGCGCCCGCACCACGGGAGACACGACGCCGATCCCGAAGCTTGCCGCCTCCATCCCGGCCAGCCAGGCCGGGACAAACCCGAACGCCCCGGCCACGAGGGCCCGGGCCGTGCGCGCCTGCATCGCCTCACCTCCTATGGTACGATGGCCGTGGCCGCGGAAACGGTCCGCCCGGCCACGTGGAATCGCGATGCGGAAACATCATGGGCAATCTGCGGTCCGCATCCAAACGCTCGGCCAGTCCCACCAAAAAATCGTCCGTGGACTGGAGCCAACCTGCGACCCACGGATGGGTCGCCAAAAAGGCCGGATCGTCGCGTTTCAACAATTCAAATAGTTCACGCACCTCATCAATGCGTTTATAGATCCCGCCCTGCTCGACGAGTGCCGAGAGATCAACGTTTGCGGTTTCCTTCACCACCTTCACCATGTCATCCCTCCTCTCCTGGAACTCCACTATCCGGCCCACTCCGCGCCGGTGGCCCGGGCAATCGCCGCCTCCGCCTGCCGGCGCCGCCACTGCTGCTCCGCCAGCCACCACTGGGTTCGCCGGGCTTCCACTTCAGCCTGTCGCACCAGCCGCGCCAGCGCTCCGGACAGGGATGGGATCCGGGTGCCAGCCGCCAGGGCTGCGTCGGGCCGGGTGGCCCGGGCCGCCCGCAGGACCGGCCCCGCCAGGCGGCGGATGAGATCGGCCTCGGCGCTCTCGCGCATGCGCTCCAGCGCCGCCTGCCGGCCCGGTCGGTCGTGAGACTTAGCTTCCTGGGGGTGCCAGTAGAAGGTCCCCATCGCCTCCGCCGCCGCGAGATAGCGGTCGTGGGCGGCCCGCAGGCTGGGATCGTTGGCCCAGAGCCAGCGGATAACGGCTTCGGTCTCGGCTTTAACCTTGGGCGGCATGTAGGCGTACGCCAGCCGCCCTTTCCCGGGGAGCATCGCGCCCAGCGCCTCCAGGCGCCGCCGGAGTTCCCGCTGCCGCCCCTGGGTCAGTCCTTCCATGATGGCCCTGGCGGCTTGCCGGGCCTCCGTTTTTTCTCGGCCCAGCCGCTCCCGCTCAGGACGGTACAGCTCCGTGATCCACGCCCGCCGGATAGCCCGGCGCTCCGCATCCGTCCACTGGGCGGTCTTCCGCGTGGGCACCCCGTCTTCCCAGAAGAGCAGGTGGATATGCGGATTGCGCTCGTGGGTTTGGTAGCGGTGCGCGGCCGCGATCCACCGGACTTTGGCCGGGTCGAGGCCCAACTGCTTCACCATCTTAGGGACCACGGTATTCGCGGCTTTTTCCCATCCCGCTTTCCTGGTGAGGTCGCCGCCCATATTCAGGGCATCCGCTTCCCCCACGGAGGCAATCACCCGCCAGACGGGGCCCTGGGCCGCGAGAATGCCCTTTCGCGCGGCCTGGGGATCAGCGCCAGCGGGCCCGAAGTATCCGAGGCTCCCGGCCCGCTCGCCCGCGTATCGAGAGTGTATCGCCGCGCTCTCCAGGGTGTTCCGGTCGGCATCCACGAGGAGCTCGTGCTTTTCGACCGAACCGATGTAGGCCACATGATGGGCGCCACTGCTGAGGCTCTGGTCTTCCACGCCGTTCGCAAGATAGAAATGGACCCGCATGACGAACGGCTGTTGCGGCATCGCCGGCGCGCCTCCTCTCAGTCTTCCAGATCCTCATCCTCGGCCACGCCCTCCAACAACCGCTCCGCGAAGGCCTCCGGGTCCTCCCGCTCCACCCAGGCATACGCCGCCCGGGTGCGGGGGTCCGAGTATATCGCCTCCGCCTCCGTCACCGCGGCGTCGGCCAAGGCGTCGACCTGGCCCTCCGCGATGTCGCGGGGGAGGCCGGCGGCCAACCGGCGCTCCAGCAGAAGCTGTTTCACCAGCAGCAGCGTCGCCTGGCTCGCCACGGCGGCGAAATTCGTCCCCCGGGAAATCCGCTCGGTGCCTTCCTCCACCAGGCGCAGGACGGTATCCGATTCCATGCCCGTCCCATCGATGAGGACCTGGGTGCGGACAGCCCGGCGAATGTAATCGGCCAGCGTCTGGTCCCGGGCCTCCGCGATGTGTTGCGCCGCGGCCCGGAGCTCCGGTGGGAGATGGAGCAAATACGCGTCACCCGTTTTCCGTTTCCTGGTCTTCTCTCGACTCACGGCCCGGCCTCTCTCCCTCCGACGTGTCGATCCCACGTAGCTTCCGCTGGAGCCGCTTCGTGGCACGCTCCCCCAGCTCCCGAACCATCGCTTCCGCCTTCTCCCCATAGGCGGCGTAGAACTGGTACTGCCAGGCTTCCCGCCCGAACGCCGCGTCCATCGCCGCCACAAACACCAGCGGCTCCAGGTGCTGTTCAATGAAGCGACCTAAGCCCGCCAATGCCTGCTCAACGCCTTCCGAAGGACGGATGTTGGCCAGGCCGGCCAACAGCAGCCGCCGCGCCTCCGCTGCGACGGAAGTCCCCTTTCGGGCAGCACGCGCCTTCAGGAGGTCGTAGACGTCGGCCGGCAGCCACACCTTGATTTGGACGCCTTCCGTCTCGACTTTCTCGACTTTGGGATTTCCTTCCATTTTTGGCACCACCTCCGTATGGAGTAGGGACTTTGGGACTCGGGTAGGGACTCGAAAAAGTGGCGTGGTTGCGCCATCGGCGCTCTCGCGAAGTCCCTAAATTGGGCTGGAAATTCGGTCGAATATATATCGGGTAGGGACTTGGTCCCTACCCGCAAAGCCGCATGCTTATTCGGTTCTCCCCCCGGCACTGCCGGGGGTGTGTATACGATTCCCCTTATCCTGCGTACTTCGGGCGCATCAGTCGTCCAAGGCTCCGAACTGGCGTAGTAGATCGACGGTAGCCTTCCGGATATTCGTCTTCGGCGGTTCGCCGGGCGACCCTGACGGCTCACCCGGCTCGCCGCGTTCTAAGGCCGCCACCCGCCGTTCCAGCGCCTCGACGCGGGCCAAGAGCCCGCCCGTGCCGGCCAAGGCCAGTCGCAGGAGCGCCTTTGCCCGGGCCGACCGCTCGCCCCGCGGCCAGGCCGCGATGGCGGCGATCAAGTCGGCGTCGGCCTCCGGGTCCAAGGCCAGCTTGACCAGCATGTGGGGCCTCCCTTCTCACCGAGGTACCATGTCAAACCCAGGCGGGATGCGGGGTTGCGGGCATTTTGGCCGTCCCAATGGTCCGTCTAAAGGACCATGCTGCCGCCGGCACAAACCGGATGGTACCGCGGACGGACCAAAATGCACCCCAAAATGGCCTCCACCCCTTGCGCCGCAACGGGTTGGCATGGTCCATCGCCTACCCCGCTTCCAAAGCCGCCAGGTAGCCGGCCGCGTTGGCCCATTGCGGGTCCGGCGAGACAATGCATCCAGGCAACACCGCCGCCAGCAGGTCGGCCCCGCCGCCGACCGCCACCACGCCGAGCACCTTTTCGAGGTGGGCGTCGAGCGCTGCCGCCAGCTTTTGCGCGACCTGCCGGCCGACGGCCTCCTTCGTGGCCCGGATCCGCTGGGTCACGTCAATTTTTTGGCCCCGAACGGTAACAAAGGACGCAGCCTCGACCTCGGCGGCGGTGAAGGGCAGATGGTACGCCTGGGCCAGGGCGTCGGCCACCGAGTGGAACACGGAGTAGACGCCGATCTCAATGGAACCAGCGGCGTCCGGCGCAAATACAAGCTTCCCCGTCTCGGTTTTCTCCACCAGCAGGTGGTCCGTGGTGCGGTACCCGACGTCCACCACCACATACGTCCCGGGTTCGTACGCGTCCGTCGCCAGAACCGGCCCGGCCGCTGCGACCCCCTGCGGGAGGACCAGCACCCTGTCAAACCAGAGTCGCTGTGGCGCCCGCCCCGGCAACGTCACCGCGCCTCCGAACCCCGTCAACGTCTCCCGGAGCGCGCGGCGCTGCGGCCCATACCAGGCGAGGGGCAGGCCGGTGACCAGCTTCACAGGGCCGACGGCCCCTAATTGGGCCGCGGCCACCAGGTGGAGGCGTAAGGTGTCCGGATCGGCGGCCTTCTCCCGAGACCAAAGGGGTGTCGCATGCTGGCGCGCCGACTCTCCGACCACATAGCGCGTCCCCTCAATCACCACGGCGTCCATGCTGGCAAATTCCCCGAGATCCACGGTGGCCGGCATGGGGGCGATGAGGGCAGGGAAACAAACCCGGCCCCCATCCTCGGCCACCGCTTTGACCCAGCCGTGTCCGACATCGATAGCAATTCGCACCGCCAAACACCTCCCTACTCCCTACAAAAACGCCCCGGTCCGATGGGACCGAGGACGGGACGGACGCAGGGGCCGGGCGGCGTCAGCCGCCCAGCTCGTGCTCATCCCCCTTTACGTTGCGCTCGCTGGGCATTTCGGCGAGCAAATCATATAGTCCCTCGAGCACCTCACTGACGATAGTCTCCCGCGGGTGGCCCGCCGCCGCCAGCAGGGCCTCTGGGTCGCGGGCGCGCATGCCCGCTATGTAGGCCTCGACTCGGGCCTCGTCCAGGGCGTCATATTCCTCCCCAGCTTCCGACCACTCCTCCAGGGACACGCCGTCCGGCAGGCAGGCCTCCTCCGCGCCCAACTCCCGTATGATCGGCCAGGCTTCGTCGGCGCGGTAAAGCACGGATCCCCGCCAACATCCGTCCCCGACCCATTCATTTTCGGATCCAGCGTGTAATTCGATGCAACCGTGCCGGAAGTATGCCCACACCACCAGGTCGCAGACCCCCCACGGTCCGATATGGTCGACGACAATGGCCGCGACCCGGTTCGCAATGTCGCATACGACGTTGCCCGGTCCCGCATCCCCCGCGTCCAGCGCGGCCACGATATCCTCTTTCGTGATCCTCATTTTTCTTCTGCCTCCTTAATTCTTTTCTTTGGTGTGGGGTCTATCTTTATTTGGCCCAAAAAGTCCCGAATTGGCTGACCGGGTAGCCGACGCTAGACGGCCAGGGACGAATGGAATCTTTGTCCTCCCCTCACGGCATCCACCCCCGGCCGCGGCCGGCTCGCCGCGCCAGCTCGCGGGCTTGGCGCCGAAACCCCGGCGGGGTGCGGGGGCGGCGCGGGCGTTCCCGCCGGGCCAAGGCGCGAGAGTACGCCTCGCCGAGCCCGGCCGCACAAGCGACCTGGTGCGGATCAAGGCGCGTTAAATAAGCTAGTGTTTCGATGCCAGCAGCTCCATCACTCTCCCAGCACCGCCATGCAATCGTCCGCCGCTCCGCAGGGTTGCCCGTTCCGTATTGCGACGCCAATGCGGTAATCGTTGTCCACCGCACGCATGCACCGCCCCCTTCCAAACTGAGAACGAGTATGTACGCAATCGAAGTGCCCCCGACGCACCAATTGGCGGCCGGCAGGTCTTACCCCTATGCGTTCCGAGGATTTCCCGAACATTCACCTCCTCTCGTCATCCTCGGATTGGTGTTGTTTGTCAAGGACCCAATTTGCTTGCCCCGGGGTGCCCCGCGGCCCGGACCCTTGCCCCGGCCTCGGCCTACCCCGGCTTCGGCTTCATCATACCGCCTCTTCACCCGCGATTCAACGCCGTTTTAGCCGTATTCCGGCCTCTGGCGGACCATGAGAGCGCATTCGCTACTGCATGCGCCACATCACACCCGATTCAACCCGATTCGGCCGAATATCGCACGATTTCCGCGGTGATAACAGGGGCGGTCGGGTGGTACGCTTGGGCGCAGGAGCGAAAAAAAGGGGGGTAACAGCGCAATGGGAGAAAAGGAGGTCGGCGGAGCGGGGCGGCGCATAGGGGCGGGGGCGGTCCGGAAGGCGCGGTCGCGGCGGCTGGACGTATGGGTCAATGCGGAAGAGTACGAATTGCTCGAAAAGGCGGCAGCCCGGGCGGGGTTGCCGCTGGCCGCGTTGCTGCGAATGGGCGCGCTGGCCGCGGCGGAGCGCATTTTGTCGCGCAGAGGGGAAGAGTAAGTGAGCAGGGGTTATGGGGGGGCAGGGGAATGGTGTCGCGCAATTCGGACCTTACCTCAGGTAAGGCGAAGGTAAGGCCCGCAAACAGAGGCAGGACGGGGATTTTCGGGCCGCCTTACCATCCTTACCTCCAAATGATACCCCCAAGTTAAAACCGTTTTGCGCGGCGCCCCCCTCCCTGACCGCGGGTTCCAGGGTTCCGCGAGCGCGCGCAAATTTTCCTCTTTTGGCTGCTACCTAGGTTTTGGGGGTCAGAACGGTAAGGTATCCTGCTATCCCAAGCGCCGCAACGCTTTGCGGCCTTACCGGCCGCCTTACCTCAGGTAAGGTGAGAAGATTGCGACGGTTACGCGCATAAAAAGGCCGGGCCAGCCTGGAAGCTGGCCCGGTGTTGGAAGGCGGCTCACTCGCCGTCTTCGCGATCGCCGGCCAAGGCCTCGGCCCAGAACGCGGCGGGGATGTCCCACCGCCGCTCGAGCCCGGCTGGGGAGAGGACATAGGCGTGTGCCGTCTTTCCGCCTACCCATCGCCGGCCCACGCAGCGGAAGATGTGCGGGCCGGCTTGCTCGAGCTCCTGCCGTAGGGTTTCCTTGCCCAGCCGCGGGAGGTCGTGCTCCTTGAGAAATTTGTCGAATGCCGCCTCGACCGGGGCCGCTTCCACGCGGACTTCGTCGGCGCTCGCGGCACAGGCGACGGTGATCCCACCGAACTGGCCGCGGTTACTGAACACAATCTGAAGAAACACCACGAACCAGTCGAGGGTCGAGCGGTCCTTCCGCGCTTCTCGCGCCGCCGCCACCCACCGGGCCCACGGCCAATCGGCGACGGCGCGGTCGGTGAGCCCGAGGGCGTGCAGCCAGCCGAGCCCGACCCCGGCGGCGGCCAGCCCGTCCTGCACGCGGTCTGGCAAGTCTGCCCCGCCTGCTTGGGCGATGATCCCCCGCACCGTCTGGAGGTTCTGGCGCATGTCTGGGGGCTGCATGCGCGCCTCCAGCCGCCGCAGAAGGAGCCAGCCCGCCGTTCCCGCCGCCAGGGAGGGGTGGTCGCGGAGCCACGTGATTGCGTCCTGGCTGCCGGGGTGTTGCACCGTGTCGGCCTTGGCGAGGGCCACGATCACGCTCCGCTCGGCGAGGGCGGGGTCCGGGATCATAGTCTCTCCCGCCACGACAACGGGGGTCGCGAGTGCGTAGGTCACCACCGACTGGTCTGGCCGCCCCCGGCTCTCGGAGCTGCCGTCGTACGCACGGCGGAGGAGGTGGTGGAGCGCGGCGAGGCGCTTCGGATCTGCCTCCCCCAGCCGGTATTCGTCGAGAATGACTGGGACGAGGTTCGAGGCGGCCAGGTCCCGGAGGGCGCTGAACGCGGTCTGGGACACGGATCGGATGGCTTCATCGGAGGTGATCCCGAAAAAGGCCAGGAGGAGCCGTCGCAGCAGGGTGGTCTTGCCCGTGCCCCGGCTGGCCCAGAGGTTGCAGGCCGGGAAGTGTCCGGTCACCTGGCGGATCATGGTGGCCCAGTATGTGGCGGCGAACCAGCCCACGGCTGGGGCGAGGGCGTTCGGGTCGGCCATGGCCCACACGCGCCGGAACACCTGGGTTGCGGCGCCGGGGTCGGGGCCGCCGAACCGGACGCTCTGGAGCCAGGGCAGGCGCGCCTCGGCGTCGTGGACGACGTCGGGGGTCGCACGCCCGGTGGGGCCTCGGATGCCCCACGGCCCCACGGCGACGAGCTGGCCGTCCACCTGGTGGAGGCCGGCGACGGCGGTGAACCGGCGGGGGGCTTGCGCCGCACGGACGGCACGGTAGCCCGCGTTGAGGTACGCAGCGGCCAGGGCGGGCTTCCCGTATACCCACAGTCCGCGCGCCGCCAGTCTGGCCGTCTGGTCAGCCTTCAGCAACGCATCCGGTGTCACGTAGAATCGGTGCCACCCTCGCCCGATCCGCACCGCCAGCTCGGCCCGGACCTGGGTGGGGTCCTCCAGCTGCACGGCCCAGCCACAGATGTAGGCCGGCCCCAAGATTGGAGTCGGTGGGGGATCGGCGGAGGCGGAGTCTGCCCAGTCCAGACCGAGAGCGTCGTCCTTGGTTCCTCCGCTGGGGAGATAGATGCCATCTGGCGTGTAGATCCAGGGGTCGCCCGGCAGGGGTGCGTCGGCCGGGGCGTCCGGCCACACGGTGCGGGCCCCGACGGAGGGCCTGGCAGCACGGCGGGGCCGGCCTTCCCCCTGGCCACGCGCCGCAAAGACGGCTCGTTTCCATTCCCTGAACGGGAACCCGCGGACCCGCGACAGGTACATGCTGATCCGGGCAAACCCGGCGGCGTCGAGGGCGGCCACGCGGGCGATCGTCTCCGGCTCCAGGGCGCTTGGGGGGGCGGCCTGGATGGCGGCCACCAGCGCCGCCAGCGCGGCGTCTGGCGGTTGGTCGGGTGGCGATGAGGAAGTATCGGGGGTGGACTGTCCTGGTGTACGCGTGGTATAATCGTCCATGAGAGAATCCTCCGTTGCTACCATGGGGCGCGGGGTTGGCCGCCGGGATTGTGGAGCCCGGCGGCTTTCGGTTTTATTTCCTAGCTGGAGGTCAAGAGCTTGGCGGGCGGGTTTGGGCCTCCACCCACCACCGGGGGATCCGGCGGGACCGCCCAATTTTCAGAGCCGGGATTTCCCCCTTTTCAATGGCGCGGTAAATGGTTGGGAGACTGAGCCGAGTAATCGCGCTCACTTCTTTCACAGTGAATAACTCCTGCCGCGGCGGTCTAGATTTTGAGCTCACGCCCGTCGCCTCCTGACGTCGCATCTCGGTGATTGTTATTCGACCGTCTCTGTATATCATCTTTCGACATTCTCAAGACAAATCCTCGCCCTCGAGGAAAATTTTTCTCTGGCAGCTGCTATAATTGCAGGTGTCATATATCCGTGATGGCAGAGGGAGCATCAAAAGGATGGGTCAGGGTTCAGAAACGAGTTTTCAAGAGGGAACAGTCGAAAACGCCGAGACGCTTGGGTATTGGCTCCGCCAGGCGCGGCAGCTCTTGGGCCGCACCCTGGAAGAAACCGCCCGCTGGGGGAGCTCGCTCAATCCGAGTTCCCTCAGCAAACTTGAGCGCGGCGAGACCACCCAAATCCGCCGCGATACGCTCGAACGACTCGCACCGGCCTACGGGCCGCCCTGGTGGCCGACAGCGCAAAGCCGCACCTGGCTTGTTGGCCTGGTGTGGGTCTGGACGCAGCGCCCTCCATTCCGCGTCGGGCAAGCCGAGGCGGATCACATACGACAGGTGCTGGCACTCAGCCGTGGAGTAGTTGACGCGCTGATCCAACTTGAGGGCAGACCAGAGTCTGAATCCCTGGTGGCACGGGCGCGGGCGCTGTCGGAGCCTCTGAGGTTGCCCGGCCTCGCTTCACTCCCTTGGCGCGCAAGCTGGCCTGCATGGGCGTGGATTCTCGGGTCCGCGGAAGCAGACATTCCGCTAAGGGATGACACCGGCAAAAACCACTATAACGCCGAAGCTCTACGACATATCATTCGGACGTCTTCGGATCCTATCCAAGTGGTGGAAGCTGGGCTGCAGATTGCCGAGCGGGTAGCCCTGGAGGTCAACGCGGAGGTCGAAGCTTGGTCCGAAGTGGCGGAGCTAAGCTCAGTCATATTCTCCCGGAGCGAGCAGTTCAACCAGCAGCCAGTTACTTCGTCAGAATTCTTGAAAGACCTTCGCGTCATCATCGCCGGAATGAAACCAGCGGAAAAACAAGAAGCTGCGCTACTGTTGCACCTATTCGCCCGAGCGCGCCGGGCGGCGCGGACCTTGGCTTTGGCAGTTCTGGCTCAATGGCCGCAGAGCGATTTCTCTGCCCCTGATACACCGGACCCTCCGTGGGCGAAATCGCCCGCAACCTCCCGAGCGTCTGCAGACCAGCACCCCGTCTTGAGCCGAGAAGACGAAAATTCAGGTTCAGTCACTCTATCGCTTCCCCTCTTGTCCGTGGCGTTGCAAGGCGCGTTCATGGCCCCCCATTTATCGGCCATCCTGGCCGCGTGGGCGTCCGTATCGGAGTTGCCCAGTCCAGAGGCATGGGTGAAGGAACTCGACGCGCTGTCCTGGACGTTCTTTTCCATGGCAGGGTGGGCGGTCATCCTCCGGGCCGCAGCCATGGCCTGGGCGACCACCTCTCCCCCAGTCGTCCGGCTATTGGAGGCATTGGAAACGTATGCGCCGCCTCCCGTACGGCGTCCGCGGGTTCCCGTGCATGGACTACCCAACGCCAGCAGCTGGCCCGTGTTAGCGGGCGTGTGGCAGACGATGCTGCTGGAGCCGGGCGACCTCTCCCCCTGGGAGTTACGGGTAACCGCCCGCACCCTGGCCCAATGGCCGGTGCTGACGGTATGGACGGTGTGGGATTGGGACCCCAATGACCCCACGGACAGCCTAGCCCTGGAAACCGTGGAACGGCGGCTCGTGCGCATTTGCGAGGCGGTACCGCAGCCGACCCGCCAGGGCTTGCAGCTGGCCGCCGCGGTGGCAGACCTGTTGGCGGAGGGTGCCACAGGAACACCGGAAGGCACGCCAAAACGCCCGTGGTCCGTGTTAGCGCAGTGGTGCCGCGATCAGGAAGCGCGTTGGCTTACATGACTGTCAACCGCGAGCCCCCGGCGTCTAAGTGGCAACCAATTCGCCTCGGCGCGAACCCCGGTCTGAAAACTCCTTTACTTCTCCTGGTGACGCCTCGTGGTGACGCCGGTCTAGGATTGCGCGATGGCGGAAAAACAAAAATCCCGCAAGCCTTACGCCATGCGGGTTTGGGGTGGTGTCCCCGGCAGGATTCGAACCTGCGACGCCGGGATTAGAAGTCCCGCGCTCTGTCCACTGAGCTACGGGGACGCATACTGGTCGGGGCGGGGGGATTCGAACCCCCGACCCCTAGCTCCCAAAGCTAGTGCGCTACCAAGCTGCGCCACGCCCCGCTCTCGTCGAGTATAACAATCTTGACAAAACCCGTCAATTGAGAGGGTGAAGACGCCAAGTCACCTTGGGGACTTCCAGGGTCATGACCGAAGGGGGACGTCCCTGTCGAGGCCGCCAAATCGCCCCCGGATTGACCAACCAGCGGCCCTCCCGCTGAAAAACCCCGTCCACATGGCTGTGGCCAAAAACCACCACCTGACAGCCACGCCCCTTCGCCCACTCCGCCAAGCCGCGCAGACGGTGGTCCGCATCCCACTGATGTCCATGGATCACACCCAGCCGCATGGTCCCATCTTGCCACGCCATCTCCCAAGGCGCGTTGGCATCGCGGTCGTTGTTCCCTTGAGCGCCAAACATCGGCAGGCCGAGCCGCTGACTGAGCACCTGACCGTCGCGATAGTAATCCCCGGCGTGAATGATGGCGTCCCACGAGGCGTGGCAGGTCTTCAGCCAGCTCCACAAGAGGTCAAGATGCCCGTGGCTATCGCTCACTACCAGGTATCGCATGGCCACCAAAAAGCCGCCGACAGGCTATCCCGCGGTGGGAGATGGCATCTTTCTCCGCGTCGCTGCACTCCGCCAACGATCGGCGCCCATCGGCGCTGAAGATGGGATCCACGCCGAACCCTCCGTATCCGCGCGGATAGGTTAGGATATGTCCGGCCACCTGGCCCTCTGCCCAATACCAACGGCCGTCTGGGGCCGCCAACACCAAGACCGCGACCATCCGCGCGGTGCGTCCCGGCCACGCCACCGCGGTCAGACGCAACAAGATCTCTCGGGTGTTGACCCAGGGATCGTCGCTGACAAACCTCGCCGAGTGGATGCCAGGTGCCCCGTCCAAGGCATCGACCTCTAGGCCGGAATCGTCGCCAAGGGCCCAAACCCCTAGTCGCCGGGCCACATCCATCGCCTTGAGGCGAGCGTTCTCCAGATAGGTGGTGCCCACCTCGTCGACGATGTCGCCCTCGGCGTCCTCCAAAAAGTCCACCGCCACCCCCAAAGGTTGGAGCAACCGGGCGAATTCCGCCCATTTCCCGCGGTTGTGGCTGGCCAAGGTCACTCTACTCGGGAGCATCGATCACCTTCCCTCCCTCGGGAAAGGCCCGGCGCTGATAACCGATGATTTCTTGGATTCCGCGCTCCGCTAAGCTTAGCATCTGGTCCAGCTCAGGTCGGCCAAAGAGCCGTTGCTCTGCGGTGCCCTGCAACTCCGCTATCTGCCCCCGCCCGGTCATGACCACGTTGAAATCCACCGCCATTTGGGAGTCCTCGGCATAGTCCAGGTCCAGGCGAGGTCCGCCCCCGTCCCACCCCACGCTGACCGCCGCCAACCAATCCTTTAAGGGAGGCGAGGGAAAAGGCAGGCTATCGTGCATCCGATACAACGCTTGGGCCAAAGCCAAAAATCCTGCCGAGATGGCAGCGGCCCGAGTGCCGCCATCCGCCTGGATGACGTCGCAATCGACGATGAAGGTCCGCTCGCCGATGGCCTGAAGGTCGGTGACGGCCCTCAATGCACGCCCGATCAAGCGCTGGATTTCTTGCGTGCGCCCCTGTTGTCGCCCGCGCGCCGCCTCCCGGGGCGTGCGCTCGAGGGTGGCCCGGGGGAGCATGCCGTACTCCGCGTTGATCCATCCCTGTCCCATCCCCCGCAAAAATTGCGGTACTTTTTCTTCCACCGTCACCGTGACCAGCACCGTTGTGCGCCCCATCTTGATCAAACACGAGCCTTCAGCCCAGGCGTTAACCCCTAAGGTCAGTTCCACCGGCCTGAGCTCGTCCCAACCTCTTCCGTCTGGCCGCTCCATTTCGCCGCTCCTTGTCTTGTTCCGATAAAAAATTCCCTCCCAAAGGATCGGTGAGGGAAAAACTTGGTGGAGGCGGGGACGTACTGCCCGTCCCGTCCGAAGATGCGACCCGTCAGACTTCTACGAGCGTAGCCCTGTGTATTCGTCTCGTCCGGCCACCGCGCACAGAGCACGCTGTGGACGGACCAGCCCTCGTTTCTCCGGCCGATCCGGGCCTATCGGTCGGATATCCCACGGTTTTTACGTTCTCGGCTCCCCGGTGGGAGCGGCGAACCGGAACGTCAGCCGCATTAAGCAGCTAAAGCGTATTCAGCAGTGTCGTTGGCACTTATTGGGTTCCGGCTGTTTTTCGAGCGTCCGGAGCTCGGCCCGCTATCTGACGACCCACTATCCCCGTCGAATCTAGTTCGCCCCCGTTACCGACGGCGCTCTTTCAACGCCCGGTCGATCTGGCGCATGGCATCGCGCTGAGCGATGGATTGCCGCTTATCGTACACCTTCTTGCCCCGCGCCACCGCCAACGCCACTTTGGCCCGACCGTGCTGGTCAAAGTACATTCGCACCGGAACTAAAGTATACCCCTTTTCACGACTTTTTGCCAGCAGTTCGCGAATCTCCCGTTTGTGCAAGAGCAACTTGCGAGTTCGGTAGGGGTCGTGGTTCCATCGATTGCCCTGCTCGTACGGGGCGATGTGGCAGTTCATCAAAAAGGCCTCGCCGCGGTCGATGCGCGCAAAGCTGTCGCGCAGGTTGACGCGCCCCAAGCGCAAGGATTTGACTTCCGTGCCACTTAATACCAAGCCGGCTTCGATGACTTCCTCGATAAAGTAGTCATGGTACGCCTTGCGATTCTCCGCGATGGTCTTTTCCGCCGGCATGGGGTCTCGACCCTTCCTTCATTCCGAGGTCCTTGCCTCCCCATTATACCGCGGCTCTCCGGTCACAACCCATGTAAACGCGGCGCTGTGGGCCACCGCCCCGACGCCTCCGGCAGTCGCCGTATCCAGCAGGCGCCGGCTTCGGGCAGGGGCACGGTCAGCGCCCGCCTCGGAGCCAGGATCAGGCGGCGCCACTTGCCCTGCGCGACCACCAGGGACGGGCCCATCCCGTAGCCCAGCAACACCACGCAGCGGTCCCGACGCGTGGCCCACCAAAATCCCGACGGACCATCCAGACGCACCCAGTGAATGGCGCCGGCGGGCCGCCACCACAGGCCGCGCTGTATCGCCACCGCCGGCCGCTCGCCCCAGCGACCTAAAAAGTACCACTCTCTGCCCAGTCTAAATCCCCAGGCGTATCCCTGCCGCCGATAATGGTTGCGAGCCCGTCCGAAGCGCCAGCCCACGACTGCTTCCCCCTCTCCCCCTCCTATGGGGTAAAACGTAAGGGAGAGGCCTTCGGTTTCACGGCCAAAGTCACTCAGCGAAGAGAAGCTCTCGGTAAGGGGTTAAGTCTTCCTCAGAGAGCGCCTTAACACGTCGGGCAGGGGGAAGCGAGAGCACGAGCGCTTCGACGGCGGCTCGAGCCGCTGGATACCACTGTTCAAACCAGGCGTGCAGCGTCGGCCGATTGGCATGCACCGTTTCTTCGAGCAAGCAACGCAACAAGGCTTCGCACCATTGCTGATCTTCGCGATACCAGTTCAAGCGGGTGGCACACCAAAAGGCCAACACCTCGTGGCCATCCGCTCGCAATCCCGCCTCGGCCCCGCCGTAAAGGTTGGCATACAACAACGGGCTTAACACCACCTTCAAGGCGAACCACTGCTCGCCCCAGTCGCGGGTGGCCAAAATAGCTTCGAGCATAGCCCGCAGCGGCTGCAAGGGCGCCTCTTCCAACCATCGCCGTTTGGCCTCGGCCAGCTCCGCGCTCCCGCCGCCCATCCGCAGCACCAGCTTGGTGATGGCCTGAGCATTGGCCAGGTGGTCGAAGGCAGAGAAAATCGCCGATTGCTCAATGGTGCTGCCGTAGGCAAACCGGCTGACCTCGACTAAGGCCAGGTGGGCCCCGTACTCGAAGTGGCGCAAGGGCGCCAGGGTGGTGCCGACGAACTGGCGCCAGGCCGGCGCAAGGCGGTCGAGCGGTCCACTTTGCTCACCCCATTGCATCACCGACTCCAGCTGCTCCGCAGTCTTGTTGCGGGCCGCGTTGTAGCTGAAGTAGTAATACTGCCGAGGGTCGACGTACCGATACCAGTCTGACAGCCGGATCTTACTGTACGTCGGATCGAACAGCTCGTGGTCAGAGTCCCAAAGCGGGCGATAATGGAAATGCTCTTCCGGCTGGACCTCGATCGAGGCCTCCTCGTAGCGATTGGCCACTCGCCCCAAGCGCTCTTGCACCCAGGAAAACCCAAGGCGGATGGGGTTGATGACGCGCTGCGGTATCTCGTGACTCATCGCTGGCTCAAATCCTCTCCCCAGGTTGTTTCGCCCCGGTGCCCGGCCCGCTTACTCCGATTCCCCCACCGACAGCTCTTCCCCTCCCTCAGCCCAATCCGCTTGCCCCTCGCGCAACACGTATCCTACCCCGGGCCGGGTGACAATCTGCGTCTTTCCCGCCTTGCCCAGCTTCTTGCGCAGCCGGCTCATGGTCACGTGCAAAATCCCGTATTCGCCCCGGTACTCCGGCCCCCAGACCTCGCTTAACAGGGCGTCGGCCACCACCACCCGGTTGACGTGCCTCCCCAGCAAGGCCAGCAGTTCGTATTCGGTGCGGCTCAACACCACCTCCCGCCCTTCCACCTCGACCCGGTGGTGGCGCAAGTCCAAGGTGATCGCCCCCACCTGGCGCAAGCCGGGACTGGCCCCTTTCTGTCGGCGGGAGACGGCGTCGATGCGCGCAAGCAGCTCCTCGATGGCGTAGGGTTTGACCAGGTAGTCGTCCGCCCCCAGGTGCAACCCCGCCACCTTATCCGCCACCTGGTCCTTGGCGGAGACGATGATCACCGGCACATCGCTGGTCTCCCGGATTCGCGCCAGGACCTCCAACCCAGACATCCCCGGCAACATCAGGTCCAACAAGATGAGGTCGGGCGCCCACTCCGAGAAGGCTGCCAGCGCCTCCTCTCCGGTGCCGACCAAGCGGAGCGCAAATCCCGCCGGCTCCAGGTTGGCCTTGAGCAGCCGCTGGGCCCGCGGCTCGTCCTCCACCACCAGGAGGCGCTGGACGTGAGCGCTTCCGCGCCCCTCGTCAACGGCCGTCATCTTGAAACCCCCCAGCCGGAGAACCGTAGGGCAGCCAGACCTTAAACCGAGCCCCGTCTTGGGTGGGGACGGCCTCGATCCGGCCGCCGTGGGCCTCCACCAACCCGCGGGCCACGGCCAATCCCAGACCCACCCCGCCCGGAGGACTGTGTTTGCCGCGGAAAAACGGTTGAAAGATCTGCTCTCGCTCCTCCTCGGCGATGGCCTCCCCGTCGTTCCAGATCTCGAGCACCACCGCCTGCTCCTCCAGCCCCATGCTGATCACCACCTGGGTCCGGCAATGGGCCAAAGCGTTCGCCAATAGGTTATCCAGCACTTGACGCATCCGTCGCCGGTCTCCGACCAGAATCGGCACCTCGTTGGGGCAGCTCTCCAGACGCAGGGCTATTCGGTCATCGTTCCAACACTGCACGCAGGACTCGACCTCCCGGACCAGGTCGAGCGGCTCCGCCTCCACCGTCAAGGCGCCGGTTTGAATCCGGGTGACAGTCAACAGGTCTTCGATCAGTACGCCCAGTTGGGTGCCCGACTCCTCCAAGATCTCCAGAATCTCCTGCCGCGCCCCCTCCTCCAGCGCATCCCCCCGGCGTTTCAAGGTGGCCACCGCGTTGAGCAAGATGTGCAGCGGCGTCTTCAGCTCATGGGTCACCATGGCCAAGAACGTCTCCTGGGTCAGCTGGGCCTGCCGAAGCCGGGCGTTGACGGCCGACAGCTCGTCGTTCTTCACCTCGAGACGGCGCCGAAGCTCGTGCGGACCGGTGACGTCGCGGTGGATGACGGCCAGGTAGCGACGCTGATTGTCGTCCACCGTGACCGGAAAGGCGTGGCTGTCCACCCAGCGTTGGCGGTCCGGCCCCACCGCGATCTCCTGGGCCCGGTACGGCAAGGTGGCGCTGTCGCGGGTGAAATCGGGCAGGCCGGGCACAATCTGGTCCAACCTGCGGCCCACCAGGTCGCGGGGACTCGAACGCCCAAGCAGGCGCGCGTGGGCGCCATTGGCATATACCACCCGCCCCTGTCCGTCCACGATGGCGATGGCGTCGACCGATTGATCCACCACCGCCCGGAAGAGTTGGGCCTCCCGGCTCAGCCGCCACATCGCGACGTGAAAGCCCAAGGCGTCGACCAAGGTCTTGAGCCGGCGCTCCAGCTCTTCCGACCAGTGGCGAGGCGCCTGGTACTTGAGAAACAGGTAACCGACCGGGTCGCGCTCCAGGTACAAAGGCAGCCACCGTTCGTGGGCCGGGCTGAGGCGCCAGACGATGGGATCGCCGTGGCCCGGGCGAAGGTGCTCCCACCGTTCGGGAGCTACCGCGGCCAAGGTCTCTACGGTCTCCAGCACGCTCTCGTCGCCAAACTGAGCCAAGACCTCTAGTCCGTCTTCCTCCGGAGAGAAGGGTCGAGCCAGCACCGCCGCGGCATCGGCCTGGGCCAGCTGGACTGCGGCCTGAAAGTTGTGCCAAATTAAGCGGGACTCTACCCCACCCGGGCGCTCCACCTGCCTCACCCCCCGCAACTCTCCCCTTATCTTCGCACCCGAGGCGTGGAAATGTGAATGGAGAGTGTTGGAATCAGGATGGCACCCCTAGCCCCCGGCGGCTCGCCGCTTTCTGCGCGACCGAGAAACCGGCCCTCTCCCCGGCTTGGGCTGGTCGCTCCGCTCTGCGCCCCCCGGCTCTGGGCGGTCGCCGAGCCCCCCTTGCGGCAAGACCAACCCGAGGTCGATGCGGCGCAGCTGTCGGTCGACTCGGACCACCTCCACCTCCACCGTGTCGCCAAGGCGAAAACCGATCCCGGTGCGCTCGCCCCGCAATCGATAATGGACCGGGTCGTAGACCCAATGGTCGCGCGGTAAGCTCTCTACCCGCACCAATCCCTCCACCAGGTTGGGCAACTCCACAAACAGGCCAAATCCCGTCACTCCGGAGATCACCCCCGGGTAACGCGCCCCCAGTTTATCCGCCATGTAGTCTATTTGTTTGATCAACACCGACTCGCGCTCGGCCTCCATCGCCTCCCGCTCGCGAACCGACGCCACCTCCGCCACCTCTGGCGCCAGCTTGCGCCAACGTTCCAAAAGGTCTGGGGTCAGCCGCCCCTCGAGGAAATGGGTCAACACCCGGTGCACCCAGAGGTCGGGATAGCGGCGTATGGGCGAGGTGAAGTGCGTGTACTCGGCCGAGGCCAGGCCGAAGTGGCCGATGTTGTTCGGGCTGTAGCGCGCCTGGCGCATCGTCCGCAGCAAGACGGTGTTCACGATCCGCTCCTCCGGCTTTCCTTCCACCCGGTCCAAGAGATGCTGCAGCGCCTTGGAGGTCACCTCCCGCGGCAAGCGATATCCCAAAGCGCCGATCAGCTCCCGAAACTGGGCGATCCGGTCGGGGTCAGGAGCCTCGTGGACCCGAAACAGCCCCGGCAGCCCAGCCTCCAGCAGCTTGTGGGCCACCACCTCGTTGGCCGTCAGCATAAACTCCTCGATGATCGACTCCGCCACTCCGCGCGTCCTCAGCAGGATGTCCACCGGTTGGCCGAGGCGGTCCAAGATGACCTTGGCCTCCGGAAGGTCGAAGTCGAGCGCGCCGCGCTGCATCCGGCGCCGCAGCAGCAGTTCCCGCAAAGCGGCCGCCATCTCCAGCCACGGCCGCAGGCCGTGGGGGTCAGGCTCGCGGCCGGCCAAAATCGCATTGACCCCTTCGTAGGTCAGGCGGTGGCGGGACCGGATCACCGAACGCCCAAAGCGGGCGTTTAGCACCCGCCCGTAGCGGTCCAACTCAATCCACGCCGACACGGTCAGGCGCAGCTCGTGCGGATTGAGGCTGGCGATCCCGTTGGACAAGCGCTCTGGAAACATCGGGATCACGCGGTCGACCAGATAGATGCTGGTGCCCCGTTGCCGAGCCTCCAAGTCCAAGGCGCTGCCCTCGGGCACGTAATAGCTGACGTCGGCGATGTGCACCCCCAGCAGGTAGCCGCCGCCTCGCAGCCTCTCTAAAGAGATGGCGTCGTCAAGGTCCTTGGCGTCGCTGCCGTCGATCGTCACCACCAACTGGTCGGTGAGGTCGACACGCCCCTTGCGGTCCTGCGGGCGCACCCGCCGCGGCAGGCGCTCGGCCTCGCGCACCACCTCGGGGGGAAATTCGGCCGGCAGCTTGCGCTCCGCCATCAGCACGGCGATGTCCATCCCCGGTGCCCCGGCCCGACCCAAGACCCGCTGCAAGGCCCCGCGAACCAACTGACCGGGCCGCTCCGGCCAGACGCGGATCTCCGCCACCGCCATCTCCCCGGCCTTAAATGCCTCCCCGCCCCGCTTCCGCCCTATGGAGACGGTAGGCAGCCGGGTATCCTGGGGCACCACCAGCCAACCCTGTCGCGTCGGGGTGAGGCGCCCCACCACCTCGGTGACCGCTCGGGAAATCACCCCCATGACCCGCCCCTCCGGCCCCGGCCCATCCGGAGCTTGGCGCACCCAGACTTCGACCTGGTCGTTGTGCCAAGCCCCCCCGAGCCAGCGCTCAGGCACGAACACATCCTCCCCGGGATGCTCCGCGCTCTCCACAAATCCAAACCCCCGGGGATTGAGGCTAATGCGCCCAATTCGCCGTTCCAGGGTCAGCAGTCCCTGCCGGTCCTGCCTCACCCACCCTTGGCGGATGAGCCCGCTCAACGCCCGCTCAAGACCGGCCTCGACCCGCTTTGCGCCATGCGCCAGCCGGCGGAGCACCATCGGGCGGGGAGCCGGTTGTTCCCGCAAAAGGTCATACAGCCGCCCCTCCCATGCCTGCGGTCCCGCTGCTCCTCCCCGGGCAGAGGCGGCGCGGGACGGCTGGGCCGGACCGGTCTTATGCCTGTTTTTAGGTGGCGTCCGCTTGGCGGAGGGGCGAGACGCCTTGCTCGTACCTTTTCCGATATTTCCCCGCTCCCTCAATGAATTTGGTGCACCAAGATCAGGGTGACCGCCGCCAACAGCGCCCCGAGGACGATGGTCACCCGCTCCAAGAACTCGTCGACCCCTTTTTTCTGCCCGCCTCCCATCGGGTAGGCGCTCCAGGAGGAGGACATGCCGGGGATGGTTCCGGTTTGAAACAGCACCGCGGCCATGGTGGCCAAGGCCAGGACAACTTCCAAAATGGTCAACACCGTGACGAACATCGCCTAAACTCCCTCTCTGAGATCCCCGAATCGCCCGTAGGCGCTCCCAACTCAGTGCACTTTATTATACCACCCCGCTTGGCCGCCTTTAGATGACGCAGGGCCGGCTTTCGCCGGCCCTTGGAGGTTCAGGTGGTCACTTTGTAATACCAGGTGGTCTGTCCAGGCGAGCCCTGTTGCTCCAGCCGTTCCCTTAAACCCTGAACGGTCACCGGAGCCGGAATCACCGCCGGCTCCCCAGGGCGCCAGTCGGCGGGAGTGGCCAGCCCTTCGCGGGCGTTCTTTTGCAGCCCGTCTACCACCCGGACAATCTCGTCGATGTTGCGTCCGAGGCTCAAGGGGTAGTAGATCATGGCGCGCACGATCCCTTTGTCGTCGATGAAGAAGACGGTGCGCACGGTGGCAGTGGAAGCGGCGCCAGGGTGAATCATCCCGTAGAGGCGAGAGACCCGCTGGTCGAGGTCGGCAATTACCGGGAAGGGGATCTTGATCCCGAAGTTCTGCTCGATGCTGGCCTGCCAAGCCAGGTGAGAGTACACCGAGTCGACCGATAACCCAATCAATTGGACGTTACGCTCCTCAAACTGAGGGGCGCGCTTGGCAAAAGCGACAAACTCGGAAGTTCAGACCGGCGTGAAGTCCGCCGGGTGGGAAAACAACACCACCCACTTCTTGCCGCGGAAATCGCTCAGGCGAATCGGCCCGAAGGTGGAAACCGCCTCAAAGTCGGGGGCCTCCTCGCCCAGGCCGGGCATCCGCGGAGCCACGTGCTCGTCCATGTAAACCCTCCCTTGGTTTCGCTCGGATTCAAATCCTGTCCTCACAGGCAGGATTCTGCCGTTTTCGGCGAAAGACGCGCTTTCCTGGGCCAGATTCTCCCAGGAAAAGCCTCGTCCGCATCTTAGCACAGCTGGATCAGAAAGGCAAGGATATCCGACTAATCCTAGCTTGTTAGTAGCCTATGGAGTCCCAAGGGGAAGAGCCCCCTGGGGCGAACGTCAGCGGCGCTTGCGTCCGGCCGCCCATTCCACCAATTGAGCGGCGCTCTTGGCCATCAAGTCCACTCCGCGGTCTTCGAACAACGAATAGGCCAGCTCTCCCGGCGATCCTCCCAAGATGCCGCAGAACAGGCAGGGGGGATCGTCCAATCCCCGTTCGGCCTCATAGCGGGCCGCGGTCTGCCAGTCGTCAAGATTGTCCCCGCAGTAAATCATCAGTTGGGGCGCCAGGGCACGGGCGATCCGAAACAGACCCTCGGGGTTGGGTTTGCGCACCCCGGCGTTTTCGGTGATCAAGGCCTCGGCGGCAAACATGCCGGTCAGTCCGGCCAAGTTCAGCGCCTGCTCGGTCTCGCCGAGATTGCGACCGGTGTAAATCCCGTAGCGAAACGGCGCCCGCTCCAACACCTGGCGGGTGACCAACGGCTTCTCCCGCAACATCAGGCCAGGCCCGGAGATGGTCTCGTTGGGAACGCCGAAGACGGTCTCGGAGAGGTCTCCGGCGTAGTACTCGTAGCACAACCGGGTGATCCGGGCCCGGTCCCAGCGCGCCTTGACAGCGTCAAGGTCCCTGAGGTCGATCAGGTTCAACAGCGCATTTTCCAATCCGCTCAGCCCACCGCCGTAGGCGCTGGCGGCGCGGGCAATCGCCGCCAGGTCGGGGTCGGAATGGCGCAAGGCCTCGATGTGCCGGGAGTTGAAGGCCTCGCCCTTGACCAGGTACACCAGCGCCATGCCCTGGGCCAAAGCCCAGTCGCTGTTAAATCCCCCGGCGGCCTTGAAGTAGGCCGTCTCCTCCGGGCGCACGGCCTCAATCTCCCCGGTGAACCCCACCTCCCCCAGATAGGTCTGGACGGCCTTGCAGATCACGTGGGGATAGCTCTGGTGGACGTCGATCAGCACGCCGTCCACGTCAAATACAATTACATCCGCCACCTCGGCCTGGATCTCGGCCCGCGAGGTGGCCCACAGTCCTTCTATCACTTCTCTTAATGCGAGTGCCAAGCGGAGAAGGCCTCCCATCCGGCGTAGCGTAGTCCTGTGTCGTTGGCCTCGATGCGCAACAGTCGATTGTACTTCGCCACCCGTTCGCTGCGGGCGGGCGCTCCGGTTTTGATCTGCATGGCGTTGACGGCCACCGCCAAGTCGGCGATGGTGGTGTCCTCGGTCTCGCCGGAACGGTGCGAGATGACCGTTCGCCAGCCGGCGGCCTGGGCCAGGCGGATGGCTTCCAAGGTCTCGCTGACGGTGCCGATCTGGTTGAGCTTAATCAAGACCGCATTGGCGGTCGCTTCTCGGATCCCCCGGCGAATCCGCTCCGGATTGGTCACGAAGTGGTCGTCTCCCACCAGCTGCAGGCGCCGACCGAGGCGGGCACACAGCTGCTGCCAGCCTTCCCAATCGTCCTCGGCCAGGCCGTCCTCGATGGAGACGATGGGATACCGGGACACCAGCTCTTCGTAAAACCCGATCATCTCCTCGGCGGACCGGACTACTCCCCCGAGCCGGTACTGCCCGTCCCGATACAGCTCGGTGGCGGCCACATCCAGCGCCAAGGCGATCTCCTCCCCGGGCCGGCGATGGGTGTCCTCGATCGCCGCCACCAAGAGGTCAAGCGCTTCCACGTCGCTCCCCAGGTCCGGGGCAAAGCCCCCCTCGTCGCCCACCGCGGTGCGCAGCCCCTTTTCCTGCAGGCGCCGACGCAGGGCCTGGTAGGTTTCCTGGGCCATCTGCATGGCCTCGGCAAAGCTGTGCGCCCCTACCGGCACCAACATAAACTCCTGGATGTCGACGTTGTTGTCGGCGTGAGCCCCGCCGTTTAACACGTTGAGGAGGGGAACCGGCAACAGGCGGGCGGCTTGTCCCCCAAGATGCCGGTAGAGCTCCACCCCATAGGCCCGCGAGGCGGCCTGCAGCACCGCCAAGGAGACCCCCAGGAGCGCGTTGGCTCCCAACCGAGCCTTCTGGGGATGGCCGTCGAGGTCAAGCAGCACGGCGTCGATCGCCGCCTGGTCGCCGGCGTCCAGCCCGATCAAGGCCGGGGCCAGCACCTCGTCGACGTTGCGGCATGCTTCCTTGACCCCTTTGCCGCCGTATCGGTTAGGGTCTTGGTCGCGCAGCTCGATGGCCTCGTGGCGTCCCGTCGAGGCGCCCGAGGGAACGGCGGCAAAGGCGCTCGCGCCCCCTTCCAAGGTCACCTCCACTCCCACCGTGGGGTTGCCTCGCGAGTCTAAAATCTCGATCGCGCGCATCGCGCGAATCACGGTGTGGCGATTGCTCATACGCCCTCTCTCCTCTGGACAAGCTTCTCTCCCGCGCTCGGCTCCTGCCCCAGCTCCCCCCCGGGGCTGGCCGCCCCGACCGCGGCGCGCCGGTGGATCAAGGAGTGGCCCTCCATCTCCGGCGGGGTCGGTAGGTCCATCAGGTCCAAGACCGTGGGAGCCACATCTTTGAGGGCCCCGTCCTCTAAGGTGGCGCCCTCCAGGTCGGCCCGCGCCGAGACCACCACGAGCGGCACCGGGTTGGTGGTGTGATTGGTGTTGGCCTCCCCGTTGGCCTCGCACATCACCTCGGCGTTTCCATGGTCGGCCACCACCACCAACTGCCCGCCTTCCTCCAACACCGCCTGCGCAATCCGCCCGATCTCCCGGTCGACCACCGCAATGGCCTGGCGCGTCGCCTCCAGATTCCCGGTATGGCCGACCATGTCGCTGTTGGCGAAGTTGAGCAGGATAAACCCGTACTGGCGGGAGTGGATGGCCTCGACCACCACGTCGGCAATCGCCGGCGCGCTCATCTCGGGCTTGAGGTCGTAGGTGGCCACCTTGGGGGAGGGAATCAGGCGCCGGTCCTCTCCGGGATACGGCTCTTCCACCCCGCCGTTGAAGAAGAAGGTGACGTGCGCGTACTTCTCCGTCTCCGCCACGTGCAGCTGCCGGATGCCCTGACGGCTAAGCCACTCGGCCAGGTTGTTGGGCACCGACTGGGGTTCGAGCACGTGGGGCAAGACAAACGCCTCGTCGTACAGCGCCATCCCCCCAAGCCAGGCCACCTGGGGGTAGGGCCGGGAAAAGGCAGAGAACGCGGGATCGGCCAAGGCGCGGGTGATCTGCCGCACCCGGTCGGCCCGGAAGTTGAAGACGAAGACGGTATCTTCCGCTTCGATCCGCCCCACCGGGCGACCGTCGCCATCGACGATCACGGTGGGATGGACGAATTCGTCGGTGATCCCGGCTTGATACGAGCGGGTCACCGCCTCGATGGCGCTGCGGCTGGTCTCGCCCACCCCTTCCACCATCGCCCGATACGCCTTCTCGGTCCGCTCCCAGCGACGGTCGCGGTCCATCGCGTAGTAGCGTCCAGAAATTGAGGCCACCTCGCCGACCCCGACCCGAGCCAGCACGGTGGCCAGAAACTCCAGCGAAGTCAAGGCCGATTGCGGGGGCACGTCGCGCCCATCCAGCCACAGGTGCAGGTAGACCGAGCCGGCACCCGCGTTGGCCAGGATCTCCAGCAGGGCCTCCAGATGCTCCTGGTGGCTGTGCACGCCGCCCGGCGACAGCAGTCCCAACAGATGGACCCGTCCGCTTCGGGCGCGTTCGGCCAAGGTGGCCACCACCGGATGGCGGGCCAAACTGCCATCGGCGATCGCCTTGTGGATGCGGGTCAGATTTTGGTCGACCACCCGCCCGGCTCCCAAGGTGAGGTGGCCCACGTTGGAATCGCCCATCTGCCCCGGCAAGAGACCGACCTCGGACCCGTGCGCCACCAGCGAGGCCGACCAATACCGCTCGCCGAGGCGGCGGAGGTTCTCGTCGGGGGCCAAGGCAATGGCATTACAGGCGTTGGCGGGAGCGATCCCCCAGCCGTCCAGCACCATCAACACCAGCGGGCCGGCGGTCATCGCCTCTCCTCCTTTGCCCCCAGGGGGGTCTTGGCCATGGTCACAAATCGCTCCACGTCCAGCGAGGCGCCGCCGACCAAGGCGCCGTCGATGTGCTCCAAGCTCCAAAAGGATGCCAAGTTTTGCTCGTTCACGCTGCCTCCATACAAAATGCGGGTGGCTGCGCCGACGCCGGGCAATTGTTGGCCCAGCCAGCTGCGCAAGCTGCCGGCGATCTCGTCAATCACCTCGGGCGTGGGCGTGCGCCCGCTGCCGATCGCCCACACCGGCTCGTAGGCGATGACGAGGCCGGGCCACCGCTCCGGCCCTGCCGCGGCCACCACCGGACTCAACTGCTGTAACAGGCGCTCCTGGGTTTTCCCAGCCCGATGTTCCTCCTCGGTCTCCCCGATGCAGACGATCGGCTCAAGCCCGGCTTCCACCGCCGCCAACACCTTCTCGGCGACCAGTTGGTCGCTCTCCCCAAAATGCTGGCGCCGCTCGGAATGCCCGAGGACGACCCATTCCGCTCCCGCTTGGCGCAGGAGGTATCCGGACACCGCCCCGGTGAGCGCCCCTTCGACCCCCAGATCCAAGTTTTGAGCCGCCACCCCCACGCCGGTGCCGTCCAGCGCGGTGGCCACCACCCACAATGAGGGCGCGGTGGGAGCGACCACCAGCTCCCGCCCTTGCCCCAGGCCTTCGCGCAGGGCGGCCTCGCGAAAGCGCTCGGCCCAGACCCGGCTCTCCGCCACCGTCTTGTACATCTTCCAGTTGGCGACCAGAAGCGGCGTGCGCGGGCTCACGAAAGCGCCCCTCCCGAAGACGTTTGGCGCAGCGCCTCCACCCCCGGCAGGGGTTTGCCCTCCAGGTATTCCAAGGAGGCGCCTCCGCCGGTCGAGACGTGGGTCAGCCGCTCGCGCACCCCGGCCTTGGTGACCGCGGCCAGGGAGTCGCCGCCGCCGACCACCACCTTGGCGGAAACCCGGGCCAAACATCGCGCCACCGCAAGCGTCCCGTGGGCGAAGGCATCCCATTCGAAGACGCCCATCGGCCCATTCCAGAACACCGTGCGAGCGTGGCACAGGGCCTCTTCCACCGCCGCCACGGTCTTCGGGCCGATGTCCAGGGCCATTTCCTGGGCCCGAAGCCGTCCGGGCTCGGCCACCCGCCAGGAGGCATCGGCGCGAAATTCGTCGCTCACCACCAGGTCCTGAGGCAAAATCACCGGAATTGCCCGTTCGCGGGCGGTCTGCAAAAGGTGGCGGGCCGCCCCAAAGGCGTCTTTTTCGACTTTGGAGGCTCCCATATCCAGCCCTTCGGCGGCCAAAAAGGTGTTGGCCATGGCGCCGCCGATGACCAAGCCGTCGACTTTTTGTAGCAGCTCCTCCAGCAAGAGCGCCTTATCGCTGACCTTGGAGCCGCCGATCACCGCCCAGTAGGGGCGATCCGGCTGTCCTAAAATCTCATCCAAGGCCTTGAGTTCGCGTTCCATCAAAAACCCGGCGGCCGAGGGCAGATAATGGGTGACGCCCTCGATCGAGGCGTGGGCGCGGTGGGCGGCGCCAAAGGCGTCGTCGACGTAGCAGTCGGCCAAACGGGCCAAGGCCTGGGCCAACTCCGGGCTGTTTTTGGTCTCCCCGGGCTCAAAGCGCACGTTTTCTAACAGCAAAACCTCTCCGGGTTTCAGCGCCCTGGCCGCCGCCTGCGCTTTTTCCCCCACCACGTCGGGCACAAAGTGGACGGGGCAGGCCAAAAGTTGTGCCAAGCGCGCAGCGACCGGGCCGAGGCTGGCCTCGGGGTCCCAGCCCTTGGGTCGACCCCAGTGGCTGATCAGGATCACGGCGGCTCCGCGTTGGATGAGGTACTCAATGGTGGGCAGCGTCTCCACGATTCGAGAGTCGTCTTCGATCCGGCCACGAGCCCGATCGATGGGGACGTTGAAGTCGACCCGCACCAAGACCCGCTTGCCGGCGACCGGCTCGAGGTCGGCCACGGTGCGATAGGGGGGACGGGACTGAGATGGGATGACCGCCTCCGCCATCGCTCAAACCCCTTTTTGCGCCACCAAGCGCGCCAAATCGACCAGGCGATTGGTGTATCCCCACTCGTTGTCGTACCAGGCCAAGACCTTGACCATCCGCTCCCCGACCACCATCGTCTCCAAGGCGTCGAAGATGCTGGAGTGGGTGTCGCCCTTAAAGTCGGAGGAGACCAGCGGTTCCTCGCAGTAGCGGAGGATGCCCCGCAACGCTCCTTCGGCCGCCTCCCGAAACCGCGCATTGACCGCTTCCACCGTGGCCGGCCGCTCGGTGCGCACCACCAAGTCCACGATCGAGACCACCGAGGTGGGAACCCGCAAGGCCATGCCGTTCATCTTGCCTTTTAATTGGGGCAACACCAGGTGAATGGCCTTGGCCGCGCCCGTCCCGGTGGGAATGATGTTCATCGCCGCGGCCCGGGCGCGGCGCAAGTCGCTGTGTGGCAAGTCGAGCAGACGCTGGTCGTTGGTGTAGGAATGGACGGTGGTCATCAACCCAGATTCGATGCCAAACGCTTCGTCGAGCACCTTGGCCACCGGGGCCAGGCAGTTGGTGGTGCAGGAAGCGTTGGAGATGATGCGGTGGCGAGCGGGGTCATACTGGTCGGCGTTGACGCCCAGGACCACGGTGATGTCCTCGCCCTTGGCGGGAGCGGAGATGATCACCCGTTTGGCGCCCCCGGCGTCGATGTGGGCCCGAGCCTTGGCGGCATCGGTAAACAGCCCGGTCGACTCGATGACGAGGTCCACGCCCTCTTGCGCCCAAGGGATGCGCTCGGGGTCGCGTTCGCGGAAGACCCGGGCTCGCCACGGCCCGACCACCAGGTGGTCGCCTTCGGCGTACACCGCCTCCGCCAGCGGACCGTAATTGGAGTCGTATTTGAGCAGATGAGCTAACGTCTTGGCATCTGTGAGGTCGTTGATGGCCACCACTTCGAAGTCGCGTTGGGCCAGCGCGATCCGAAGAAAGCGCCGTCCGATGCTGCCGAATCCATTAATCCCAACCCGAACCATTAAACTCTTTCCCCCTTAAACGGCAAAAGGTATCCGCTCCGAGAGCCCGTACCCCTCCCATTGTATCGAAAAATCGCCGCCCCGCTATTCCAGATGCTTGCGTTGCCGCTCTCCCGTGACCATGTAGATCACCCACTCTCCGAGGTTGGTGGCATGGTCGCCGATGCGCTCCAGGTAGTTGGCCACGAACAACAAATAGGTGGCCTGGGCCACCGTGTCAGGCCGCTCGCGCATCAGCTCCAAGAGGTCGTGAAAGATCTGGGCAAACAGCCGGTCGACGTCGTCGTCTAGTCGAATCATCGCCCAGGCCTCTTCCAGGCTGCGGTGCACGTAGGCGTTGAGGGCCGCCCGGACCATGGAGCTGGCCAGGCGCGCCATCTGAGGGATGTCCACCAGCGGCTTCACAAACGGCTGGTCGCCCAGTCGCACCGCCACCTGGGCGATGTCGGTGGCGTGGTCGGCCATGCGTTCGAGGTCGGTGATGATCTTCAGCACGGTGGAGACGGCCCTAAGGTCTCCGGCCAGCGGCTGTTGCAGGGCCAACAGGGTGAGGCACCGCCGTTCCAGGTCCTTCTCCAAATCGTCGACGCGGTCGTCGTCGGCCACCACTTCGCGGGCCAGGGTCACGTCGTGCTCGGTCAGCGCCCGCACCGCGCGGCGAATCTGGTCCTCTACCAAAGCCCCCATGCGCAACAGTTCCTGGTCTAGATCCTTTAACTCCCGTTGAAAAAATTGGCGAACCGCCGATGCCACCCCCTCTCCGCCCGGCCGTCACTCCAGTCGTCCGGTCAGATACTCCTCGGTGCGCCGATCCTTGGGGGCCGTGAACATGCTGCGCGTCTCCCCGACCTCCACCAACTCGCCGCGCTGCAAGAACGCGGTGAAGTCGGAAATGCGCGCCGCCTGCTGGAGGTTGTGGGTCACCAGGAGAATCGTATACCGCCCTTTTAACTCTACCACCAACTCCTCGATTCGAGCAGCCGCCACCGGATCCAGCGCGCTGGTCGGCTCGTCCATCAACAGCACCTCCGGATCGACCGCCAAGGCCCGCGCCAGACAGAGGCGTTGTTGTTGACCGCCGGAGAGCGAGGCCGCCGGGCGGCGCAGCTTTCCCCGGACCTCGTCCCACAAAGCGGCCTGCTTTAGGCTGGCCTCGAC
>JAIMAE010000017.1 GCA_023512105.1 Bacillota bacterium | reverse complement strand
TTGTACTCGCCGAGCGCGCCCGGCCAAGGACGGTAGCCGGGGTAGGGAAGGTAGGGGGAGGCGCACCACTCCCAGACCCCCCCCAGCATGTGGAGCAGGTGACCGGGGGCGGGGGACGGCGGGGGAGCCCGGAGAATCCCCTCTTCCAGGGTGGGGCCTGGGGTGGTCGGCAGATGGAGCGCGGCCCATTCCCACTCCGCCTCGGTGGGCAGCCGGCCGCCGCGCCAACGCGCGTAGGCATCGGCTTCGTAGAAGCTCACGTGGGTCAGGGGGGCGGCGGGGTCGAGCGGCACCAGGCCGTAGAGCGTAAATTCCCACCAGGTGCCGTCCAGTTGGCGCCAGTACCGGGGATGGCGCCGCCCTTGGGTCTGCACCCAGGTCCAGCCGTCGGACAACCACCACTGCGGCTGTTGGTACCCGCCGGCCTCCACAAATTCGCGGAACTCGCCGTTGGTCACCGTGCGATTGGCCAACAGCGCGCCAGGCAAGTAGGTTGGGTGGTAAGGGGTTTCGTTGTCGAAGGCGAAGGTGCCCGGATCCCGATGGCCGATCCAGACCACCCCGGAGGGGACCTCCAACCACTCCAGGCGAGCAGGCGCGCTTTCCGTCCTGGGTTCAGGGGCCGGGCGGTAGGCGGGGGCCAGCGGGTTGGCGGCGAAGTTGGCCAGGATGTCCATCAGCAAAAGCTCCTGGTGTTGTTGTTCGTGTTGCAGGCCGACTGCCAGCACCTCCACCGCCTGGAGCACGTCGGGCTCGGAGCGTTGGGCCACCGCCTCGAGCACGGCCTGGTCGACGTGTTGTCGGTAGGTCAACACCTCGTTGACGGTGGGACGGGAGAGGGTTCCGCGACGCGGGCGGGGAAAGTAGGGGCCTTGAGACTCGTAGTAGGAGTTGAAGAGCTCCGGGTACTGGGGGTGGAACAGGCGGTAGCCGGGTTGAGCGGCCAAAAAGAAGGTCTCAAAGAACCAGGTGGTGTGGGCGAGGTGCCACTTCGGCGGACTGGCCTCGGGGCAGGCTTGAATCACCCAATCCTCGGTGGCCAAGGGTTCGGTCAATTGTAGGCTGGTGGCGCGGATGGTACGATACGAACGAGCTACTTGGGCTCGGTCGACGCCTCGCAGCGCCGTCGGAAAGGGGGCAGGGAAGTCTTGGTCGAGCATCATGACACCTCCTCAAGGCAGCGGCCTTGGCCAGGCGACGCGCCCACGGGGCGGGGCGAGACGAGTAGGATTGCAGTCCTAACCTGGGAAGCACGACAGGGGCTACGGGAGGCGGTAGGGTGAACGGACCGATCGCGTTTACGAAGATGCACGGCTGTGGCAACGATTACCTTTACATCGACGTGCGCCGCTGGCCGGGATGGGAGGAGGTGGATTGGGGCCAGGTGGCGACCCAGATGTCGGACCGACACTTTGGAGTGGGTTCGGACGGCATCATCCTGATCGCTCCCTCGGCGGTGGCGCCGGTGCGGATGCGCATCTTCAACAGCGACGGCAGCGAGTCGGAGATGTGTGGCAACGGGCTTCGGGCGATGGCCAAGTGGCTCTACGACCGCGGGGAGATGGGGACAGAGCAGGCGATTGAAACCGGGGCCGGCGTGCTCCACCCCCGGGTGGTGGCGAGCGAGGGCGGCAGGGCCACCTGGATCCGGGTGGACATGGGAATGCCGCGGTGGACCCGGGGGGCGATTGGGATGACCGAGGATCCGGATGCGCCGGCCACCGCGGTGACGGTGCAGGCGCAAGGAGAGACCTTCACGGGCACCGGGGTCTCGATGGGCAACCCGCACCTGGTCATCTTTGGCCCGCGTTGGGACGTGGAGACGATGGCGCGCCGGGGCCCCGCGCTCGAACGCCATCCCCTCTTTCCCCAGCGCATCAACGTCCACTCGGTGGAAGTGGTCGACCCCGAACACCTCAAGATGCGCCATTGGGAGCGTGGCGCCGGCTTGACTTTGGCCTGCGGCACCGGGGTGTGCGCCGCCACCGTGGCCGGGGTGCTCACCGGGCAGACGCGGCGACAGGTGTCGGTCGAGGTGCCGGGGGGCCAGCTGAGAGCGGAGTGGGACGAAACCACCGGCCACGTCTTCTTGGAGGGCCCAGCGGTGGAAGTGTGTCAGGGCACGTTTCATCTACGGTAGGGACGGGGCGACCCGTCTCCATCGCAAGGCGGCGCGCCCTGGCCGCCCGCGATAGGTCAGCGGGGGGGTGGACAAGCTCAACAGGTCGCCTTCCAGACTGGCGTAGCGCACTTGCTCGACGCCGATCCAGTTGGGGAAAAACGAGACTTCAATCTGGTGCACGATGCGGTCGTGTTCGATGCGGTAAGAGCCGGCGTAGGCGATGTAGCGCATCGCCGCGGCGAGATCGGCCGGCTTGGGGTCCAAAAAGTCGTCGGTTAGAAACCGCTGCCGTCCAGCGGTTTGGATGTTGACCTGCATGTAGCCGTCGGCCCCGTAGGTGATATACCCCTGGGGTTGCTCTCCCATAGGGTGGTAAACGGCTCCGTCCTCGGCCACAATGTGAAAGCTCTCCAGTCTCCAACTGCCGACCAACGCGGAGGGCGGGATGGTCAAGTCGACGACCCCCTTATCAGACGGTTCCTTGTCCTATGGTTCTACACGCTGCCGGCGGGCCCGACGATGACGGTCGAGCACGAACAGCGCGGCCAGCGCCATGGCCAGCCCCACCAGGGCAGGTGCTTCCAGGTGGGACAGGGCCCGGGCGGCGGCGACCACGTGGGGACCGGCCAGATATCCGGCGGTCACCGCCAAAAGCGGCCAGCCCACCGAGCCGAGAAAGGTATAGCCGACAAACCGCCACCAGGGCATTTCAAACAGCCCCGCCGGGTAGGAGATGACCATGCGGACTCCGGAGATCAGCCGCCCAATCAAGACCACCCGATGGCCTCGGTCGAGGAAGTACCGCTCCCAAACCTCCAGTTGTTCGGGGCGGCGAAAGATCCAGCGCAAGGGACCTAAGAGCAGCGGACGACCGCCTTTGAGGGCCAGTTGATAGGCCACCATGGCCCCCACCGTGCTGCCGATCGCCCCGACTAAGATCACCCAAGGGTAAAAGAACCGCCCCTGCCAGACCAAGTAGCCGGAGAACAGCAAGACCAACTCCGAGGGAGCGGGAATGCCGAGGCTTTCAGCCAGCAAGACCAAAAACACCGCGAAATACCCGGCGTGAGAAAGCCACCCGGCCACCAGCTGTATCGCTTCGATCACGGTTGGCCTCCTCTCTTGACGCCCATGGCCTCCGCAACCCGGTGGTTTCAGTATACCATGGGACAGGGATCCGCGGGGTGGCAACCCTCAGCGCCGAGGCGATGGCTCTTCAGCGCCTGCCCCCAAGCGGGGGTTGGTTGACAGCCCCAGGACGGTAACCTATGATATGTCAAGAGCGAAAAACGGTGAGAACGCGGGAAATCGGGAGCGATCGCAAGATCTTTTCGATTGCTTCGCCGTGTCGGTGCGTAGGAGGTCGGGCGTTGGACATTAAATTGGTGAATATTGGATTTGGCAACATCGTCTCCGCCAATCGGATCGTGGCCATTATCTCCCCCGATTCGGCGCCGATCAAACGGATCATCACGGAAGCGCGGGACCGGGGGATGCTGATCGACGCCACCTACGGGCGGCGCACCCGCGCCGTGATCGTGACCGATAGCGACCACGTGATCCTGTCCGCGGTGCAGCCGGAGACGGTGGCCAATCGTTTGGCCAGTCGCGAGGCGGCGGCCAGCAGCGAGGAGGACGAGGAGGAAAGCCAATGAGCCGTCGACTGACCTTGCACGAACTCGCCGAACGGCAACAGAGCAAGTACGCCTTGGTGGCGGCGGCCGCCAAACGAGGCCGTGCCTTGATGGATGGCGAACCGCCCTTGCTGGAACCCCATGCCTCCAAGCCGGTGACCATCGCGTTGGAAGAGATCCGCAACCACAAGCTGGTGGTAGAGATTCCTCCGGTTGGCATTAAGTAATCGTGCGCATCGTTGTGGGAGTCGGAGGCGGAATCGCCGCCTATAAGACGTGCCATCTGGTCAGCCAGTTGGTGCAAAAGGGCCACGAAGTGCAGGTGGTGATGACCGAGGCCGCCACCCGTTTCGTGGCCCCTTTGACGTTTCACGCGTTAAGTGGCCACGCGGTGACCGTCACCGCCGAAGACCCGACCGACGTGGGACCGATCGGCCATGTCGCCCTGGCCCATTGGGCGGAGGCGTTGGTCTTGGCGCCGGCGCCTGGGGAGCTGTTGGCCCGGTTGGCGGCGGGGGTGGCCCACGACATGTTGGGGTTGGTCTACCTGGGCTTCTCTGGCCCGCGGGTGGTGGCGCCGGCGATGGAGCCCGAGATGTGGCAGCATCCCGCGGTGCGCCGGGCGGTGGCGGCGATGACCGCCGACGGGGTGCACTGGGTCGGCCCCACCTATGGGCGCATGGCCTCCGGGCGGGTGGGGCTTGGGCGAATGGCCGAACCCGAGGCGATCCTGGAGGTGTTAGAGGGCGTCCTGGCTCCCAAGGACCTCGAGGGCGTGCATTTTTTGGTCACCGCCGGACCGACGTGGGAGCATTTTGACCCGGTGCGGATCTTGACCAACCCCTCGACCGGGGTGATGGGGGTGGAAATCGCCCGTCAAGCGGTCCATCGCGGCGCCGCAGTGGACTTGGTACACGGCCCCCGGGTGGCGGTGCCCGCTCTGCCTCGTCTGGCTGCCTGGCCGGTGGTGAGCGCCCGCGAGATGCTTGAGCGGTGCCTGGAACGGCTCGACGGTCAGCCCGCGGTAGACGTGGTGGTGGCCGCCGCCGCCGTCTCCGACTTCCGGCCCGCCCAGCCGCTACCTGGCAAAGGACACAAGGGGGATCTCGGCCTGGAGTGGCAGATGGTGCCCAATCCGGACGTGCTGGCCGAGATCAGCCGCAGGCTCGGCCCAGGCGCGGTCCGGGTCGGGTTTGCCGCTGAGACCGACGACCTTGAGGCCTCGGCCCGCCGCAAGCTGCGGGAGAAAGGGCTGGACGCGGTGGTGGCCAACCGAGTGGGCTCTGGCCGGGGGTTTGGGGATGGCGCCTACGAGGCGCTGTGGGTGGAGGTGGACCGGCCGCCGGAGCGGTTGGTCGGCGACAAGCGGACGGTGGCGCAAATCCTGCTCGACCGGGTGGCGGCGCGTTTGGCCGCTAAGCGTCAGGAACCGAAACTGGGGTGAGCGTCCGGTGAGTTGGGTCGAGGTGGCCCTCGATCGCGCGGTCGGTCCTCTCAATCGGCTGTGGACCTATCGCGTACCCGAGGCCCTGGAAGGCGATTTGCTAGGCTACCGGGTCAAGGTCCCGTTGGGGTCGAGCGCGGTCGAGGGGTACGTGATGCGTCAGTCCACCGCCAGCGTGCGCGACCCGGCCCAGGTCAAGGCGGTGTTGGAGGTGCTGGACCCCTACCCGCTCCTCACCCCGGCCTTGATTGAGTTGGCCTTTTGGATTCAGGGGCGCTACTTGGCGTATCTCGGACAAGTCTTGCGGGCCATGGTCCCCCAGGCGGTGCGGAGCGGCGGCTCTCCCGAAGCGGAGTTGGCGTGGATCGCCGCCGGCTCGCCCCCCTCGGCGCGGGCTCGGCGCCAACAGGCGATCTGGGCGTGGGTGGCCTCCCAGGGAGTGGTGACTCCAGAGGTGCTGCGGGCCCAATTTCCCGATGCCGGACCGTTGTTGCGCCAGATGACCCGTGCAGGGACGTTAATCGCCCAGCGGCGGGAGACGCCGACCACCTACCCGGTTCATCCGGGATTGCCCCTCAACCGCTGGCAGCAGGCGGCCTACCAGGCGATCGCCGGGGGAGGCGAGCGAACCTGGCTGTTGGAGGGGGTCACCGGTTCCGGCAAGACCGAAGTCTACCTGGAGCTCATCGCCGACCGCCTGCGGGCCGGGCGCCAGGCCTTGGTCTTGGTCCCCGAGATCGCGCTGACCCCGCAGACGGTGGAACGCTTCCAACGTCGCTTCGGCGAGGCGGTCGGGGTTTGGCATTCCGGGCTGGGCGACCGCGAGCGGGCCAAGACCTGGCACCGGGCCCGGCTTGGCCAGATCGGCGTGTTGGTGGGCGCTCGCTCCGCCGTGTTCGTACCCTTTCCTCGCCTGGACTTGATCATCTTAGACGAAGAGCACGAGGCGACCTACAAGCAAGAGGAACACCCGCGTTATCACGCCCGGGAAGTGGCCGAGGCCCGGGCCCGCCTGGAAGGGGCCACCGTGGTGTTGGGTAGCGCCACCCCCGACGTGGAGACGGCCTGGCGAGCCCGCCGCGGGCACATCGGTTGGTGCCGGCTGCCGGAACGGGTGGCGGAGCGGCCGCTGCCCGCGGTGGAGGTGGTCGACCTGCGCGAGGAGCTTCGGGCCGGCAATCGCACCATCTTCAGCCGTCGCCTGCAAGAGGTGGTCGACCAGGCGCTGCAGCGCCGAGAGCAGGTGATTCTCTTGCTCAACCGGCGCGGCTACGCCACCTTTGTGATCTGTCGCGACTGTGGCGAGGCCCTCAAATGTCCCAGTTGCGCCGTCAGCTTGACCTTCCACGCCCAGGACCAGAGGGTCCACTGCCACTACTGCTTTCACGAAGCGGCGGTGCCCGAGCGCTGCCCAGCCTGCGGCAGCCGCAGGATTCGCTACTTTGGGGCGGGCACCGAGCGGGTGGTGGAGGAGGTTCGCCAGCGCTGGCCGGCCGCCCGGGTGGCCCGAGCCGACCGAGATGCCATGAGTGGACGCGGCAGCCAAGAGCGCCTGTACCGGCAGATGCTGGCCGGGCAAGTCGACATCTTGGTGGGTACCCAGATGATTGCCAAGGGCATGGACTGGCCGCGGGTGACGGTGGTGGGAGTGATCGCGGCCGACGTGGCCTTGAACCTTCCCGATTTTCGGTCCGGCGAGCGGACCTTTCAGCTGCTGGTTCAAGCCTCGGGGCGGGCCGGTCGCGGCGAGATCCCGGGGCGGGTGGTGATACAGACCTACAACCCCGAGCATTACGCCATCACCAGCGCCGCGCAACAAAACTTTGAGGTCATGATCGAAGAGGAGTTGGCGTTTCGGGAAAGCGCCGGCTACCCGCCCTACCGCCACCTGTGGCTGCTGGAGGTGCGCGGGGAGTACCCGGAGGCAGCTCGGAGCAAGGCGGAGGCGGTCGCCGCGGCCGTGCGCGAGCGCTTGCTGGACCAGGGCGCCGAGGTGCTGGGTCCAGCTCCCGCCCCGATCGCCCGCATGCGCAACTGGTGGCGCTTTCACATCCTGGTCAAAGCCGATGACCTCCAGCGGGTCAATCCGTCCCTGGCCGAGGTGGCAGACCGCCTGGGCCCACTGACCGTGACCGTGGACCCCTACTTTATGCTGTGATCTCGACTGGCTAGGGGGAGGCCGGCTCGGTGCACAGGCAGGGAAGAAAGGTGCCGGGGTCTCCGATCGGGTCGGGAAACTGCGGGCCGGTACATTTGGGGCAGCGGGCGTCGCGCCCAAAGGCGGAAATGGTATAGGCGACCGGAATCCCTTCGGCCGCCAACAGCGAGCGGATTTTGTCTTCTTCGACTCGGGGCTCCTCCAGGCAAAACCAGGACGACCAGGTGTACTGACCTTGGACGTCGCGCAGCCCGATGCGCCATTCCGACGGTTCCTGCCCGTACCCGGCCAGGGCCGCCACCGGTCTGGCCTCGGGGCCCAAGGCCAGCAGGGCGTGACTTAACAACACCGAGTTCATCAACTCGGTCCCGTGCAAAATCGCCTCGTCCCAGGGGGCGGGCATGGCCGCCCAGAGCAGGCTGACCCCGGAAATCGCGCCGGGAAGGAAGCCGGCCACCGCTTGTTGCCAGCGGTCGAAGGCCTGCCATTCCTGCGGCGACGCTTCGCCGGCGGTGTCGCTAAAGCGGTCGTCGGCCAAGGGGCCAGGGTCGAGGTCGTCCTCCCGCACCGCCAAGATCAGGGCCAAAAAGCGCAGCGAGATGAGGCCCTCGGAGGCAGACGGCAACTCGGGGGCACCAGCGAGCTCCGGCAGGTCAGGAGCTTGGGCGCCTGCCAACGCCGCCAGCCGGTGCAGCCACCGTCGGCGCTCCGCCAACCCTCCGGGCAACTCGTCGAGCCGCCAGAGGCGGGGCCACACCCAGGCGCCCACCCGGGGGCCAATCAGCTGGTGGCGGCGCAGCGACTGCAGGAGGCGCCGCACTCCCGAAGGTCGGAGGGCCGCGTCAGCCAGCGGCCGGTCCTGGGCCAAGACCAACGGCAGCCAGAACAAGTTGAACGTCCCGCGCTGCGCCTCGCCCTCCGAGCCTAGCCACTGGCCGCTCAACACCTCGGTGGCGGTCTCGGCCCACGCGAACAGGTAGTCGGCGGCGGAAGTGCGGCCCTGTCTTTCCAATTCGGAGACCGCCCGGTAGATGGGCTCGTCGGCACCGCGGTCCAGGCACTGCTCGACCAGGGCCACCAACTCCACCTCGGCCGCACCTCGGCGCGACGACTCGTCCTCGCCCATCGCCACCTCGGCGAGGTGAATCAAGCGGTGATGCAGGGCTTGCTGGCGCCGCGAGGCCATCGCCATGCTCCTTTCTTGGGTTCCCGAAAGCGGTCTTTACACCGTGCTCTCTTCGATGATAGGGTGCCGGCTGGGCCGGGAAAAGGGGACGACTGGAAATGTCGAGAAAAAATTCCTATCCCAAGCTCGGCGCGAGCGCAGCCCGGACCCGGCGTGAATCGCCCCAGCCCACGGTGCGGCGGGGTAGGTGTGGACGCCACCGGGGCGGCATGCTATGCTCTTGGCGTAAATTTGAGGGGGCCGCAAGGCGCAAGCCTCCCGCGGCTGCACAGAGGAGTGGCGCCCTTGGATATCCTGCATGCCGAACATCCGGTGTTGCGCACGGTGGCCAAGCCGGTGCCGAAGGTCACCCGGGCGATCCGCCAGCTGATAGAGGACATGGCGCAGGCCATGTACGCCGCCCATGGCGTTGGTTTGGCCGCTCCCCAGGTCGGGGTGGCCAAGCGGGTGATCGTGGCGGACGTCGGGGACGGGTTAATCGCGCTGGTGAACCCTGAAATTGTGTGGTGGACGGGCAAAGCCCTCGGCTTCGAAGGGTGTTTGTCGATTCCCGGCTTGGTGGGGGAGGTGGAGCGGGCCGAGGCGGTGCAGGTCACTGGGCTCAATCCCAGCGGCCACCGGGTCTGGATCGAGGCGGACGGGCTTTTGGCCCGGTGTTTCCAACACGAGATTGACCACCTCAATGGCGTACTGTTCACCGACTTAGCGATCCGAGTCATGCCGCCGGAAGAGGTCCCGGACCGGGAAGCCGTGGTTTTGGATTAAGATGCGGGTACTCTTCATGGGAACCCCGGAGTATGCGCGGAGGGTGTTAGAGGCGTTGGCGACGTTGCCAGGCAACACCGTCCGCGCGGTCTCCCAACCTGACCGCCCGAAGGGACGAGGGATGCGGCTGCAGCCGTCGCCGGTCAGCGCCTGGGCCCAAGACCACGGTTTGCCCTTAGACCGTCCCCAGCGACTGTCGGATTTTGCCGACAGTTGGCAAGCCTTCGCTCCGGACCTGCTGATCACCGCCGCCTACGGGCGCATCCTGCCCCCGTGGCTGCTCCGCCTGCCCCGTTGCGGGGCCTACAATCTACACGCCTCGCTGCTTCCGCGCTGGCGGGGCCCCAACCCGGTGGGGTGGGCGCTGTGGGCCGGTGATTCGGTGACCGGCGTCACCTTGATGAAGATGGCCGAGGGGGTGGACACCGGCCCGATCGTGGCCAGCCGTCCCTTGGCGATAGCACCCGAGTGGGACTGTGGGCAGTTGACTGCGGCCTTGGCGGAGGAGGCGGCTGAGCTGATCCGCGCCTTTTGGCCGCGGCTGTGCGACCCGACGTTGCCGGTGCGCCCGCAAGCGGAGGAGGACGCCACCTATGCCCCCAAATTTCCTCCCGAGATGGGACGCGTCCGCTGGGAGGGCGCGGCCGAGGAGGAGGCGCGGCGAATTCGCGCCGTCTCCCCCGAGCCTGGCGCCTACGCCTTTTGGGGCGACCAGCGGCTGAAATTGGCCGGAGCCCGCGCCGAGGCGGTCTCGCTGCCGGTCGGTGAGGCGCGCCTGAGCGGGGAAGACTGGATCGTAGGCTGCGGCGTGGGCAGCCTGCGAATCGCCCAGGTGCAACCGGCGGGCAGGCGGTGGATGCGTCCAGCCGAATGGTTGCGGGGGCGAGCGGGGGCGGAAGCGACGGTGAAGCTGACATGACAGGGGCGGGACCTGCCCGCGAGGAGGCCTTGGCCGCGCTGGAGCTCATTCGCGAAGGCATGCCGGCGGCCGAGGCGTTGACCCAACGGGCCCGGCAGCGAGGACTCAACCCGAATGACCGGGCCTTGATGGCCCAGTTGGTCTACGGGGTGTTGCGGCAAAGGCGGTATCTGGACGCCTGGATACGACTTTTCCGCCGAGGGTCGCTGGAGCCCAAGGTCGAGGATATCTTGCGCCTAGGGTTTTTTCAGCTGGGCTTTCTCTCCCGGATCCCCGCCTACGCGGTGGTGCACGCCACCGTGGAACTGGCCAAGAGCGTGCAACCGGAGGCGGCCGGCCTGGTCAACGCCATCTTGCGGCGAGGGGTGGGAAAACCTCCGCAAAACCTGCCCCTGGCGGTGCGTTACTCGCATCCCGACTGGTTGGTGGAGCGCTGGCAAAGGCGTTACGGCCTGAAGGTGGAGTCCATCCTCAAGGCCGACAACGAGGTCCCCCCGCTGACCCTGCGGGTCAACCCGCTGAAGGCCACCCGCGAGGCGGTGTTGGAGGCGCTGGCGGGATTCGGAGTGGGGGCGGAACCGTCGCGCTACCTGCCAGAAGCGGTGCGGGTGACCGGCTCCTTGTGGCTGGAGGACTTCCCGCCCTTTCGCCAGGGGTGGGTAAGCGTGCAAGATGAAAGCGGCATGCTGGTCACCTGGGTCATGGACCCGCAGCCCGGAGAACGGCTGCTGGATGCCACCGCCGGTCTTGGCAGCAAGACCACCCATTTGTTGGAGCGCCTGGGAGGCCGCGGCTCGGTGTTGGCCATCGACCAGTCGCAGCGGCGGTTACAGCAGCTGGCCGACAACTGCCAGCGACTGGGGTTGACCGGCTGGAGCACCCAGGTGGGCGACGCCCGTCAGCTGTTGCCGCGCCTGCCCGAGCGGTACCATCGGGTGCTGTTGGATGCGCCCTGCAGCGGGCTCGGGGTCTTGCGCCGCAGGGTCGACGCCCGCTGGCGACGCAAGGAAGAAGACCTGCCGCGGCATCAGCAGTTGCAGCAGCAGCTGTTGGCGGCAGCCCTGGCCAAGGTGGAGGAGGGGGGCGTCTTGGTCTACAGCACCTGTTCGGTGGAACCGGAGGAGACCGAGGCGGTGATCGAGGCGGTGCGAGCGAGCGGAGCGGCGGTGGCGGTGGAGACGGTGGAACCGTACCTGCCGCATCCCGACCTCAAACAGGCCCTGGATGGGCCGTATCTGCGCCTGTTGCCGGGGGAATTCGGAATGGATGGGTTCTTCATCGCCCGGCTGCGCCGGCTTGGGGACACCGGGCCGCTGCCGGAGCTGAAGCCGTAGCCGAAGCCATCCCTGGATAAGGAGGCGATTCGATGCACCCTGCGACCTTGCCTCAAGCCTCGTCCTTCAATCCCTTGAGCCGGCTGCCCGAGGAGCTGGCGCAGAAGATGGAGGAGGCGGGCGAGCCCTCGTTTCGGGGCCGGCAGTGGTTTGAATGGTTGTGGCGGCACGGGGTCTTGGACTATCGAGCGATCTCGGTATGGCCGGCGCGGTTGCGGGAGGCGATGGCGGAGCGCTTTCCGTTTTCGCGGGTTGCGGTGGTCACCCAGCAGACGGCCACCGACGGCACTACTAAGTGGCTGCTGAGATTGGCAGATGGGGAGCGGGTGGAGGCCGTCTACCTGCCCCACCGGTGGGGCGACGCCGTCTGCATCTCCACCCAGGTGGGGTGCAACATGGGTTGCCGCTTTTGCGCCTCGGGGCTGGTCAAGCGCATCCGCAATCTGGATGCCGGGGAGATGATGGAGCAGGTGCGGGTGGCCCACGCCTGGGCCGAGAGACAGGGACGCCGCCTTACCCGCGTGGACCTGATGGGAATCGGCGAGCCGCTGGACAATCTAGACCAGGTGGAGCGCTTTTTCGACTTGGTCCACGAGCCCTTAGGGTTTGGGATCAGCTACCGCCATCTCACGGTGTCGACCAGCGGACTGGTCCCGGCGATCTACCGGTTGGCTGAGGGGGCGCGTCCGGTGACCCTGGCCATCTCCCTGCACGCTCCGGATGACGCGCTGCGCACCCGGCTGATGCCGGTCAACCGAGCCTATCCGCTGGCCCAGTTGCTGGCGGCCGCTCGCCACTACGCCGAGCGCACCGGCCGCCGGGTGACCTTTGAGTACGCGATGTTGGAGGGGGTCAACGACTCGCTCGACCAAGCGCGCCGGTTGGTCCGACTCTTGGGACACTTTCCCTGTCACGTCAACCTGATTCCCTGGAACCCGGTCCCCGAGCACCCCTTCCGGCCGTCTTCGCGCCGGCAAGTGGAGGCCTTTTTAGAGGTGGTGCAGGCGGCGGGAATTTCCTGTACCATACGGAGAGAGATGGGGCAGACCATCGAGGCGGCCTGCGGGCAACTGCGGCGCCGCGGGGAGGAGGCATGGACGTCGCCTTAACAGCGGTCGGGGCGACCCACCGGGGGCGGGTGCGCTCCCAAAATCAGGACCAGTACTGGATCGCCACCCAGCCCTGGGGTGTGGTGGTGGCGGTGGCCGACGGGATCGGCGGATACCAGGGCGGCGCGGAGGCGAGCGCCTTGGCAGTGGCTGTGCTGGCCCGAGAACTCGGGGCGGCCCAGGCGATGGGCCCGCAGCGCCTGCGCCGGGCGGTGGAGGCCGCCAACCGCACGATCTTTGAGGTGGGGCGGGGCCGGCCCGAGCTGAATGGGATGGGGACCACGCTGACCGTGTGTTGGGTGGCTGCATCCGGAGTGTGGGTGGCCCACGTGGGCGACTCCCGCGCCTACCGGGTGGGAGCGGAAGGGTTGGAGCGGCTGACCACCGACCATTCGGTGGCCGCGGAGATGGAGCGCAGCGGTACCCTGTCCCCCGAAGAGGCCGAACAGCATCCGCAGCGGCACGTCCTGACCCGGGCGCTTGGGCCCTTCCCGGCGGTCGAGGTGGAGATGACCCACTGGCCGTGGCGGCCGGGAGACCGCTTGTTGCTCTGCAGCGACGGCTTGTTCAACGCCGTGCCCGAGCGGCGGATTCATGAGCTGTTGCGCCGGTTCCGCGGGCAGGCCGGGGTGGATGCCCTGATTCAGGCGGCCTTGGACGAGGGCGGACAAGACAACGTGACGGTGATATTGGTGGAGGACCAGAGCCCGGTGGAGGTCCCCGATGGTCGGTAGAGTACTCGGGGGTCGCTACGAGATATTGGAGCGGATAGGGACCGGCGGCATGTCGCTGGTCTATCGCGGCCGCGACTTGAGCCTTCATCGCCTGGTCGCCGTAAAGATCCTCAAACATCAGTGGAGCGAGGACGAGGAGGTGGTGCGCCGGTTCGATCAGGAGGCCCGGGCGTCTGCCTCCCTGGTGCATCCCAACGTGGTCCAAGTCTACGACGTCGGCCAGGAGGAGCCCGACCTCCACTACATCGTGATGGAGTTGGTGCAGGGCGAGACCTTGCGCCAAAAGCTGGACCGGCAGGGGGCGCTGCCGGTGGCAGAGGCGCTGGCGATTGCCGACCAGGTGCTGGCCGGCCTGGAGGCGGCGCACCGCCGCCGGCTGGTCCATCGCGACATCAAGCCGCAAAACATCTTGATCAGCGAAGACGGCACGGTCAAGGTGGCCGACTTCGGGATTGCTTACGCCGCCACCACCGGCACCCTGGTCAACACCGGCTCGCTGCTCGGTACGGTGCAGTACTTCAGCCCCGAGCAGGCCCGGGGGCGGATGGTCAGCGCCCAATCCGACCTCTACTCGGTGGGGGTGGTGCTCTTCGAGATGTTGACCGGGCGGCTGCCGTTCGAAGGGGACAGCGCGATCGGGGTGGCGATCAAGCACTTGCAGGACGAGGCGCCTGACGTTCGCTCCTTAAACCCGGAGGTGCCACCGGCGGTGGCCGCGGTGGTGCAGCGGGCCTTGGCCAAAGACCCCGCCGACCGCTTCCAAACCGCGCAGAGTTTTCGCCGCGCGCTGGGCCAACTCGACGAGGGCGAGGGGGAGGTGCTGCGGCGCCGCCGCCGGGCCCACCGGCGCCGGCGGTGGCCGTGGGCGGTAGCGGCGCTGGCGGCGCTGGCGATCGGCGGTGGCATCTATGGGTTTGAGCATTGGTACAACGTGCCCACGGTGAGTGTGCCCGATGTGCGCAATCTGCCGTTGGATCAAGCCCAGGCCAAGTTGGCTTCGGCCGGGCTTCAGCCCACGGTGGCCGGCCAATCCCCCTCCAATACGGTGGCCAAGGGGCGCGTGCTCTACGAAAGCCCGGCTCCCGGGACCGCGGTCAAGTCTCACCAAACCGTGACCTTGGTGCTCAGCTCCGGGCCGTTTACGGTGGTGCTGCCCAATTTCGCCGGGGAGGACCTGGCTCAAGCCAAGGCGGCGTTGCAGAGCCTGGGGCTAAAATCCCAGGTCAGCGAGGTGGAGAACCCTGCTCCGGCCGGGCAGGTGATCGGACAAAATCCGCCGCCCAACCAGTCGGTGGCGGTCGGCTCGACGGTCGAGCTGACCGTCTCCCAGGGTCAGCCTTCGGCCAGCGTAACCATGCCCAACCTGGTCGGGATGTCGGTTTCCCAGGCCGCCAGCACCTTGGTGGGGCTAAACCTATCCGTGAGTTCGCCGATTTCCACCTATAGCACCCAGCCGGTGAATACCATCATCGACCAAAATCCCATGCCCTACCAGACCCTGCACGGACAGCCGACGGTGGACGTGTGGGTCTCCGACGGACCCAGCCCGGCCAGCAGCGGGCTGGAAGCCCACCAAGCCGAGCCCTCTTGGACCATCCCCAGCACGGTGCCCCCGGGCTCGCTGATGAAGGTGGTGGTGATGGATAGCGCTGGCAATGAGGAGGTATTTTATCAGGCGGTGAATCCGGGAGTGACGGTGCGGCAGCCGTTCACCTGGTACGGGACCTCGGCTCAGGTCACCACTTATTTAAATGGGCAAAAGCAGACGGTGGTGACGCTGGGCGCCAATCAACCGGCTCCTCCGGCCAGCCCCTCGCCGGCGGTGCCAACGCCGGCGCCGAAGCGGTGAGCGGGCAGGAAGGGTTGGTGGTGGCCTTGGAGGCCAATCGCCCCACCATCCAGGCCTCCGACGGCACCACCTATCTCGGCCTCTTGCGGGGCAAACTGCGGCAGACGGTAGGACAGGTCTTGGTGGGAGACCGGGTGCGGTTTGCCCCCACCGATCCCGGCGAGGCGGTGGTGCTGGAGGTGGCGCCGCGCCGCAACCAGTTGGTGCGGCCTCCGGTGGCCAACGTGGAGGGGATGTTCGCCCTTTTCTCCCTGGTCAGCCCCCGGGGCAACCGCGAGTTGTTGGACAAGCGGTTGGCGATTGCCCACCTGATGGATCTGGCGGCGGAGGTGGCGATCACCAAGGTCGACCTGTTGGAGGACCCAAGCCCGGCCCTTGCGCTGAAGGCGGTGTACGAGCGAGCCGGCTACCGGGTATGGCTGGTCTCGGCGGTGACGCTGAGCGGGGTCCAGGCCTGGCTGGAAGGCAGCCGACGGGGGATCTGGGTCTTAACCGGCGAGAGCGGGGTGGGGAAGTCGTCGCTGATCCGCGCCGCCTTGCCGGAGGCCACCGTGGAGTCGCAGGGGTTGAGCCGAATCGGGAGAGGGCGACAGACCACCCGCACCGTGCGGCTGTGGCCGTTTGGTCCCGAGGCTTGGTTGGCCGACACGCCGGGGTTTACCCAGCTGTCCTATCAGGTTGCCGACCGTCGTCAGATCTTGGCCGCTTTTCCCGAGATCGCGGCCGTGCGCTGTCGCTACAGCGATTGTTGGCACCTGCGCGAGCCTGGCTGCGAGGTGCAGGCGGCGGTGGCGGCGGGACAGATCGATCCCGTCCGCTATCGCCACTACTGTCAACTGCTGGACGAGTGGTATCAGCCCCGCCGATGAGGCCAGGCCAATCGCGCCGTCGCGAAGGGTAGAGCCGGCAGCAGAAGAGCTTACACAGAGGGGGTTGCGATGACGGTTCAAGTGGCGCCCAGCATCTTATCCGCCGACTTTGCCCGGTTGGCCGACTCGGTCCGGCGCGTGGCGGATGCGGCGGACCTGTTGCACGTCGACGTGATGGACGGGCGATTTGTGCCAAACATTACCGTAGGCCCGATGGTGGTAGAGGCGTTGCGAGGAACGACTGAACTTCCCCTCGACGTGCATATGATGGTGGCGGAACCGGAACGTTATCTCGCCGATTTTCGGCGGGCCGGAGCCGACTTGATCACCGTCCATTGGGAGGCTTGTACCCACCTCGAGCGCGTGGTCAGCACCATTCGCGAGATGGGGGCGCTGGCCGGGGTGGCCGTCAATCCGGCGACTCCAGTCGAACTCTTGACCGACATCTTGCCCGAAGTCGATTTGATCCTGGTGATGAGTGTCAACCCGGGTTTTGCCGGGCAGGCCTTTTGGCCGCGGGCGGTGGATAAGATTGAACGCTTGGCCACCCTGCGCGGCGGGCGAGACCGTCCGCTGATCGAAGTCGACGGCGGGATCAACAGCGAGACGGCGCGCCTGGTCAAGGCGGCCGGGGCCGACATCCTGGTGGCCGGCTCGGCCGTGTTTGGAGCTCCCGACCCGGTGGCGGCCATCGAGGCCATTCGCACCGGATGAGTGTCATCGGACCCGCGACCTCCGTAGTATGTCGCTACACGGTCACCCGCGGCCGCTCGGCTGGCGGACCGCCAAGGTGATTGGCGACAGGTGAGAAAGCGGAGGGAGTAGCATGCGGACCATCCGATACCGGTGGCACCGGCATGGGCGGGGCCGGGTCCGGTTGGTGGGAGTGGCGTTGATTGTGGCCGGCGCCATCGTGCTGATCAAGATCGTACCCTTGGGCTTGTGGCCGGTAGGCATTGGGTTGTGGTTGGTATGGGCCGGTTTAGGTCCCCTTTTGGCGGCAGGGGCGCTGATCTGGCTGGGGTGGCGCCTGATTGCGGTCTGACAAAGGAGGCGCGGGGACATTGCGAATCACGGTAGTGCGGGTGCCGCGATTGGTGGGCAAGGTTTTGCAATTTGTGGTAGGGTTTTGGGCCAAGGGGAAAAAGTGACCAGGCCTTGAACCCGGGAGGTGGAGGGTTACGGATTATCGGATTCGGGCGACCTGGGCTGAAGGCGCCTTGCGCGCCGTCGCGGTGGTCACCACCGAGTCTGCTCGGGCCGCCCAACGTGTGCACCGCGCCGGCCCGCTGGCCGCCGCCGCGATGGGGCGGGCGCTGGCGGCTGCCGCCTTGTTGGCGGCCGACGTCAAAGAGGCGTTTCGCCTCGAGGTGCGCCTGCAGGGCGGTGGACCGTTGGGTTTGGTGGCGGCAGAGATTCGCCAAGCCGAGGGAGAACAGTGGTTGCGGGTGCGGGTCGACCACCCCGAGGTGGATTTGCCGTTGCGGCCCGACGGCAAATTGGCGGTGGGACAAGCCATTGGCCGGAACGGGGAATTGGTGGTCTGGTACGAGGACGCAGGAGGGGTCCGCTATCAGAGCCAGGTACCGCTGGTCTCCGGGGAAATCGGCGAGGACTTGGCCCACTACTACTGGCAGTCGGTCCAGGTGCCCAGCGCGGTCGCCCTCGGGGTCCTGGTGGGCCCATCCGGCTTAGTGGCGGCGAGCGGAGGCGTGGTGGTGCAAGCCCTGCCGGGCAGCGAGGGCGAGGTGGAGGCGGTGAGCGCGCGGTTTGCCCGCCTGGCCGCGCTCAGCCAGCGCCTGAACGACGGAGAGAGCCCCGAGGATTTGATTCGCTCGGTGTTGCCGGAGCCGATCGCGTGGTCCCCGCGCGAGCCGTTGCGGTTTCGCTGCCAATGCAGCCGCCGCCGTAGCCTCTCGCTGCTAAAAGGGCTGCCGCCGGAGGAGCTTACCGCCTTGATCGAGGAGCAACACGGCGCTGAAGTGGTCTGCCACTACTGCCGGCGGCGTTACCGGTTCACCGAAGCCGAGCTTAGGCAACTGCAATCCGGCTAGCCGCCGGCGCGGAGAGAGCGGGGACTAGATGGCCCGCTCTACTCGACCGGAGCGCAGGCAGCGCGTGCACACGTACATGTATCGGGTTTGGCCGTTGACCCGGACCCGGACGTGTTGAATGTTGGGTTTCCACACCCGCTTGGTCTTGCGGTGCGAGTGGCTGATGTTATTTCCGTGTACCGTCTTTTTGTCGCAAACCTCGCAATGGTAACCCATGATGTCCTCCTTCAATCAGGATACGGAGACATTCCACGGTATGGTACCATATAGCGAAAAGGCTGGCAAGCAAGGAGGAGCCATGGAGCGCGACACCGGTTGGGGGAAGTTGAGCGTCCACCCCGAGGTCCTGGCCGAGGTGGTCAGCGAGGCGGTGGAGCAGGTGGCCCACGGCTTTCGACTGGTTTCCGGCGAACGAGGATTGCGGGCTTTGCTGCGTGGCCACGAAAGCCACGCGGTGGTCGTGGAGGAGGCAGAGGGCGCTCTTCACATCCACCTTCACCTGGCGGTGGAATTTGGCCGCAAGCTGTCCGAGATCGCCCGGGTGGTCAGCCAGGTGGTGGATCGGGCGCTCTGGGAGGCGGTGGAACAACATCCACAAGAGGTGGTGGTCCACGTGGTGGACGTCTACCCGAGCTACGCCAGCTCCCGGACGTCCTCCGCCCGCGACTCCGAGGCCGCCAAACCACAGATGTAGGGGCGAACGGATTGGCCAATCCTTCTTCTTCTCCTAGGAGCAAAGGCGCCTTGGCCGGAGTGACGCCGGCGCTGCAAGATCCGTTAAGTCGCCTGCCGGGGATCGGCCCGCGGCGACTAGAGGCCTTTCGCCGGCTTGGGGTGGAGCAGGTGGGAGACCTGCTGACCCTCTGGCCTCGCCGGCACCAAGATCGCACGGCCATTCGCGCCATCTTGGAGCTGACCGCGGGGGAGCAGGCGACGGTGGTCGGTCGCATTACCCTGGCCCACTACGAGCCCCGCGGACCCGGCCAGGGACACCTGCGAGTCCTGGTCAACGACGGCACCGGCACGCTGGCGGCCTATTTCTTTCATGCCGATTGGCTGCGCCAGCAGCTGACGGTGGGCAAGACGGTGCTCTTAAGCGGACGGGTAGAATGGCGCGGGCGCGGCTACAGCATGACCCACCCGGATTACGCCCTGTTGGAGCCGGGCGAGCGCCCCGAGTTGGGGCTTTTGCCGGTCTACCCGACCACCCAAGAGTTGAAGCCCCGCTGGCTGCTGCAGTTCATGCGCCAGTGGGTGCCTCGGCTGGCCGCGCTGGCCCCCGACCCGCTGCCCGAGGCCATCCGTTCTCGCTATCAGCTGCCGGAACGGGGTTGGGCCTTGCATCATCTGCACTTTCCCCGCAGCCAGAAGGAATGGGAGCAGTCGCGCCGGCGCCTGGTGTTTGAGGAGTTTCTGCGCATCGCCCTGGCGGTTCGGCTGCGCTCCGGCCTGGGCCAGGGGGCCAACGGCTTGGTGCAAAATCCCGACGGGCCCGTCTCCCGGGGCCTCTTCACACGGCTGCCCTACCAGCTGACCCCGGGACAGCAGGCGGCCTGGGAGGAGATTCGCCGAGACCTCCTGGCGCCGCGGCCGATGGCTCGCCTGCTTCAGGGGGAGGTGGGGTCAGGCAAAACCACCCTGGCCCTCTTGTGCCTGGCCGCCGGGGTGGATGCCGGCCATCAGGCGGCCTTTATGGCCCCGACCGAACTTTTGGCCGAACAGCATTTCCAGGTCTTGCGAGAGCGGTTGGAACCGCTCGGAGTGACGGTCGGATTTTTGAGCGGCAAGGAAAAAGGGGCCCAGCAGGTGCGCGCCGCTCTGGCCTCCGGCCGGCTTCAGGTCGTGGTCGGCACCCAAGCCCTGCTCTCGGAGCAGGTGCGATTCCGCTCGCTCGGCGTCATCGTGGTCGATGAGCAACACCGCTTCGGCGTCCGCCAGCGGGCTCGACTTTCCGCCAAGGGGCTCTCCCCGGACCTGTTGGTGATGACGGCCACCCCGATTCCCCGCACCTTGGCCCTGACCGTCTACGGGGACCTGGAGATCTCGCGGATTGTGGGGCTACCGCCTGGCCGAAAGCCGATACGCACCGTCCTGGTCGGCCCCGAGGGGCGCCGGGAGGCCTACGCGGCGGTCTGGCGAGCCGTCAAGCAGGGGCATCAGGCCTACGTGGTCTGCCCGCGGGTGGCCGGGGACGAGGAGGAGGGACAGGCCGCCAAGGCGGCCGAGTCGTTGGCCGCTGGCATGCGCAAGGTACCCGGATGGCGAATCGGGTTGTTGCACGGGCAGCTTCCGCTTGAGGAGAAGGCGACGGTGATGGAGGCCTTTCGCCGCCATACCATTGACGTCCTGGTGGCCACCAGCATCGTCGAGGTGGGGGTGGATGTGCCCAACGCCACCGTGATGGTGGTGGAGAGCGCGGACCGCTTCGGGTTGGCCCAACTCCATCAGTTGCGGGGGCGGGTCGGTCGCGGCCAGGCCCCGGCCACCTGTTATCTCATCGCCCAAACCGACAGCGAAGAGGCGATGGCCCGCCTACAGGCCATGGTGGAGACCCAAGACGGGCTGGAACTGGCCGAGCGCGACCTTGCGCTCCGCGGTCCCGGAGAGATTTTAGGCCTGCGGCAACACGGAGTGGCAGGGTTTCAGTTGGCCCGACCGCTGGAGGACCTGGACTGGCTCCAAGAGGCGCGCGAGCTGGCGATTGCGCTCCTGGCCGAGGATCCGAGACTGCGCCAGCCGGAACACCAAGCGTTGCGGGCGTGGGTGGAGGCCGCCTTCCAAGACGACCTGCCGGGTCAAGTGCTGCACTGAAAGCGGGGGGCGGTCGGCAGACCGCCCCCGGCCGGTCAGTCGTTGGGGGTCAGATGGCGCTGGAAGAACTGGATCAGCTGGGGCCAGAGTTCAAACGCCGCCTTCTCCCGGTAGCTTGGCCGATAATCGGCTAAGAAGGCGTGGCCGGCATCGGCGAAGATCTTGATGGTGGCCGCCTTGCCGTGGCGAATCAGAGCATCTTGCAGCCGATCCGCGTCTTGGGGGGAGGGGTTTTGGTCCTCGGCGCCAAAGACGGCGAAGAGCGGGCACTGCAACCCCTCGACGAGGTCGATCACCGGAACCGGGCGCTCCGGGGTGGTCTCGCGGTCCGGAGTGGCCCGGGTGATGAAGCCTCCCCAGCAGTCGCAGGCAGCGTCCACGGCGGTGCTCTTGCAGGCCACCAACAGCGTCTGCCTGCCCCCCGAGCAGAATCCGATCACCCCCACCTTGGGCGCCGCCACCGGTCCGCCTTTGAGCCAGTTGATGGCCGACTCCAGGTGACGCACCACGTCCTCATCCCGCAGGCTGAACATCTTGGCCATCACGTCGTTCATGTTACTGGCATCGGGGGTGCCGACATCGGCGTAGAGGTTGACCGCGAGCGCGGCAAATCCGGCATTGGCAAAGCGCCGGGCCAAATCCCGGATATGTTCGTTCAAGCCAAAGGCCTCGTGGATGACGATAAGCCCGGGGGCGTGGTCGACGCCGCGCGGCCGGGCCAGATAACCCTCCACTTGATGTCCGTGGTGGTCTGGATAGGGGGTGGTGGCCGCTTCGATGCGGCTTAGGTCGGTCACTTGTCCAGGGACTGCCATCGGTTTCGCCTCCTTGCTGTAAACCAGTGGGGGACCGTTTCCAGTCTCCCCCGCCCTTAGGTGTCCCATGTGCTAGGGTGAAACAAGGCCTCCACCGAGTCAAGGCGGTCGATCAACCCTTGGTCGCGCGACTGGGCCAAGAACCATTCCAGGTTGGGTCGGTTGGCGGACAGCCCGTTGCGCCACACCTCGGCGCTCAGCTCGCGGCGCTGCGCCTCGAAGGCGTGGCGGCCAAAGGCCAGCCAAGACCAGTTGGGGTCCTGCCATCGGGCCTGGCACAGCGAAAAGGCTTCCTCGAAGGCGGTGAAGACTTGGCGGGCCAGGTCCGGGCGGGCTTGCAACACCGCCTCGCGAAAGACCACGACATGCATAATCGGCCAGTAGCCATGTTCTCGGAAATACGCCTGCTCATGGGCCACCGGGTCGTCCAACAGCCGCCCGACCTCTGGGTCGGACAACATGGCCGGGGAAGGATGGGGGACGATCACCGCGTCGATCAGACCCGACTTTAAGGCCTGGTGAAGGCGCATCCCTTCCGGCAAGCTCTCAATCCGGCAACCTTGCGGCGGCTGGAAGGCAATGGTTTCCTCCCGAGCCACCACCCAGGTGATATGGCGCCAGTCGATGTCAAACACCCGCTTCAGGTCGGCCTTGGCCAAGACCGACAACGTGGTCTGGAAGGTGTTGAGGCCGACCCGGCGCCCGACCAGGTCCCGCGGGTGGCGGATGGCGCCGTCCCGGCGCACCCAGATCTGGGAGAGGCTGAAAAGCCTGCGGGGGAAGACGGGGATGGCGAGGAAGGGCTGGCCGCGGTCCTTGGCCATCAGGTACGAGGAGAGCGAGACCTCGGCCACGTCAAACTCTTGGTGGCGCAACATCCGCTCGTGGCGACCCCGGCCCCACCGCCCCGGTTCGTTTTGTCCGACCTCCAACACCCGCAACGGCTCGGCGCCGACGATCACCGCGCCCTCAAAGAAGGGGACGTGGCGGTCGTAGTGGGCCAAGGCCATTACCAAGGGGCCGTCGGGGTAGCGCCCGGTCATCCCGCCACCACCTGGTCCCAGCGATAGTGCGAGCGGGTTACCGCGTTGAGGTCCAAGCTCAAAAAGCGGAAGACCACCGCTCCGTCGGGACTGAGGGTGCGGGTGGCGTGGATGGTGCCGGGAAGGTAGACCCGGGCCTGCCCTGGTCCAAGGCGCTCGGCAGTTTGCAGCCTCAGGCGGTCGGGGGCGTTCGGGACCGGTTGATAGGTGCTGATCTCCAGCTCCCCGCGGTAGACCCCGTACACCACCCATCCCGGACCATGGTCATGGGGCGGCGTGGCGTGGCCGGCACCATGGAAGTGACCCATTTGGATAAACCCCCGGTCGGGGTCGCGGTAGAGTTCCTTGGCCCGAGGACGCTCCTCGAGCAGGGAAAGCGCCCAGTCTTGGTCCGGTGGGGTGGCCGCAAACAGCTCCTCCATGGCCTTGCGGATCGCCTCGGCCGCTTGAGGGTGGCCGCCAAGCCGGTCCCAGCTGGCTTGGACGCTCTTGAGGTATTGTTCCAATAAAGCCGGCATAGTTCCTCCTTGCCCGTGGTCGTGGGATCTCCCAGCGCGGCTGGTGGATGCAAGCCACTAGCGGATGGGAATCCCGCAGGTTGAACAATATAAGGGCTGCTCGCCCAGCGCCTCCAACATCCAACTGAAAGCCTTAAGAAATTGGGAATGGCCGAGGACGCCTATCCCCCACTGCGCGATGGCCAGGAGGGTCTCGGGGGTAAGCCCCTGCTCCTGGGCTCGGCGCACGGCGGCGTTGACGGCGTTCTGGGAGCCGGAGGCCAGCGCCCAGGCCACTTCCGCCACCATCTTGTCCCGGGGGCTGAGCGCGCTCGCCTCTTCGCTCGCCGCCTCCCGCAGGGCGCGGTAAGCCTGAGCCAGTCGGGGGAAGCGGGACGCCAAGGTCAGCTCAGCCGCTTCGGTGGTCTTAGACAAACCGTCCACCGCCATTGCCTCCTTCCAAGTGATTGCTTCCCGGTAAGGACGGCTGAGCCTACCGGCCAAGTCCTTCGCATCCAGAGAAGCTCAACGAGGTGACCGGGCCAGCTGCTAGGCCGGGGAAAGCAGTTGCAACTGTAGGACTCTTTCCACATTATAGCCGTCCGCGCCCTTGCAGGGAAGGCGAGAGGGGCGAAGCTTTGCTGGACAAAAAGGATCCCGGATTTGCAACATTTCCTTCATAGATCCGGCCTACGATGACGGTAGAGGGTTGGCAAAGGAGGCGCCACGCAAATGGAAATGGGGTTGTGGGCCCATGGGCAAGGCATCGGGGAGTGGCGATGGCTGGGCATGGAGCCGCCGACTGGAGCGGCGCGCCGCTGGCGGATGTCCCCGGCCGCTTGGAGTCGGGAGCGATTCCGCGCCGAGTTGGAAAGGGTGCTGAGCGACCTGGAGGCTTTGCCAGAGCCGGAGAAGGTTCTCCGAATGACCCGATGGTTTGCCCGCACCCGGCACCTCTGGCCCACGTTTCCTGCTGCCCGCGGCCGGGAAGGCGCGGTGGTTCCCTGCTATCCCCCGCAGGGGCAAATCTGGCGCTTGGATGGCCTGGCGGCGGAGGGAGGATCGCGGCTGGCCCGCTTCCGTCGGCATTGGGCCGACGCGGTGGGACGGCGGATGGCGGTTTGGGCGCTGACCTACCATCGCCTGGGCGCGGGCTGGCTTGAAGCCTATCGCCTGGCCGTCGCCATCGAGGACGGTTCGCGGGCCCGGGTGGTCGACGGGCGCCTGCGCCTGTATCTGGCGTGGGTCTTGGGTCAGGAGTCCGTTCCGGTCTACGTGGTCGGCCAACTGCGCTAGCAGGCCTGGCCCGTGGACACGTCAGGGAAGAGGACGGGAGCCAGGCCCCCGTCCTGCTCCGACCTCGTCTCAGGGGGAGATGCGCCTTGCGCCGACAAAGCGCTGACTCCAGCGAGGGGCATCCAAGTTGTCGATTCTCACTCCCACCGTCGGGTTATCGGCGGCGATGAAGGCGTGGGCAATGGTAGGGGTGGAACCGATGTAGATCCCCACATGGGAAGGGCCCGGTTTGTAGGTAGTGAAGAAAACCAGGTCACCCGGCTGCAAATTGCTTCGACTGACCGGCGTGCCGACGCGAAACTGCTGCCCAGACAGTCGCGGGAGTTTCACCCCCAGCTGAGCGAACACCCACTGGGCCAACCCTGAGCAGTCGAAACCCGCCGGTGTGGTGCCTCCCCAGACATAGGGGTCTCCCAGTTGGGTCTTGGCCACGGCCACCACGGAGGCGCCAAACCCGTTGGACGCCAAGAATGTTGGCGAGGTGCGGTTGCTGGCCGCGCCGGTGACGGGAAGCGACGGAGAGAGGCTCTTGGCCGCCAGCGCAGCGGTGTGGCCCATCAAGGCGGGAATGCCTCCCGCTTGGCTGACCTGGTAGCCCGCGCAGGCCGCGGTCCCGGCGGCGGAAGGGTTGGTGGCCGGTCCGAGCACCGTCACCTGGACCTTTTGAATCCCAAAACGGTTGATTTGGGATTGGGTGCCCGGGATATAGAGGTCTACGTGCCTTCCCTTGATGGCTCCTCCTTGGTCGTCAGCCTCGCCGATGTACCCGCCTGCAGGCAGATACGGCGTGTGGTAGCCGGTGATGTACAGGCAGGACTTCAGAGGGACCACCCGGGGGTCTACGGCCACGTCCCCTGCCGTTAGGGGTCGTCCGTACCGGTCCACCGGCCCATAGGGGAAGTTTTCGCGCAGGGTGGGCCCGTAGGCCGTGGCTTTCACGGTCAACGTCTGCCCGGCGATGGGGGCCGCGAAGGCCGGGCCGGACAGGGACAGCCCGGCGCCCAAGAGGACACCGGTGGCCACTGGGGCCCACCGATACAGGGGTCTCATAGATTCTCCACCTCGCATGGTTGCCTCCGGAGTTAGCTGACGGGTTCGGGCCGCGAGGCAGCCCTATCGGCTAGCGAATTCACCCCAAGATTGGTTCCCCCGGTCGTGACCTTGTCACGATTCGGCAGGTCGAGTGTAAGCCATCATCGGCGAGCTGTCAGGGTGGAGAATTATCCGGACCGACCTGTGAGGGGGCGACCGCCGGGATGTCGGGTCAGCTCATCGCGTTTTAGCAGAATCGCGGTACGCCTTGCCTGGGAAATGGCGCGATCCCTGATCTTCCCACCGCCTGGACTTGACCTGTAGCCGACAGCGGGCGCGAATCGGCCTTGGGGGAAGGCCTTGACGGGCAACCGATTCCCGACTAGGATGAAAGAGACGGCGAAGAACAGGAAGAGTACCGTCGGGGAAGGCTTACAGAGAGTCGGCGGCAGGTGAGAGGCCGGCAGCAGGATCCGATGGGAATGGGCCTGGGAGCTTCCGACCCAACGACGGTTCGTCCAGTAGGCTCGGACGGGGTCCTCTCCCGTTATCCAAGGAGGCGGTATCGGACCTAGGTTCCTGTACCGGCGAGGAGTGAGGTCGAGTTTCGACCTAATTGGGGTGGCACCACGGAAGTCTCCTTCCGTCCCGAGGACGGAGGGCTTTTTGTTTTTGCGGAAGAAGGCGAGGGCGGCTGTGGATCCAAGCAAGGTAATCCTATGGCAAGGCGACGACCATCCCCATGTAGCGGCCGTGACCCAATGGGCTCAGGACCATTTGACCCCAATCGGGGCGTACGCACGCCTGCGGCCTCTCGGCGCCCACACGTTGTTGGAGAGCGTGGAGGGAGACGAGAAAGTGGCCCGGTTCTCCTTCATCGCCCTCGGGGAGCTAGGGCGGTTGACCGAAGAGGGCGGGGAAGCGATTTTGTGGCAGGCCGGTCGTCCCACCCTGCGCGGGCCGGACCCCCTACCCTTGATGCGCCGTTTCAGCCGCCAGGTGGCGGTGGCAGTGCCGGAGTCCACCGAGTTGCCGTTCACCGGGGGGGCGGTGGGCTACTTTGGCTACGACTGGGTGCGGCGGCTTGAGGCCTTGCCCCGCTGTCATCAGCCTCGCGGGCGGCTGTGGGAATGGGTGTGGCCGGAGGCGGTGGTGGCGTTTGACCATCGGCGGCAACAGCTGACGGTGATCGCTCAGGCTGCCCAGGAAGCCGGCCAGGTGGCGATCGAGCGGGTGGCTCAAATCGTCGACCGCCTGCGCACCCCCTTGGTGCTGCCGCCCCCGGCGGCCGTACGGGCCGGGGAGGTCCAATCCAACGTGACTCGGGAGCGCTACTTGGAGATGGTGGAGCAGGCCAAGCGATACATTTGGGCGGGGGACATCTTCCAGGTGGTATTATCCCAGCGCCTTAGCGCTCCCATCGCCGGCGACCCCTTTGACCTTTACCGCCGCCTTCGCCGGCTGAATCCCTCTCCCTACCTCTTCCTGGTCGAAGCCAGCGACGTCACCCTGGTCGGATCCTCGCCGGAGGCGTTGGTTCGCGTGCAGGGGCAATGGGCCGCCAGCCGGCCGATCGCCGGCACTCGACCGCGGGGACGCACGGAACCGGAAGACCGCCGCTTGTGGGAGGAGCTGATTGCCGACCCCAAGGAGCGGGCCGAACACATGATGTTGGTCGACTTGGCGCGCAACGACCTCGGGCGGGTCTCGCGCTACGGCACGGTGGAGGTGACGCGCCTGATGGAGCGGGAGAGCTATTCGCACGTGATGCACATCGTCTCCGAGGTGCGCGGGCAGCTGGAACCCGGGCTGGACAGCTTGGACGCCTTGGCCGCCGTCTTCCCGGCCGGCACCTTGACCGGCGCTCCCAAGATCCGGGCCATGGAGATCATCGAGGAGTTGGAGCCCGAGGCCCGGGCCGCCTACGGAGGGGTGGTCGGGTATCTTTCCCATCGCGGAGATCTGGACGCCTGCATCACCATCCGGACCATTGAGGTGCGGGGTCACGAAGCCTCGGTGCAGGCAGGCGGCGGCGTGGTGGCCGATTCCTCGGCCGATGGGGAGTATCGAGAGTCTTTGAACAAGGCGGCGGCAGGGCTGGCGGTGTTGGACAGACGGGGGGACGAAGAGTGGCTGTAGTGCTGGTGATCGACAACTACGACTCCTTTACCTACAACCTGGTCCAGTATCTCGGGATTTTGGGCCAGACGCTCAAAGTCGTTCGCAACGACGCCTTAAGCGTGGAGGAGTGCTCCCGACTGCAGCCGATGGCGGTGGTGATCTCGCCGGGACCGGGGCGACCGGAGGGGGCGGGCATCTCGGTCCCGCTGATCCAGCAGCTGGGTTCCACCGTGCCGATTTTAGGGGTGTGCCTCGGGCATCAGGCCATCGCCGCAGCGTTTGGGGGCAGGGTGGTGCCGGCGCCGCGCTTGATGCACGGGAAGGCTGATGCCATCTACCACAGCGGGCGGGGGTTGTTCGCCTCGCTTCCCAACCCATTTCCGGCCGGACGCTACCATTCGTTGGCGGTGGACGTCGAGGGCGTGGACGACCTGGTGGTCGAGGCGACGGCCAGCGACGGTACGGTGATGGCGATTCGCCATCGAGAATACCCGGTCTGGGGCATTCAATTTCACCCGGAATCGGTGCTGACGCCTGCCGGCATCGAGCTGCTCGGCAATTTCGTGCGTTGGGCGGAGCACTTCGCCCGACAGGGCGACCGCGTCCCCCACGACGTCTGAGCCTGGGGAGAGGGAGAGGAGGAAGGTTCCCCATGAGTGAAGTAGTATCCGAGATGTTGCAGCGCCTGTCCACCGGCGAGCGCTTGTCGGAGGGAGAGGCGGAGGCGCTCATGGATGCCATCATGGACGGCCAGGCCACGCCGATCCAGGTGGGCGGCTTGTTGATGGCCCTTCGGGTGCGGGGGGAAACGGTGGAGGAGCTGACCGGCTTCGCCCGGGCCATGCGGCGCCATGCCCTGGCGGTGCCGGTTCGCCGCCGCCCGGTGATGGATACCGCTGGCACGGGAGGCGACGGGTCCCACACCTTCAACGTCTCTACCGTCGCGGCGCTGGTGATTGCCGCCACTGGCATCCCGGTGGCCAAACACGGCAACCGAGCCGCCAGCTCCCGCAGTGGGAGCGCCGACCTTCTGGAAGCGCTGGGCATCCCGCTGGAGGTGGAGCCGGTCCGAGTGGCTGAGGCGGTCGATCAGATCGGGTTTGGCTTTGTGTTCGCGCAAGCGGTGCACCGTTCGATGCGCTACGCGGCCCCAGCCCGGCGGGAGCTTGGGGTGCGGACCGCCTTCAACTGGCTTGGACCCCTGACCAACCCGGCCCGGCCGGAGCGACAGCTGGTAGGGGTGGCCGACCCGCAGTGGGTGGGCCCGTTGGCCGAGGTCTTGGCCCGTCTGGGAACGGAGCGGGCACTGGTGGTGCACGGCGCCGGAGGCCTGGACGAGGTCTCGCTGGCCGGCCCGACCGACTACGGCCTGGTGGCGGAAGGCAAGGTCGAGCTGGGGCGTCTGGACCCCAGCGAGTTGGGCTTGGAGCCGGTGCCGGTGGAGGCCTTGCGCGGAGGAAACCCCCAAGAGAACGCCGCCATTTGTCTGAAGGTCTTGCGGGGTGAGCCAGGACCGTACCGGCAAATGGTGCTGGCCAACGCCGGCGCGGCCCTGTGGGCGGCGGGAGCGGTGGAAGAGGTTCGCGAGGGCGTGGCGCGGGCGGCCCGCGCCATCGACCAAGGGGCGGCGCTGGCGGTGTTGGAGCGCCTGCAAGCCTGGGGAGAGGCCGAGCGGACCGTCGGGGCGTGAGAGGGAGGGCAGGCATCGATGTTTTTGGACGACATCCTGCATTCGGTGCGGGAGCGGGTGGCGCAGCTGCGCCAGCAACCGGACCGGTGGCAACCGGGATTGGCCCAGGGAGGTCGGGCGCGCTCCCTGGTGGCCGCCATCGCCGGCCATGCCCCGATGGCGGTGATCGCCGAGTGCAAGCGGCGCTCGCCGTCTAAGGGCTTGTTTGCCGCCGATTACGACCCGGTGGCGATTGCGCGCCGCTATGCCGAGGCCGGAGCTTCGGCGGTGTCGGTGCTGACCGAGCCCAACTTCTTCGAGGGCTCGCTGGAACACCTGACCCAAGTCCGCGAGGCGGTCGAGCTTCCGCTGCTCCGCAAGGACTTCATCTTAGATCCGCTGCAGGTGGCCGAGGCGCGAGCCTTCGGGGCCGACGCGGTGCTGATCATCGCGCGGATTTTAGAGAACGACCGGGTACGCTACCGGGAGCTTTTGGCGGCTGCCGATGCCGCCGGGCTGGAGGCCTTGGTGGAACTGCACAACCTGCGCGAGGTGGACTTTGCGCTGTCCGAAGGGCCGCGGTTGGTGGGGGTGAACAACCGCGACCTGGAGACATTTGAGACGCGGCTTGAGGTTTGCCGGGAGGTACGCCCCTATCTGGGCGAGGGGGTGCTTGCGGTCGCCGAGAGCGGAATCAGCAGCCTCAAGGATGTGGAGCAGGTTCGCGCCTGGGGCTATCAGGCCGTCTTGGTGGGGGAGGCGCTGATGCGCGGGGCGGGGTTGTTAGAGGAGGTCGCCCAATGGCGGTGACGGTCAAGATCTGCGGGATTCGCGAGGCCGAGGTGGCCGAGGCGGCGGTGGAGGCCGGGGCCGACTATCTGGGATTGGTGTTCTGGCCGCAGAGCTCCCGCCGCATCGCCCCCCGGGAGGCTCGCCGGATCGTCGAGGCGGTGCCGGCGCGCTGGGTGGCGGTCTTTAAAGACGCCAACTGGCCGGAAATCGCCGAGGTCCTGCAAGAGGTGCCGGTGATGGGGGTGCAGTGCCACGGAAGTTGTCCGCCTGGGTGGATCCAGGCCGTGCACGGCCTGGGTCTGTTGGCGATTGCCACCCATCGAGAGGAGCAAGGGGCCGACATCTGGCTGTTTGATGGCCCCCAGGCTGGGTCCGGGCGCCCGTGGGACTGGCAGCTGCCGCGCGATGGCCGCACCTACTGGTTGGCGGGAGGACTGACTCCGGACAACGTCGCCGACGTGGTTCGCCGCCTTCGCCCCGATGGGGTGGACGTGTCCAGCGGGGTGGAGCGGGACGGCCGCAAGGATCCCGCGTTAATTGCACGATTTATTGAGGAGGCAAAATCCGCGTGAACGCAGTACACTCGGTGCCGGACCATCAGGGGCGGTTTGGCCGGTTTGGCGGGCGCTACGTGCCCGAGACGTTGGTCGCGGCCGTTCGCGAATTGGAGACGGCGTATGAGGCGGCTCGCCGCGACCCGAGCTTCCGGCGCCAGCTCGCGCGCCTGTTGCGGGAGTACGTCGGGCGCCCGACCCCCCTGTGGGAGGCCAGTCGGCTCAGCCAAGAGGTGGGGTTTCGGGTCTTTCTCAAGCGCGAAGACCTTAACCACACCGGAGCGCACAAGATCAACAACACCATTGGCCAGGTGCTGCTGGCGCAGCGGATGGGCAAGCGGCGAATCATCGCCGAGACCGGGGCTGGGCAGCACGGGGTGGCCACCGCCACCGCCGCCGCCCTCTTTGGCTTGAAGGCAGAGGTCTACATGGGGGCCGAGGACGTGCGCCGCCAGGCCTTAAACGTCTATCGGATGCGCCTGTTGGGAGCCACCGTGCACACGGTGGACAGCGGCACCCGCACCTTGAAAGATGCGACCAACGAGGCGATACGCGACTGGGTGGCCAACGTCCGCGACACCTTTTACGTGATCGGTTCGGTGGTGGGACCTCACCCCTATCCGATGATGGTGCGAGACTTTCAGTCGGTGATCGGGCGGGAGGCCCGGGCCCAGGTCCTCCGCCAGGCCGGGCGGCTGCCCAGCCACGTGGTGGCGGCGATTGGGGGCGGATCCAATGGCATGGGGATCTTCTATCCCTTCCGCAACGACCCGGTGGCGTTAATCGGCGTGGAGGCGGCCGGCGAAGGTTTGGACAGCGGTCGGCACGCCGCCAGCATCAACCGAGGGAGTATCGGGGTGCTGCACGGGGCGATGAGCTATCTCTTGCAAGACGAGGACGGGCAAATCACCCCCGCCCATTCCATTTCGGCCGGCCTCGACTACCCTGGCGTCGGTCCGGAGCACGCTTACTACCACGAGATTGGTCGCGCCCGGTACGAGGCGGTCACCGACCAGGAGGCCCTGGAGGCTTTTTACCGGCTGACCCAGCTGGAGGGCATCTTGCCTGCCCTGGAAAGCGCGCACGCGGTGGCTTGGGTGCTGCGCGAGCAGGAGCAGCTCAGACGCGAAGAGGCCTTGGTGGTGGTCAACTTGTCCGGGCGAGGCGACAAGGACGTCGACGCCGTATTGGCGCAGGAAGGGAAGGAGGCGACGGGGAGATGACCGGACGGGAGCAGATCGCGGAGGCCTTCCGCAAGGCTCGGCAACAAGGGCGGGCCGCCCTGATTCCCTACGTCACCGCCGGCGTCCCCGACCTTCGGGCCTTGCCAGAGATCCTCCGGGCCTTGGGGGAGGCAGGGGCCGACCTGGTGGAGGTGGGCATTCCCTTCTCCGACCCCTTGGCCGACGGGCCGGTGCTCCAGCGCGCTGCCACGTGGGCCTTGGCCCAGGGGGTGCGGCTGGCCGACATCTGGCAGACGTTGAACGGGGTGGTGGACGGTCCGGTGCGGGTCGCCCTCACCTATGTCAACACGGTGCTGCGCCGAGGGCCTGAGACCTTTATGGGGGAGGCCGCCCGGGCCCATTTGGCCGGAGCGATCATCCCGGACTTGCCTTGGATCGAGGGACTGGAGGTGCGTCGAGCCGCACAAGCCGCCGGGTTGGCGGTGATCCCGCTGGTGGCGCCGACTTCCACCGACCAACACCTCGAGGCCATCGCCCAAGGCGAGGGGTTCGTCTATGCCGTGTCGGTCACCGGCGTGACCGGGATGCGGGAGGAAGTCGCCGCGGGAGTCGAGGAGTTGGTGCGGCGGGTGCGAGAACGGGTCGACTTGCCGGTGGCGATCGGGTTTGGCATCTCCACCCCGGAGCAGGCGCGTCAGGTCGGGAAGGTGGCCGACGGGGTGATCGTGGGCAGCGCGCTGATGGCCCGCATCATGGAAGCGCCCGCCGAGGCGGCGGAACAAGCCTTTCGGTTTACGCGAAGTCTGCGCCAAGCCCTCGAGGCCTAATTCGCCTACCCGCAGGGGAAGGGGGTTGTGCGATAATAAGCCCATCTCAGACACCCTGGCGGCGTTGGATCCTAAACGCCAGGCGAGGGTGAAGATTGGGAAAAGGAGGAACGTCCCATGGCCGAGTCCGGCTCCGATCTCGAGGCGTTAAAGGCGCGGTTGGTGGACTCGATTCGCATGATGGAACGCGCCCGCCTGGTTGACTTCAACGGCCACCAAAGCGTGCGCGTTCCAGGATATCCCGACCGGGTGCTGATCAACTCCCGCAAGTCAAGCCGCAGTGCCTTGACGGTGGCCGACATCGTGATGATCGACCTCGAGGGCCACCTTTTAGAGGGGGAGGTGGAACCTCCCTCGGAGCATTTCATCCACACCTCGATCTACCGGCGCCGCCCGGATGTGCAATCGGTGGCCCACACCCACCCGCAATGGTCGACGTTGTTCTCGATCGCCCGCGTGCCCCTGCGCCCGGTGATCATCCAAGGTGCGGTGCTGGGCGAGGTGCCGGTGTTCGACCGCCCCGACCTGATCAACAACCGGGCCCTGGGGGACGCCTTGGCCGAGCGGTTGGGCGACGGCCGGGCGGTCTTGATGCGGGCCCACGGCGCGGTGGTGGCCGGCGGCAGCGTCGAGGAAGCCTTTGTCTTGGCCTATTACCTGGAGGAAAACGCCTACCGCCAGTACATGGCCAGTCAGCTGGGATGGGCGCATGCGCTCTCCCCGGAGGAGATTGAGCGTATGGCCAAAAGCGTCTGGCAGCCCAAGATCATTCGCAAGGTCTGGGACAACCACCACAGTAAATTGCACGCCGAGTAGGAGCTTCCCCCGCAACGGCAAGGCCGTGCGGGGGTTCTTCGGGTTCGCAATATGAATTGACGTGTTCATTAGGTGGTTTTACAATGGGGGGCAGGTTCGGGCTGAGACCTCGGCCCGGTTCTCAAACCGTAAAATAAAGGCCACTCTATGAGCGGGGGGAGGTTCGCTTTCCCACCGCCGAAGGCAAGGAGGCGCATTGCAAGTCATGGACACCACCCAGACCCAAGGGGCGCAGGAACGGTTGGCGGCGTTTTACGAGGCGATTCGCCCGTTGCAGCTCAGTCCGCTGTGGACGGTGCTGTACGGGGTGGTGACGCGGGA
>JAIMAE010000179.1 GCA_023512105.1 Bacillota bacterium | reverse complement strand
CGATCGCCTGGATGCCCGGTTTCTCGTCGTAGGACAAGCGAAAGGTCGGCCGCTCGCCGTCGAAGGTAAACTCGACTTGCTGGTAGACGTGTAAGACCCGCACCTTTTGGCATCGAAATCCGGATCCCGTCGTTCCAGATAATACTGCACCCGATGGGGATGCAGGGCATGGGCCTTCAGGAGCTTGGCGACGGTGCCCGGGCTCCAGTGCGCCGCTGCGGGATGGCCTGCGGCCTCCGCCATCTAGCGGATATGGGCGGCCAGCCCGGCGTGGGTCCCACTTTCAGAGCCCAGTCAGCGTATCGTCTCATCTTACGCGCCGAAAACCGCGTGACGCCGTGAATGGCCCAGACAGTGGCCCCATCCGCACAGGCCACGAGGACCTGGGCGCGCTCGACGGTTAAACGGGGCGCAGTGCGGGGGCGGGCCAACCGTTCCGGCCAGGCGGGGTCTTCCGGGGGCAGGACCCAGGCGGTTTGGTACGGGCCGCAGCCATGGAAGGTCATCCTTTCGGGGGATTTTCTTCGCCGTACCATATCTGGCTGATAATGTCCAGTACAAGAAAGAGAGCTACTAGGGCTCCTAAAGAAACGCTTGCATGCTCACAGATCCGTCGGTTGTAGAAATTTGGCAAGTTATAGGCTATTATAATGGCAAAGACATCCTCCGGCCCTGTCTTCAAATCGCCACGCAGCGCGAGGTTAGCGGAAGACCGCCATCATGACGCAATCTTAACCTGCCATTGGAGTACTGTTCGGGAGGTTGACAATGGACGACACGCACCGAGAACAGCGGTGGAATCAGTTGCTAAGTACCTACAGGGCGCGGAAATCTGAAACCGACGTTCATGACGGCCGAAACGAGTTCGAAAAGGATTATGGCCGGTTGGTTTTCAGTTCGCCGGTCCGCCGATTACAAGGAAAGTCGCAGGTTTTTCCCCTTGACCCCAACGATTTTGTTCGGACACGACTTACTCATTCACAAGAAGTAGCAACTCTGGGTAGGTCGATCGGCGCCACTTTGGAAAAGATCATCTACCCTAACTCCAATAATCCCGCCCCTGGGAGAATACCGTCTCTGTTGGCCGCAGTTGGCATTGCTCACGACCTGGGCAACCCTCCGTTTGGCCATCACGGGGAACAGGCTATCCGAGAGTTCTTCCAGCAACTTGACAAGGAGGGTGATCCTTTATGGAGTAAATTGTCCCCGCCCCAAAAGCAGGATTTGCTAAATTTTGATGGAAATCCCCAGACATTCCGTTTGTTGGTTCGATTGCAATGGATTTTAGATCACAACAGTTATAATTTAACCTATGGAACTCTATCGGCTGGGATCAAATACCCATGCAACTCAGGGAATAATAGGAAGTTTGGTTATTTTCAGTCTGAAATAAAGTATATACAAGACATTCGGGAGAAAACGGGCCTTGCCGAACAGGTGCGACATCCATTGGCTTACGTGTTAGAAGCCCTGGATGATATAGCATATATGGCAGGGGACTTAGAAGACGGCGTCAAAAAAGGGTTATTATCGTTAGACTATATCGCAACGAAACTCGGAGATTTGAAGAACCCGTTTGCCGAAGAATTCATCAAAGACTATTTAAGTGATTCGAACAACACTAAATACAAAATCCCCTTTTCTGGAGACGAAAAAAGGGATGTGTTGATTCAGAGACTACGCATTCGTTGCCAAGAAATAATGATACGCAGTTTAATAAAAATATTTAAGGAAAAGGAACAAGAGCTTATAAATGGCGGTGTCTCGGATGAGCTGTTGAGCCTATCCGAATCCTCATCACTGGTCTCATGTATGAAGGAAATTGCTAGGGAACGTATTTTCCCTTCTCAAGATGTTCTCCGTTTAGAAATCGCTGGCTCGAAAATCATAAAAGACCTTATGAACGCCTTCAAAGACGCAGTATTCGTTGGAGCAGATAGCTCAAGTAAGAAAGCGACATGGACTAAGCTATACAACTATATCCCCGAACGTTTACGATATATTTATCAAAGAAACCGAGAGTCGAGCCCTGAAGATGACAATTATCTTAGGTTTCAACTCGTTGTGGACTACGTGAGCGGTATGACAGACCATTATGCGGTTGAGCTGCATCAACGTCTATTTGGGGTAAAGATATGAAGTCGCAAAAGAAAGAGCTCCAGCAATTGGTGAGGCAATTTTTGTTTGCTAATCCCCATTTCTCCCGTATTTATCCGCTCCTTCACAATAGCTCTCCAGCATATATCGTAGGAGGGGTTGTACGTGACCTCGTGATGGGAAGACTTCCTCGGGACGTAGATATTATTACCGCTAAGCCTGTTCCAGCTGTCATGACCAGCGTCGGAGCCAAGAATTCCTGGGGAGGGTATAAAATTAGGTGTGGCCTGTACTCCATTGACATTTGGCAAATGTCATCTCACTGGGCTGTATTGCAGAAATTTGTCATTCCCGAGGCAGAAGCACTTCAGCGAGCGGCTTTGTTTAACGTAGATGGCGCCGTCGTTGGATTGACGCCCGATGCAGATACCGAGGTTTACTACGAGTTGCTCCTTGAGGCAACGAAAACGGAAAGAATAAGCCCTGCTTGTGACGAAGCTGCCTTGTGGAAGAATCCCACTCCATACCGCAATGTGGCCAAGGCATTTTGGCTGATGGCTAAATACCGGTGGGGGCTTGCCCCTGAATTGAGGGAATATGTGGCATCGATTCTTGTAAGCGAAAAAGATGCTCCCAAGAAAGTATACGAAGAAGCTAGACGGCGTTATCGTCGGACGGATTTCTTGGGTGACTTGATTAACGACATGACGTAAATGGGGAATACTACGCGGCCTTGTGTCTCGCTCGATATTGGGTTCAAGTCGCGTGCCGTTGATTAGGCGGTCCCCACTGCATATGCCCACGAATCGCCCATAAGGTAGTCCGGTCACGTCCCCTTCTGACTGAGCCCGTAAGTTTAATAAATAGGGCTTTCGGCCACGGGCAACCCGGTGCGCAGCCTCTGATGGCTACACCGCAATTAGGCTTCACTCCCGTCGCGAACTGCCCAGTCTTTGAGCTGTACAGCAGCCGACGCCGTGCGCTGGTTCTGGTCCTTTCTCCAATTATCATCTATTCCACCTTAGAGGTGCCGTAACTGATGATGTCTGTATTCTGATGTAAAAACGGCCTGAGCTCATCGTCATGCAAAGTCCGGCGATTTTTCTCTGGATGGCTCTGTCTGGCGTTCCGGTGGCGGATTCAGCCCCATTTACTGGCGTAATTGATCCAGGTGTTTGCTCTCCCCCGCCGAAATGGTCAGTCGCTGCCAACGCCGACTTGCCCGATCCCATGTCCCGAACATGAGCTTCAGCGCACTGTGCTCTGTCCCAAATCGGGGAATGACCTTGGTCCGTCGCCGTTCTTCCTTGAAGGTGTGTTCGTGGAGATGGGTCGTACGCACAAACTTCCGATGAGCCGGCGGGACTCGCAGAGGGTTCAGACTGGCCTCGCAATCGTCGAGCAGACTGTTGGTGGCACGGGATAGCGCTTCTCAAACGCCTCGCGGAACCGTGGGATGGCCCGCTGGCCGTCGGCCAGCGTGGCCGCCTCCCGGATTTGGGCTAGGTGGGGCCTTGATCTCCGCCCGGGCGGTCTGCGGCACTTTGTCCAGGACGTTGCGAGCTTGGTGGGCCCAACAGCGGATGCTCAGACTCTACGGCCCCGCCTGTTCGATCGCCGGGATCAAGCCGGGGCCCCATCACTCGTGATGGTCGTCAGCGTCCGCAGGCCCCGTTTGACCAGGTCCCGCAAGAATTCCAGCCAGTGCTCGTAGCTTTCCGTGTTGCCGAGCGCGAGAGGCAACAAAACGCGTCGCCCATCGCGGCAAATCCCCCACTGCGTATTCCGACGACTTCGGCCTCAGAGCCTCGGCCGGCGCGGCCAGCGCCGCGTCGTGGAGTGGAGTGCCTGCTCCAGCGGGAGTCGCTCCCGTGTCCTCGGCCGGTCCTGCGGGACGCACTCCGGCGGGGGCCGGCCCGGCGAGGCTTCGGCCCGCCCCTCCCACGGATCCGCTCGACGGATACCGCCTCCCGTGGTTTGGGCAGCGCAACCGCTCCGCACCGCGCGCGATCCCCCGGGGGCCGCCCCGCCGCGCTCACAGGTTCAACCCCCAGTAGACCGGATCCCGGTCGTCCCGCGTGATCCCAATATACGCCGGCGTCGTGGCCGGGCTGGCGTGATTCAACAGGTCCTCCAGGAAGGCGAGGTCGATGCCGCTGCGGTAGGCGTGGTAGCCGAAGGTCTTCCGCAGCCTGAGCGTCGCGACGGTGTCCGTGACGCCCACCGCCCGCGCCGCAGCGCGGAGAATGGCCCAGGCGAGGCGGCGGTCGAGCGGCTGACCCCACTTCCGTGACGGGAACAGCGGCTCGCCGGGTTGGGCATTCGGGCGCGTGGCCAGGTACTGCATGTGTTTTATCATCTGAAATAGGACAGTTTCACCGCGGCGATTTCCCCGATTTCACCGTCCGAAATTCCCCAGTTTCACCGTGATCTTGACGGCGGATGGAGCCTCCCACGACGATGACCTCCGTGAGGAAACTCTTCCCAAGGAGGTAGAAAGGATGGCCCTAAGCATGGAGCAAGTGGCTGAAGTCTGTCGGTTGCATGCCCAAGGATGGAGCATTACGGCGATTGCGGCCCATTGCGGCCTGGACCGCAAAACCGTCCGCAAATATCTCGAACAGGAGAGTTTTTCCCCGAGCCCGCCTGCACCGGTTCCCCGTCCGTCCCAGCGGGACCCCTTCAAAGCGGAAATCCCACAAGGGCTGGCCGAGGATGCCAAAGTCCGCTACAAACAACGCCATACGGCGGTCCGCATCTGGGAACGCCTGCGCGCGGCGCATCCGGAGACGTTTACCTGTTCCTACAACGTCGTGCAACGGGATGTGCAACAGCTGCGCCATCAAGCGGCTGCCTCGGCGAACGGAGCGCTGGAGCTCGTCTGGCACCCCGGGGAAGCCCAGGTCGACTTCGGCGCAGCTGATGGGTGGACGGCCGACGGGCAGGCCTTGGTGTTTCCCTAGCTGGCGGTGACCTTCCCCTACAGCCACAGGGGCTGGGTGCAAGCCTTTCGCGGCGAGACGGCCGAATGCCTCGTCCAAGGCCTGCAGGATATCTTCCAGGCCTGTGGGGGCGTGCCACGCCGGCTCGTCTTTGACCAGGCCTCCGGG
>JAIMAE010000178.1 GCA_023512105.1 Bacillota bacterium | reverse complement strand
TGGGCCTCGGCCCAATCCCGGAGGTCTTGGGTGATCCGCATCGAGCAGAACTTGGGCCCGCACATCGAGCAGAAGTGGGCCGTCTTGGCCGGTTCGGCCGGCAGCGTCTCGTCGTGGAAGGCGATGGCCCGGGGCGGGTCCAGGGAGAGGTTGAATTGGTCGTGCCAGCGGAACTCGAAGCGGGCCTTGGACAGGGTGTCGTCCCAATACTGGGCCCGCGGGTGCCCCTTGGCGATGTCGGCCGCGTGGGCCGCGATCTTGTAGGCGATGACCCCCTCTTTGACGTCGTCGCGGTTGGGCAGGCCGAGGTGCTCCTTGGGGGTGACGTAGCAGAGCATGGCGGTGCCGTACCAGCCAATCATTGCCGCCCCGATCGCCGAGGTGATGTGGTCGTAGCCGGGGGCGATGTCGGTGGTCAGCGGTCCCAAGGTGTAGAAGGGCGCTTCGTGACAGACCTCCATCTGGCGGTCGACGTTTTCTTTAATCTTGTGCATGGGCACGTGGCCGGGCCCTTCGATCATCACCTGGACGTCGTGTTTCCAGGCGATCTCGGTCAGCTCCCCTAAGGTCTCCAGCTCCGCGAACTGGGCCTCGTCGTTGGCGTCGGCAATCGACCCCGGTCGGAGCCCGTCGCCGAGCGAGAAGGAGACGTCGTAGGCCTTCATGATCTCGCAGATCTCTTCAAAGTGGGTGTAGAGGAAGTTCTCCTGGTGATGGGCCAGGCACCAAGCGGCCATGATCGAGCCGCCGCGGGAGACGATTCCGGTCACCCGCTTGGCGGTGAGCGGAATGTAGCGCAACAGCACTCCGGCGTGGATGGTGAAGTAGTCGACGCCCTGCTCGGCCTGCTCGATCAAGGTGTCCCGGTAGACCTCCCAGGAGAGCTTCTCGATCTGGCCGCCCACTTTTTCTAAGGCCTGGTAGATCGGCACCGTTCCCACCGGCACCGGCGAGTTGCGCAAGATCCACTCCCGGGTGAGGTGGATGTTTTTGCCCGTGGAGAGGTCCATCACCGTGTCGGCCCCCCACAGGGTGGCCCAGGTCATCTTTTCCACCTCCTCCTGGATCGAGGAGGCGACGGCCGAGTTGCCGATGTTGGCGTTGATCTTGACGTGGAAGTTGCGGCCGATGATCATCGGCTCGCTCTCCGGGTGGTTGATGTTGGCCGGCAAAATCGCCCGCCCGGCCGCGATCTCGCTGCGCACAAACTCCGGGGAGACGCCTTCGCGGATGGCCACAAACTCCATCTCCGGGGTGATGATGCCCCGGCGGGCGTAGTGCATCTGGGTCACCGTGCGACCCGGCTTGGCCCTCAGCGGACGCCGCCCGAGTCCGGGATAGGGATTGGCGTGGCCGTTGGCCAGGCCGTTTACATGGGGTTGGCCATCGTATTCCTCCACGTCACCCCGCTCCAAGATCCAGGCTCGGCGCAGGGCCGGCAGGCCCTTGGTGATGTCGCAGACCTGGTCGGGGTCGGTGTAGGGCCCGCTGGTGTCGTAGACCTGGATCGGGGGGTTTTCGACCTCGCCGCGCGGGGTGCGGGTGGGGGAGAGGCGGATTTCGCGCATGGGAACGCGAATGTCGGGGCGAGAGCCAACCAGGTAAACTTTTCTGCTGTTGGGAAAGGGGTTGGGGTGGGTGCCTGGGGTAATTGACATACAGCCCTCCTTCTAGTTGCGTTACGCGCAATCAAGACCTTTGCGAATGATCAGCCGTGCCGATAGTTGATGAGGCCGCGAGGGTTGGCCATCGGCCGCAGGCGGAGCGGGAAGGATACAAAGGCCGGCCTGACGGTGTGGTTGGCCGGCGGTCGCCACTGGGGGATTCCCCCGTGGGTGGCTTTCTCTGCCCTCCCTCCGCAGGCATTACCCTGGTCAGGTTGTCGGTCGGTGGCCGTCTCTCCACCCTCTCAGCCCGGTGCGCCGAGCTCCCGCAGCGTCATATGCTTTCCAGTTCGCCTACAGCTTACCACTTCGTCTCCTCCCCTACAACCGGGTCAACCCTCCAGGCATAAAGGGCGCGTCCAGGCATACTGCTGGTCTTAAGAGGAAACGGGGGGACAAGGATGAGACGTCCGGTGACGGCAGGCTTGTTGTTGTTGTTTTTGGCCCTGCAGCTTTACCTGGCCCACCAACCCTGGGCCCTGGAAGCCGGAAGCTCCAGCTGGATCAAGGTGACCGAGGGTCCAGCGGCCTTGGTGCGCAGTCAAGACCGCTGGTATTTGGTCGGCCGCCAACAGTACTACCCGCTGCACGACTCGGGGCTTACCCTGGCCGGGCCCCCGCAGCCCTTGACCTGGCGGGAGATTCCCGAGCCCAGCGGGCTAGGGGTGTGGCGGATTGCCACCACCCAATCCGGGATCCCCCTGATGGGGCAAGGCGGGATGGTCTATCCCAACCCGGCCCAACCGGGATTGCTGCTGCGAGACCCGGCCACCCACAACCTCTACGAGGCGCCGGGGGCCAACGGGCCGCTTGCCCTCCTGCCGTTGCCGGTGCGGGAGATCCAAAGCGTCCGCTGGGCCTGGGACGGCAACGCCTTCGCCGTGCAGGGGATCGGGCCGGCAGGGGCGGGGCTGTACGTGGTGGACGGCTCGGGACACGTGGTGCCGGCCGCGGTCGCGCCTTCGCCGAGCACCATCCGGCGCTATGGGTGGACGCCCTCCGAAGAGCTCCTCTGGCAGTCCTCGGATGGCTCAGTGGTCTGGCAGGGACACGGCCCCATTAAACTGCCTGCCCTGCAACACGTAAGCCTGGCCGATGGTCCGGCCGCGCTGTTTGGGGTCTCGGGCGACCAGGCGGTGGTCTGGCGGCAGGGGACGATCAGCCGATACCCCGCCGCGGGCCTGACCTGGGTGGGACGGGCGCGGTTTTCCTCCGACGGCAGCACGGTGGCGGTGCTGGCGCAGGACCGGCGCGCCGCCCCGGTGGTCTTCCTCGCCCGGGGGAGCCAGGCGATGACGGTAGGTCTGCCCTACGGGGCTCCGGTCTCCTGGCATCTTCTGGGGTTCTTCGGACGCCATTGGCTGCTGGTGGAGGCGCTTGACGGTCCCGCGCCGGGAACTTATGCCTGGTGGGTCAACAGTCCGGAGTGATCGGGGGAAAACCGCCGGGGCTCTGGCCCATGGGCTTGCCTTCGCTATAATGAGTGGGAGGCTTAAGCGAGGGTGCCCCTGCGAGGCCAAGGCGGTGCCGGAGGCAATTCCGGCCGGAAGGAGCGAGAGCGTGGCAAGCCCCGAGACCCCATCAGGGAACAGCGAAATCCAACGGCCGGTACGCGCCGTCCTCGACTTGGTGGCGCAGCTTGAGCCGATATTGTTGAGCTTTTGGCGCTCGCAGGAGCTGACCTTAAAACAGGTGCGGTGTCTGACCCGCCTGCGCCATCGGCCCGCCCTGGCCGGCGACTTGGCCCAGTCGCTCGGGCTCTCCGCGGCCTCCATGACCCGCATGCTGGAGCGGCTGGAGGCCAGGGGCTGGGTGACCCGGACCATCGATCCCTCGGACCGGCGCCGCATCACCGTCTCCTTGACCGACTCGGGCGCGCACATGGTGGCGGGCTGGGAGTTTTGGTGGAACAGCCCGCTGGTTCAGGCCGTGCGGAGCATGAACGAGCAAGAGCGCCGGGAATTGGCGGAGGTGGTGGAGCGACTGGTGGAAAAGATGCGGCGAATTGCTCCGCGGGTGGAGGGAAGCCATCCGCTGAGCGACTCCTAGCCCGCATCGGGCCGATCCAAAGCCCCGCCGACCGGCGGCTTTTTTCGTCTCACCGCCAAATTTTGCTCGCCCACCCGCCGACCTCCCCCCTGAACCGCCCATCTCCGCGATCCTCTGTCTTTGCTCACACCGCCTGTGTCCGCCATCTATCCGCAATTCGCCGTCTCACGCCGTCTAGCGGGCCTGCCTTGGTGTCAACCTGCCATTGCCGCTACCCTGGGGCCGAGCGCAACACCGTGGCTTGCTTCAGGAGGGGGGAGGTTGCGATGGCGGTGAGGGTGGAGGGGCCCAAAGTAGGCGGAGCGGAGGAGGTGCTGACCCCCGTTGCCTTAAATTTTCTCGCCGACTTGCATCGGCGCTTTGAGCCGGCCCGACGCGGGCTCATGCGGCGGCGGGAGGAGCGCCAAGAGGAGCTTTCGCGGGGAGTTCTCCCCACCTTGGCGCCGGCGCCAGAAGGCGCCTGGCAGGTGGGGGAGATCCCCCACGACCTGCGGGACCGGCGGGTGGAGATCACCGGTCCGGCCGATCCCAAGATGATCATCAACGCGCTCAACTCCGGGGCCAACGTCTACATGGCCGACTTTGAGGACGCGCTCAGTCCCACCTGGGAGAACCTGATCGGCGGCCAGCGGGCACTGATGCAGGCGGTGCGGGGCACGCTCCGCTATCAGGCGCCGGACGGACGGGAATATCGGATCGGTGAGCGGCCGGCCACGTTGGTGGTGCGGCCCCGGGGCTGGCATCTTCTCGAGCCCCATCTTTGGGTGGAGGGGGAGCCGATGGCCGGGGCCCTGGTCGACTTTGGGCTCTACCTGTTTCACAACCACCAGGCCCTGAGCGCGCGCGGCAGTGGCCCCTACTTTTATCTGCCCAAGCTGGAGAGCGCCGAGGAGGCCAAGCTCTGGGAGGAGGTCTTCACCTACAGCGAAGAGGCGCTCGGGCTCGCCCGGGGGACGATTAAGGCCACCGTCCTGATTGAGACCATCTTGGCGGCCTTTGAGATGGACGCCATCTTGGCGGCACTTCGCCCCCATGTGGTGGGATTAAACGCCGGCCGCTGGGATTACCTCTTCAGCATCATCAAGAAGTTTCGCCACCGGCCTGAGCTTTTACCGGCCGACCGCCAGCAGATCGGGATGACGGTGCCTTTCATGCGGGCCTACACCGAGCTCTTGGTCCAGACCTGCCACCGCCGAGGGGCGTACGCCATTGGCGGGATGGCGGCCTTTATCCCCAACCGCCGCGACCCCGAGGTCACGCGGATAGCTCTCGAAAAGGTGCGGGAGGACAAGCGGCGAGAAGCCCAGGACGGCTTCGACGGCACCTGGGTGGCCCACCCCGACCTGGTGCCGGTGGCCAAGGCCGCCTTCGACGCGGTGCTGGGGACGCGGAGCGACCAGCGAGAGCGACGAAGGGAGGAGGTGGCGGTCCGTGCCCAGGACCTTCTCCACTTTGTCGTGCCGGGGGGACGGCGGAGCCGGGAGGGGCTTGAACACAACGTGGCGGTGGCCGTGCAGTACCTCGCCCACTGGTT
>JAIMAE010000177.1 GCA_023512105.1 Bacillota bacterium | reverse complement strand
GGCGGGTGATCGCCCCTTGCTGGTCGCGCATGGTCACAGCCATCGTGTAGCCCATCTCGGCCTCCTTTCTAGGCGTTACCTAAAAAAATTCCCCTCGCCGTCTTGACGACAGCAAGGGGCGCTCGTGGCGCGGTACCACCCTTGTCTTCTCCGCCTTAACAAGGTCGGAAAATCTCTTGCGCTGATAACGGGATTCCCCCGGCTCCGTCTACTGGCCACATCAGGCGTTCGGGGAGCACGCTCCAGGGCGAGCAGGTCGCGGTCGAAGCTCGAGTCGCACCATCCCTCGAGTCTCTGCTGTCTTCCTCCGCAACCGTTCCCTTTCGTCGCGTCTTACCTATTCGGGTAAACCACAACCCCACTGGTTTGGAACGACGGCACGGCCGTGTTCGATGGGTTGATTGTACCACAGATTCCTCGATGCGGGCACCGGGGGCGAGAAAAATTGTCACGGATCGGTTGACAAAGGGATCCTCCCAGCAAGCCGAAGGAACTTGGCCTACCCCAGGTTGTACGAACGCCGGACGGGAGGATGGCTTTGCCCGTTGGCCCTTGGCAGCAGCCTCCAGGGGAAATACAATCGGAGCGACATCGATTGTTGTCGAATTCGGACCGGAGAGGAGCGACCCGTCTGTCACCGATGAGACGATTTGCCGTGGTCAAAGGCTACGAAGGGCAAGCGATTGCCCTTCCCGAACGCAAGACCCGCTGGTCGGCCGGGTATGATCTGGCGGCCGCCGAGCGGGTGGAGATCCCACCCGGGGCGGTGGTGTTGGTGCCAACCGGCCTGAAGGCCTTGATGCAACCCGACGAGGTCCTGCAAATCTACATCCGCAGCTCGCTGGCGGTGCGGCGCCGACTGGTGTTGGCCAACCAGGTGGGGATCATCGACGCCGACTATGCCCACAACCCTGATAACGACGGCCACATCTTGGTGGCGGTGGAAAATCGCGGGAACGAGACCCAGGTCATCGAGCGCGGGGACCGGATCGCGCAGGCCATCTTCACCAAATACCTGACCACCGAAGATGACGCCGCCGTCTCCGAGCGCCAAGGAGGATTCGGCTCCACCGGAAAGCGTTGAGCGAGCGCGCCTTTGACCCGGACTCCAAGCCGGGCGAGTGGGCCGCCGCCGGCGCACACCCTATCCCCGCGCCCTTCCCCCGCGCCTCTCACACCGGCCGCGGCGTTGCCAGCGCCCGGGTGGAGCGGCCCAGGTCGCGAGCCAAGCAGGGCGTGACACCGCTCAGGAGAACCCGCGCAGGTGGCGTTGGCGTGGAAATCCTCTTCCCGGGGCAGCCGGAAACCTGGTCCCCACGATGACGCCCCGAGCATAGGCTCAAAGCCCCGTGAGGGGACGCCAACGCGAAGGCGGCGGGAGGTCGTCCGAACTCTCGTCGCTTGGGAGCGCCGGCTCTTCGGATAAATCTTGGTCGGAGAGCGGGGTGACCTTAAGTTCCACCTCCTCCCCGTACTGTTGCCACATATCCAACAGCCACAGGGCCAGCCGCACCCAGGTGCGAAGGCGCAGGTCCCACACCTCGATCCGCGCCTTGACTTCCTCGTAAAGTTGATCTCCGCCGACCGGGGCCTTCCATTCGTACGCCGCCTCGTGGAGGGCCACCAGACGGCTTAACAGAGCGCGGATCTCGCCTTCGCGAAGTGGCTCCAACGCCCTTGCCGCCACCAGTTCGTTCAAGGCGAGGCGGGCGTGCGCCAGCTCCTCCGGAGCGCGGACCTCCAGCCAGCGGGGAGCCAGCTCACGGTCGTTGCGCGGCTCCAGCACGTCGGTCTCAAAGTTTCCGGCCACCGCCCAAGCCGTGTAGGTTCGCTCGCCGATTCCTTCCAGAAACCGCCCTAAGTTGGCATAACTCCAGGCCCGCTGGCCCCGGCCGTACTTGCCGATCAGCTCCACCTCGTCGAACAACAGCAGCCAGCCGCGATGCCCGGTGAAGCCGACCAGCCAATCGACAAAGCGGAGGTACGACCAAGCCTCCTCGCGCATCTTCAAACGGGTAGAAGCGGCCTCCGTCCGCCTCGCCCCGCGAAACAGGCCCCGATACATCTGCCGCAGCGTGGTCAGCGGAGCAAACTCGCCCGAGAGGTCCGCCATGAGCAGACCTTGGCCGCCTCGGGATGCGCCAAGCACTTGACCACCATTCGCACCCGTTCGGACAGTTGGTCCTCCGGGAGCTGGATGAAAAAGTGAGGCGACGCCTTGGCCTCCAACACCAACGGCTCGATCCCGGGCTGGTGGCTGCCAGGTCGATAGGTTGCGGCGATCAACTTGCCGTACAAGTAGTCCACGCGGTCGAGCGGCGTCTCTTTGCTCACCGGAAGCAGGCTGACCACCCAGTTGCGGTCGTGGGCCAGCGCCGCCAACGCGTGGAGCAGGTGGGTTTTCCCTTCGCCGTAGTGCGCGCGCAGAACCCTTCCCCACACCCGCGGCCGCCGTCCTCGCTCGATTGCCTCCAGCTGCTCTTCCAACTCGCCCAAGAGTCGTTCGCGTCCGATCGTCACCGCTTCGGCCGTTTCGCGATATGGGACCCCCGAGCGCAGCCCTTCGAGAACCACCCGGGCTTATTCATCGGATATTCCCCCTGCTGTGGGACTGACTCGCATGGTCACGACCTCTCGAACCCGGGCCCGCGGGGTGGCCCAGCCAGCGTCCAATTCCGACCCGCCCCACTCCGGCGCCCCCACGGCCCACTGCAGCGGCGCCTGCTGCCATCGCGCGGCCAGCCGTTCCAGGGCATCGGGTTCCGATGCCCAGGCCTCGCCGAGGTTGACCAGGTCGGCCCAGCGGTTGATGTGCCGTGCCACCCTGACCTCGCTCTCCACCCGCGACCACAGAGCCGGGTAGGAAGGAAGCCCGGTCCGCGTGTCCTCCAGAGGGCCGGCTGCTCCCGCAAACGTAGCCATGCAATACGGCATGTGCACGCTGTCGTCGATAAGCTCACGAATCATTTCGTACGCTTGTTCGCGCTGGCTGCGCGTGTAGTAGGGAAGGTCAGAGTTGCGTCGAGGGCGAGTGAGCACGTCCAAGTTGTCCACGCAAAGCCACAAGCCCACACGTCCCACCGCATGAGCCCACTCCCCGAGAGAACTTAACAGGGTCCGGGCGTTGCGGCGGTTGACGGCGGTCGAAACTCCAAGGTAGCCCCGATCTTGCGCTCCCACCCGCTCTCCTCGCAGCCAGGCCAAGGCCACGGGATCGATGCCCTCTCCGCGCCATAGCGCCATCACCGCTTGGCGCAAGACGCCGGAAAAGGTGCGGTTGATTTCCACCGTCTTGAGCCAGCGGTCGGTCTCGATCCGGAGGTCGGAGCGGACCCGTGCCACGTCCAAATTGGTGTACTCCGCCCAGTAGGCCGGAAACTCTTCCACCGAGCCCTGGTAGTCGGAAACCTCGTAGAGCCGGCGCACAATGCGCCAGGCCCTCTCTTCAATCGTGCGCTGCCAAGGAAAACTGTGGGCCAGAGCTCGCCAGAGCTCGTCGATGCCACTGAGCCGATGGGCTCGGGCGTCGATGGCCACCGTTACGTAACCCATGGCTTCAGCCCGCCGTTGGAGATAGCGCAAGAAGTGGGATTTTCCCGTGCCCGCCTCCCCGATCACAAACTTGACCTTGCCATAACCCTGCGGCACCAAAGCCTCAAGGTAGTGGAGAAGCCAAAATTGGGCCAACCCGGCAGGGTCCACGAAGGTGTCTACTATCGTGGGATCCGCCAGCCATTCGGCGGCAGGAGCCGCCAGAAATCGGGTCAGGTCTTCAGTCGCCATGATGCTCCCCCTCGTTTAGGGGAACCAACTCCATCGAGCCGATTACCTCGCGGCGGCCACTCGGCGAGGTGAGTTCAAGGCCGCGATTTCGCGTCGAGCCGAACACGACGGTGCGCCCTTCGTACTCCAGCGCGCCTTGTTGGCGCAGTCGATAGACGTCGTAGCCAAATTGATTCCAGGAGTAGTAGCGGGTGGAGCGCAAGGTGAGAAGTTCATAGATTCGCCGCAAGGAGACGGCCCGACTGTGCACCCCTTTGCTGGCGTTCTCCGCGATCGCCAAATCGTAAGCGTGCGCCAACGCCCGCAGAAACTGCCCGGCGTTGAAGCGCTCCGCCTCCAGGCGAGCCAAAAGCTGCAAGACCAACTCGGCCACCGCCTCTGGGTGCAAGATCCGGTAGGTGCGGTGATTAATCTCTACCAGCTCTTGTGCAGAGTCGACGCGAATTTCCAGCGGAAAGACCCGAAAAACCGGAAACTCTCCCTCCACCGGGCGCTTGCCCTGCAGCGCGCGTCGAAACCGCACCTGCCACTCTTGGGCATCGCCGGTGGAGGCCAAAAACCGGTACCGGGAGACCTGCTCGGCAATCCGCTCCCGGCGAGAGCGAACCTCGTCTGCCAGTCGAGCCACCTCTTCCAGATCTCGCCGAAGCTGTTGCAAGTTGAGCTGGCGACCTTGGCGGCCAAGGCGCCGGTACCGTCCTAGCCGTTGCAGCGTGCGCGAAAGCGCCTCGCAGCTCCGGCCCGACCGCGCCTTCAAATCCACTGACTCCGGAAATGGCCTCCACTTCCATCAGGTCTTCTTCCATCTTGCCTCCTCCTCGAGGTGGTCTCCGCGCACATGCGCGCTGTAGGGACTTTCGCCTCGGCAACAGGAATTCCTGCCGCCAATCGACAAAAGCCCAGCCTGACTGGGTGCAAATTTTTGGCGAATCACTACTTTTGCGAAAGAAGTTCACGGCCCAATAAACAGCAGAGCCCCGGGCCATCCCAGGGGCTCCTCTTGGGTCCATCGAAGCGTCAGTGAGAGGCTACATCATGTCCCCGCCCATGTCAGGCATCCCCGGCGTCTTCTTCTTCTCCTCCGGCTTGTCGGCCACCAAGGCCTCGGTGGTCAAGACCATGGCCGCAATCGAGGCCGCGTTCTCAAGCGCGGTCCGCGTCACCTTGGCCGGGTCGACAATCCCCGCCTCCATCATGTCCACCACCCGCAGATTCTGCGCGTCGTATCCCCGGTTGCCCGTCTCCCGCTTGACCAAGTCCACAATCACCGAGCCTTCCAGCCCCGCGTTGTGCGCAATCTGCCGCACCGGCTCCTCCAGCGCCCGCCGCACGATCTGAATCCCGGTCTTCTCGTCCCCTTCGACCGCGATCGCGTCGATCTTGGGCAGGATCCGGATGAAGCAGGTGCCGCCCCCCGGCACAATCCCTTCCTCCACCGCCGCCCGCGTCGCCGACAGCGCGTCCTCAATCCGCGC
>JAIMAE010000176.1 GCA_023512105.1 Bacillota bacterium | reverse complement strand
CCGCAAGTGTGGCAGCTTTACCTCGGCGCCTTGGCGGTGGCGGTGGCGGCGGTCTCGCTGTGGGGGCTGGTCCAGTTTCTCTTTGCCTTAGGGCCCCAGTCCAACCAAATCGCCCTGCACCACGTGCGGGCGACCGGGTTCTTCGGGCAGCCCAATCCCTTTGGGGCCTTCACCGGTGAGGCCTTCCCGCTCTTTTTGGGGATGATCTCCTTGGGTCCGGACAGCTTGCGGCGCCATTGGGCGCTGTGGCTGGGCCTGTGTTTCTCTGCCCTGGGCGCGGTCGAATCGTACTCGCGCGGGGCCTGGGTGGGCGCGGCGGCGGCGGTCGCGGTGATGTTTCTCTTGGCCTGGTACCTCAAGGGCGGAGCGGCGGCCCGCCGGCTGCTGACCATCGGGCTGGGGGTGCCGGCGGCGGCCTTGCTGTTCATCGTCTTGTTGAGCAAGACCGATTTTACCCATCAGCACTTCCAGCAAATCTGGGTCCACGCCAACACCGCCACCCGGTTGAAGTCGACCATCTCCAGCGCCTTTAACCCGCAGAGTTCCTACGACACCCAGCAGCGTCTTTTGATTTGGAAGTCAGCGGTCCAGGCGATTCGCCAGCATCCGATCTTAGGGGTGGGGCTTGGGAACTTCCACCTCTTCATTCAGGCTCATCCCCCCAAGGGACTGGCCGGCGGCATTCCTCCGACCGCCCACAACCTGTATCTGGAGTGGGGAGCTGACTTAGGCCTCGGCGGCATCTTGGCCGCTCTGTGGCTGGAGTGGCGATGGATTCGGGCTGGGATCCGGGCCTTGGGCGGTCGCGCCCGCTCCGTCGACCCCCTCTGGCAGGCCGCCGGCTTGGGCGCGGTGGGAACGGTGGTGGACTTCGTGGTCCACAACTGGGTAGACTTTTTAATCGACCACGGGGTGGTCATCCCCTTGGTGCTGGCCTTGGGCCTGATCTCCGGTCGGCTGGCGGCCCGGCGCGGCCGCGCGGTCGTCTAGGTCTTGGCGGGGGGAGGATGGCGCTGGGAGCCGAGTTCCACCTGTACGGCGATGACTTTGACCGCGAGGCGGTGGCGCGGTGGTTTGCCGAGGAGGCAGCGTACCACGACCAATTTGCGCAGGGGCGCTTTGACGAGCATCCGGCCCTCTATCGGGCATTCGACTGGGAGATCGGCCTCAAGGGGCTGTTTGCTCCTCGCCCGGAGGATCGGGTGCTCGATTTTGGCTGCGCCGAAGGGGAGGCCTTGGCTCCGCTGGTGGCCCGCTTTGGGTTCCAGTACGTCGGGGTCGACGCCAGCCAGGCGCTGTTGGAAGAAGCCAGGCGGCGCCATCCGCAGGCCGCCTTTCGGCGGATGGGGGAAGACGGCCGAATCCCGGCGGAGGACGGAGAGTTCTCCTACGTGGTGGTCCTGGGCGTGTTGCATCACGTGCCCACCGTGCGCCAGTACCTGCGCGAACTGATCCGGGTCCTGGCTCCAGGGGGGCGGCTGTTCTTGCGCGAGCCCAACCACGCGATGGGGCGACCGCCGGGAAGCCACCTGGCCATTCCTGGGATCTCCCCCAACGAGCGGGGGATTCCGGCGGAGTACTTGGTCCGCGAGCTCAGGGGACAGGGCATGCGCATCTTGCGGGTGCGCCCGGCTTACCATGGCGCCCTGCTCTGGTGGCTTCGCCATCAGGCCCCGGCTTCGGAGTGGCCTGGTTGGCCGTGGCTGGCCCGGCTCGACCGGCTGCTCTGCGCGCTCGACCGCAGGCCGCATCCGTACTTGCGCCGCCGCTGGTGGGAGAAGGCCGCGCCCACCGCGACCTACGTAGTGGCCGAGAAGCCATGAAGCCACCGCATCTTTTGGTGCTGTCGCGTCGGATCTGGCTTCACGGGGTGGGGGGAATGGAGCGCCACACCCAGGAGCTGGTGGAGGCCCTGCAGGCGCTGGGATGGCGGGTGACGGTGGCCACCGCCCCGGGGGTGCGACCGGTGCCACCAGACCCGGCCCTGCGCATCCTCACCGTTCCCGGCGCCGACCCTCGGGGGTACGGCCGGGCCTGGCGGCGGGGGCTCTTGCCGTTGGTCGAGCGGCTTTACCACCAGGACCCGTATCTGGGGATCCTCAGCCAGTCGACGGCGGGGGCGCCTTTGCTGTTGTGGGCCGCTGAACGGAGGCTCCCGCTCTGCTTTGTGGTGCACACCACCGCGCGGGATCAGCTGCGGGAGCCGGTGGAGTGGTCGGCGCGCGGCCTGTATCGCCGGGTGCGCGCCGCCTGGGCTTGGCGCGAGAACCGCCGCCTGCTGCCGACGGTGCCGCTCCTGGCGGCGGTCAGCGCCGAGGTGGCCGAGCGACTGCGCAGAGACCTCGAAGGACAGGGAAGGCTCCATGTGATGGACCACGGCATCGACCCCCAATGCTTTCGGCCCCCGCGCCCGGGCGAGCGCGAGGCGGCCCGGCGCCGGTTTGGCCTTCCCCTGGAGCAGGTGGTGGTAGGCGCGAGCGGTCGGCTCACCCGCCAAAAGGGGATCGGAGAGCTCTCCCAATGGCGTCCTTCGGCGATCTGGTTGGCCTTGTCAGGCGAGGGTGGAGGCATCGGCGGCGAGGGCGGGGTGAGCTGGGTCGGTCCCCTGGACAAGCAAGGCCAGGGCGCGTTCTTGCGGGCGCTGGACCTCTTTGCCTTTCCCAGTCGGCATCGCGAGGGGATGCCGCTGGCGGTGTTGGAGGCGATGGCCACCGGCCTGGCGGTGGTGGCCTACCGCCAGCCCGCCTTAGAGGGCGTGCTCGGGGAAGGCAGGGGCGTCTTGGTCGAGACTGCCGGGGAGTTCTACCAGGCCTTGGAGGGTTTGGCCAAACAGCCTGCGCGGCGAGCGGCGATGGGGGAGGCGGCCCTTCAGTGGGCGGCTTCGCACCTTCCGCCGTGGCCGGTGCAGGTCGCGGGGCTGCTTGAAGCCATGGGGCTTTCGGCGGAGGGGAGGTGAGGCGATGCGGGTGGCCTTGGTCCACGACTGGCTGATTAACTTTGGGGGAGCCGAGCGGGTGCTGCAGGAGCTTGCCGCCATGTTTCCGGAGGCGCCGATCTACGTCGGGGTGGCCGACCCAAGGCGCTTTCCCGCCTGGCTTGAGGGGCGGAGGGTCAACGCCACCTCGGTGTCGCGCTGGCCGGGGGCGATGCGTTACTACAATCGCTACCTGCCTTTTTTGGCCATGGCCTTCGAGCACTTTGACTTCTCCCAGTTCGACCTGGTCATCTCCAGCTCGGCGGCGGTGGCCAAAGGGGTGGTGACCGGGGCCAACACCCGCCACTTGGCGTACGTGCACACCCCGATGCGCTACGCCTGGGACTTCTACCACCAGTACCGGGAGCGGGAGGCTCGGGGGATCACCCGACGGCTGATGGGCCCGGTGTTTCACTACCTTCGCCTGTGGGACCGGGCGGTGGCCGACCGGGTCGACCTCATGGTGGCCAATTCGTGGACCGTGCGCGAGCGGATCTTAAAGCACTACCGCCGCCCCGCCCGGGTGATCTATCCCCCGGTGGACGTGGACCGCTTTCAGCCCGAGCCGGTGGAGGACTTCTACCTGGTCCTCTCCCGGCTGGTGCCCTACAAGCGGGTCGACTTGGCGATCCAGGCGGCCAACCGGCTCGGCTTTCACCTGGTGGTGGCCGGCTCTGGTCCCGACTTGCGGCGCTTGCGGCGTCTGGCCGGGCCCACCGTCCAGTTTCTCGGCCGGGTCGACGCTGAGACCCGCTCGCGGCTGATGGCCCGCGCTCAGGCCCTGATCTTTCCCGGCGAGGAGGACTTCGGGATCGTGCCGGTGGAGATGCAGGCGGCGGGAAGGCCGGTGTTGGCGTTAGGGCGCGGGGGGGCCCTGGAGACGGTGGTGGAGGGGGTCTCTGGCCTCTTCTTCTCGGAGCCGGAGCTTGACCATCTGATCGACGCCATTGAGCGCTTTCAACGCCATGCCTGGGACCCCCAGGCGATTCGGCAAAACGCCTTGCGCTTTGGGCCCGAACGCTTTCGGGCGCAGATGGAGCGGGCGGTCCAAGACTGCCTGGCCGGGCGTCGGCTTTGACCGTCCCCGGGGCACGTCGGTCGGGTGGAGCCGTCCCCCGAGGATGATTTTTAGAGAGAGATTGTGGAATTGTTTGGGAGGAATAGAGATCGCAATATATCTTGAGTAGAAAGCGGATAACCAGGAGAAAACAGGAAATTTGACCGTGGAACGAAAAGGGGGGATGGATCTATACATAAAGCAGAAAGTCAAAGAAAGGCAAAAACAAAAGGAGGGGATGACGATGAGCCTGTTGCCGGTTCTGCGGGAGTTTGACGACGGGTTGGCCCGGGAGATGACCTCCTGGATGGAGCGGTTCTTCGACGAACCCTGGTGGACGGAGTGGCCGCGGCCGGTCAGCGCCTTGGTGCCGGCGGTGGATGTGGTGGACGCCGGCGACCGGTACGAGGTGCGGATGGATGTGCCGGGGGTGACCAAGGAGGACTTGGAGGTCAGCCTGGAGGACGGCCAGCTGGTGATTCGGGGTGAGAAGCGCGCGGAGGCCCACGGCGACGGGGCGCGCTACCACTGGACGGAGCGGCGCCAAGGGCGGTTTGTGCGGCGGATTCGCCTGCCGGAGCACATCCGGGCCGAGGCGGTGACGGCGGCCTTGAAGGACGGGGTGCTGACGGTCACGGTGCCGAAGACGGAAGGGGCGTCGGCCCGGAAGATCGCGATCGCGGAAGGCTAAGTGAGGCGATGGGCTCTCCGGGGCTGGTAAAGGCCCCGGAGGGCTTCAGTCGGCGAGGGCTCGGCGAAGCCCTCTTTTTTTGTTGCCTGGGACTTGGCCTTAAGGGTGGACGTCCTGGGTGAACCAGTCGATCGGCAGCTCGCGGCCCATGCCCCGCGCTCTGGCCTCCCGCAGCAGGGCCGCCCCACCGGCGGCAAACTGCAGGCCGGTTCCGATGTTGTTGACAAAGACGGTGATCGCCTGGTCAGATTGTCGGTGCAGCTCGGGGTGGGCGATGAGGTCGCTGAGGTCGGGGGTGGTGGCCGCCCACCGGTCCTCCGGCTCTTGGAGCGCATCTTTCGATGTCCCGAGCTGCAAGAGGTCGATGGGGTCGTGGACGTCGACCCGCCCAAGGCCAGGGATGTAGTTCTCCGGGGTGGCTTTTTTGTGGTTGACCACCACCGTGTCGGCCAAAGCCCGCACCGCATCGCCCAGCTCGATGTATTTGACGCAGAAGAGATGGGTGCCCGGCTGAATCCACTCCGGCTCCACCACCCG
>JAIMAE010000175.1 GCA_023512105.1 Bacillota bacterium | reverse complement strand
CGCCGCGCCACCGTCCGCGGGTCGCGTCCGTAGGGCGTGCGAGCGGGGTCGGTGACGTCGCACATCAGGCTTAACGTCGGCACCGTCCCGAACGGATCGACCAACGCCGTGGTCGGGTCCGGCACCATTAACATGTCGCTCTCCTCAATCCCTCGAAACCCGCGGATACTTGAACCATCGAAGGGAATGCCTCGCTCCAGCATCTCCTCGTCGACTTCGGCGGCCGGAATGGTCAGATGCTGCCACACCCCCGGCAGGTCGACGATGTGAAAATCCACCATTTCAATCTGCCGTTCCCGGATCAGGCGCATGACTTCGGCTATATTCAAGGGCTGTCCTCCTCGCTCTCGCTCCTGCAGTCTTCTTCAGGCGTCGCACTCACACAGTCGTTTACATGGTGTCTGCCGGCTGGGCAGAGGCGATAAAGCTGCTGAAATGTCCTACCCAGCACCCGTATACGGGCAAGCTGGTTCTGCTGGTCTAGTTTGGTCTTCCGTCGGGCCGGCTCTCTTTGTAAGGTTTCAACTGCCTCTCCCAATTTATTCGCCTCATTATAGAAATGACACGTCAACGTTGTCAATCCTTTGTCAGATAATCCCTCCCCTCTCCCCAACCCGGATCCCCGTGGCTCACCGCCATGCCATGGCCCTGCCGCCTCGACCACTGGGTAATAATTGCCAGCCAGAAACCCTCCCGCTACAATGGGTGGGAAAGTAACCGCACGTCCCTCGGCGGGTTGAAGAGACCCCGAGGGGAAGGGCCGAGCGGCACACAAGTTCGAGTATACGACGCCTGAGGCTGCGCATCATCTCGTAGAGACGAAAGGAACGCGCCTACCTTGGATAAGCAGGCGAAGAAGGAGAGGACCATGCAGGTCGAGGACGCCAACATCGCGCAATTGGCCATTACCACCATCCGCACCCTGTGTTTGGACCAAGTGGAGGCCGCCAAATCGGGTCACCCAGGGATGCCCTTAGGCGCTGCCCCGATGGCCTACGTCTTGTGGTCCCGGTTCCTCAAGCACAATCCCAAGGATCCCGCCTGGTTCAATCGCGACCGGTTTGTCCTCTCCGCAGGGCATGGCTCCGCTTTGCTCTACGCGCTGCTCCACTTGAGCGGATACGACCTGCCCCTAGAAGAGCTGAAGCGCTTTCGGCAATGGGGCTCGCGCACCCCTGGGCACCCGGAGTACGGGCTGACTCCCGGGGTGGAAACCACCACCGGCCCGCTGGGCCAAGGGTTTGCCACCGCCGTGGGGATGGCCATGGCTGAGGCACACCTGGCCGCTCGTTACAATCGGGACGGGTACCCGGTGGTGGACCATTTTACCTACACCATCGCTAGCGACGGGGACCTGATGGAGGGGGTGGCGTCCGAGGCGGCTTCCCTAGCCGGGCACCTGGGCCTGGGGAAATTGATCGCGCTTTACGACGACAACCGCATCTCCATTGAGGGAAGCACAGACCTGGCCTTCCGGGAAGACGTGCTCAAACGCTTCGAGGCCTACGGCTGGCATACCCTGAGAGTGGCCGATGGCAACGACCTGGAGGCCATCGCGGAGGCGATCCGACAGGCCCGCGAGGAGTTGCACCGCCCGAGCCTGATCGCCGTTCGCACCCACATCGCTTGGGGAAGCCCGCATTTTCAGGACTCCGCGCAGGCCCATGGCAGTCCGCTGGGGGCAGAGGAGGTGCGCCTGATCAAGCGCGCCTACGGATGGCCGGAGGACGCCCAATTCTGGGTACCCGACGCGGTGCGCGACCATTTTGCCGCCTTGGCCGAGCGGGGTCGCCAGCAGCAGGCCGCCTGGGAAGGCCTTTGGCTCCGCTACGCCCAGGTCTTTCCTCGGGACGCCCAACACTTGGATGAGGCGCGCCGGGGCGTCATCCCCTTCGATTGGGAGAAAACGGTCGCACGGTTTGCGGAGGGCGAGGCCATGGCCACCCGGACCGCCAGCGGGCGAGTTCTGCAGCAGATCGCGCCCCACCTCCCCTGGCTGTGGGGAGGCTCGGCCGACCTCGCCCCTTCAACCGAAACGCATCTACCGGACCAAGGCGACTTTCACCGCCACAACTACGGGGGGCGCAACCTGCATTTTGGAGTTCGCGAACACGCCATGGCCGCGGCCCTTAACGGGATCAGCCTGCACGGCGGCTCGCGCGCCTACGGCGCCACCTTTCTCATCTTTTCGGATTACCTAAAACCCGCGCTCCGGCTCTCCAGCATGATGGGCCAGCCGGTGATCTACATCTTTACGCACGATTCCATAGGACTGGGGGAAGACGGGCCGACCCACCAGCCGGTGGAGCAACTGCCGGCGCTGCGCGCCATCCCCGGGCTCTTGGTGATTCGGCCGGCCGACGCCAACGAAACCCGGGAGGCCTGGAGAATTGCTCTCGAGACTCAACACCGCCCGGTGGCGTTGGTCCTAAGCCGCCAGAAGCTCCCGACCCTTCCCGCAGAGAAGGCCTCCGGGCTACGTCACGGCGCCTATGTGCTGTGGGAGCCCCAACGCGCCATCGACCTGGTGCTTTTGGCCTCCGGCTCGGAAGTGGCGCTGGCGCTGGCCGCCGCCCAACGCCTGGAACAGGAAGGGGTGGGGGCGCGAGTGGTCAGCATGCCCTCCTGGCAACTGTTCGAAGAGGCTCCACCGGCATGGCGGGAGCACGTCTTGCCCCCACACCTCACGCGCCGGCTGGCGATTGAAGCGGCGGCGCCGCTGGGATGGGAACGCTACGTGGGTGCAGAGGGCAAGGTGATTGGCTTACATCGGTTTGGCGCCTCTGCCCCCGGGGAGGTGGTCATGCGCCACCTCGGATTTTCGGTGGAGCATCTTTTAGAAGCCGTCCGCCGATGGAGGTAGACAGGCTCGCGCCTACTTGCCGGAGCGCCCCAGGCGATACCCGAAGGGAGGTCCTCCGTTGAACGTACTCGCCCAATTGAACCAGCTGGGCCAGTCGATCTGGTACGACTACATTCGCCGGCAACTCCTGCAATCCGGGCAGTGGAATCACCTGGTGGCCGCCGGCGTAAGCGGCATCACCTCTAATCCCACCATCTTTGAAAAGGCCATTGGGGGTTCGGACGACTACGACGCCGAGCTCTCGCGTTTGGCTGACTCCACCCAGGATGTCTCTGTCCTCTACGACGCCCTGGCCTTCGAAGACATCGCCGCCGCCGCCGACGCGCTGCGGCCGGTGTGGGAGCGCAGCTTGGGCAGGGACGGCTACGCCAGCATCGAAGTATCGCCGGAGCTGGCGGACGACACCGCCGGCACCGTGCGAGAAGCCCATCGGATCTTCGCTCGGCTCGGTCGCCCCAATGTGATGATCAAGGTGCCGGCCACCCCGGCCGGGATCCCGGCCATCCGCCAGCTGATTGCCGACGGGGTGCCGGTTAACGTCACCTTGATCTTCGGGCTGCCGATGTACGACCAGGTGATCGAAGCCTACCTGACCGGCCTCGAGGAGCGCCACCAGAAAGGGCTCCCGCTCCATCCGGTGGCCTCGGTGGCCAGCTTTTTCGTCAGCCGAGTCGACACCCTGGTCGACCGCCTCATCGCCGAGCGCGGGCTGGATCCCAGTTGGCAGGGTAAGGCGGCGGTCGCCAACGCCAAGTTGGCCTACCAGCTCTTCCGCCAACGCTTTAGCGACCGCCGTTTTGCCGCCCTGCAGCAGGCCGGAGCTCGGGTCCAACGCCCGTTGTGGGCCTCGACCAGCACCAAAAACCCTGCCTACCCCGAGCTGTTATACGTGACCGAACTGGTCGGCCCAGATACCGTAAACACGCTCCCCCCCGCGACCTTGGAGGCCTTGATGGGCTACCAGGGGAGTTTGGCCGTGACCGTCGACCAGGCGGTGGACGCGGCCCAGGCCCATCTGGACCGGCTGGAGGCCTCGGGGATCTCCATGTCCGCGGTGGCCCAGGTCCTGCTGGAGGAGGGCGTTGAGAGCTTTGCCAACTCCTTTCGCGCCCTAAGACGCGGAATTCTAGACAAGCGAAGCCGCCTGTACCTGGCTGCCCACCCCCCGAAGTGGGAAACCGCCTCGCCCGACTTGGCCTCCGCCTTTCAGCACAGTCTGAGCGAAGCCAAGGCGGCTCGGCTGGGCGAGCGCCTGCTCGAGCGCGACCTCACCCTGTGGCCAGGCCGGGCAGACCAACTCGCGGCCAGCCTAGGTTGGCTCGCGCTGCCCCAATGGCTCCAGTCCCAGATTCCCGCCATCGAGGCCTTTGCTCAGGCAGTGCGGGGAGAGGGGTTCCGCGACGTGGTGGTGCTGGGCATGGGCGGTTCCAGCCTGATCTCCGATGTCTGGGCCCACAGCTTTCCCCCGGAAGGGTTGCGGCTCCACGTGCTGGACACCACCCATCCCGCCGCCATCTCCCGCCTCGCCTCCTCCCTCTCCATGCCCCACACCCTTTTTTTGGTCTGCTCCAAGTCGGGAGATACCACCGAGACCATCCTCCTCTACCGGTTCTTCTGGGATTTGGCAGCCAAGACCTTGGGGCAAGAGCCCGGTGCGCACTTCGTCGCCATCACCGATGCGGGGACGGGACTCGAAGGGGAAGCCCGCGAACGCAATTTTCGTCATGTCTTTATCAATCCCTCTGACGTGGGCGGACGGTACTCGGCCCTCTCCTTTTTCGGAATGGTGCCGGCGGCGCTGGCCGGCATCGACCTGACCACCATCCTCCACCGCACCCAGCAATTAGCGGAACCAGATGCTCAGGCAGATGGGGTTTGGCTGGGTACCGCGCTGGGTGTGGCGGCCCGCATGGGCCGCGACAAGGTGACGTTGTGGCTCCCCCCCTCCCTGGCCTGGTTCGGCGATTGGCTAGAGCAGTTACTGGCGGAATCTACCGGAAAGGAGGGCCGGGGCTTGATCCCAGTCGCCCACGAACCAGCCCTCCCGGCAGAGGATTACGGCGCCGATCGGCTGTTTGTTCGCTACCGGCTGGCGGGGCAGCAAGACCCCCGACGCGATGAGCTGCAGGAACACCTGCAAGCTTTAGGCCACCCGGTGATCGAGTTGGTCCTCGCCGACCCCTACGACCTGGCCCGCGAATGCTTGCGTTGGGAGTTTGCCACCGCGATTGCCGGGCATTGGCTTTCCATCAATCCCTTTGACCAACCCAACGTTCAGGAGAGTAAGGACAACACCAAGGCCATGCTCGCCCGCTATCAGGACGAGGGACGCTTGCCGCTGCCGGAAGCCGACATGGTCATCCAGGCCCTCTCCGTGCGCTGGCACAATTTGCCGAC
>JAIMAE010000174.1 GCA_023512105.1 Bacillota bacterium | reverse complement strand
TGGTGGGCGCGCATGGGATCGAACCATGGACCTCTTGAATGTGAGTCAAGCGCTCTACCACTGAGCTACGCGCCCGTCGACGTCATCATAGCACGGAGGCGGGGGGCGGCGTCAAGGTTGTGGGCGACGGGTCCAGTACTCCCCTGCCACGCTTTGGCAGACTTCCACCCAGGCTTGGGCCAGCGGTGAGAGCGGGGCGGGAAGGTAGATGAGGGCGAAACGGCGGGTCGGCAACAACGACTCGTAACCTTCCGGCACCTGAAAGGGGATCGCCACCAGCCGTTGATCGTGCAGGTACGGGATGTAGGCGGAGCCGGGAAGGACGGTGACGCCAAGTCCTACGGCCACCATCGCCTGCAGGACGCCTACGTTGTCGATCTCCATGGAGATGCGAGGTTGCACGTGAAAGGTGGACCAAAGGGCGTTGAGGTCTTGGCGGAGGGCCGCCCGGGGAGTCATGGTGACCATTGCCACCGCGTCCAAGTCATGGGGGAAGACGACTTCCCGCCGCGCCAACGGATGATGGCTCGGGGCGATTAACCACAGGGTATCGGTGAACAGCGGCTGGGTGACGATGATCGGGCGCGACTGGGGAGCCGAGACCACGCCCACCTCCACCGCGCCCTGGCCCACCAAGTCGTACACGTCTTGGCTTAACCCGGTGCGCACGCTCAACTCGACGTCCGGATGGCTGGCGCGAAACTGAGAAACGGCGCGGGGAAGAAATCCGCTGAGGGTGGTCAGGCTGGCTCCCAAGCTCACTTGGCGGCGTTCTGGGGCGTGGTAGGCCAGCTGACTTAGGGCCTCGACTTCTTGCAAGACTTTCTGGGCTCGCGCCAAGACCACCTGTCCCAGCGGGGTCAATTTGAGGTGGCGCCCAGTCCGAAGGAAAAGTGGCCCCCCAAACGCCTTTTCCAGCTGGCGGAGTTGGCGGGACAAGGAGGGCTGGGCCACCATCAGGCGCTCCGCCGCTCGCGTCACCGAGCCGGTCTCGGCGATGGTAACAAAATGCTTCAAGGCTTCAAGATTCATCGCATCCCCCCACCTGACCGTTTGCCCTTCGGACATTATATAGCAAGCATGTTATGGAATGCGACAAAAAGAAGTATTTGATGTGATTATGAGCCGAACGTACGGTGGAGTTAAACCGGACTGACTGTCGCAAGGCAGGGGTGTGGGTGAGGATTGGGGCCGACCGACTCCCATTGTTGGTCGGCGCCGAGGCAGAACACCGTGGTTCGTGACCAGGATTTTAATTTAGAGGATTCGGCAAGCCCAGGAGGCGAGAAGATGCGGCTTCAACCCGATGAAGAAGCGATGCTCGATGGGCGCGAAGGCCCGGCGGTGCAGCAGGCGATGGCGTTGCTGGTGCAATACGGGGAGGCTTTGGGGGCCGAGCGGATGGTGGACGTCAAGAACGTCTGCGGCGCCAACATCTTCACCCCAGCGCAAAAGCAGCTGGCGGGAGGAGGTGATCCGGCCGCCCTGTTTTCCCAGTGGAGCCTTAACAGCGACCGGCCACTGTCCATCCCGCCGGTTCGCGTATACAGTTGCCAGTTGATCGGTCCCATGGACCGCGAGGCCTGGGCGGTTCAGGGGATGCGCCCCGAGGACGCGCAGGCGATTTTGGCCAGCGAGGCCTTCAGCGCCCAACTCGGGATTCAGCTGATGAACACCTGCACGCCCTATCAAGTCGGAAACGTCCCCGTTAAGGGGGAGCACTGCGCTTGGATGGAATCGTCCGCCGTTGTCTATATCAACTCGGTGCTGGGGGCGCGCTCCAACGTGGAGGGGCGGGAGAGCGCGGCCGCGGCCATGCTGACCGGCAAGGTCCCCTACTGGGGATATCACATCCCCGAAAACCGCCGGGCCACCCACCTGGTGTGGGTCGACTGGGACGTCGAGAGCGTGATGGATTGGGGGTTGCTCGGGTACTGGATTGGGGAGGTGCTGGAGGACGAGGTCCCGGTGATCGATAACATCCGCCACGTTCCCAACCTGGTGCGGCTGAAGCACTTTGGGGCCGCCGCGGCCTCCTCCGGGGGCACCGAGCTCTATCACATCCCGGGGATCACGGCCGAGGCCCGAACGGTGGAAGAGGCGCTCCAAGGGGCCCCCCCGCGCAGGGTGTGGCACTACGGGGCTCGGGAGCGGCGGGAGACCTGGGAGCATCTGAACAGCACCGGACGAGACCCGGAGGTCGACCTGGTGATGATTGGATGCCCCCATGCCAGCATCGAGCAGATCTGGGAGGTTTGCCGGCTGCTGAATGGACGTCGGGTTCACGAGAACACCGAGCTGTGGATCTTTACCCCCAGGGCCTTGCGCCATCTCGCCGACCGCAACGGCTACACGGAGATCTTGGAGAAGGCAGGGGCTCGCCTGATGAGCGATACCTGTCCGGCGATCGGCCAGTTTCTGCCCAAAGGGACCAAGGTGGTGGCGATGGACTCGGCCAAGCAGGCGCATTATTTGCCGGCGATCATGGGGGTGCAAGGGTGGTTTGGATCGGTCGCCGACTGCGTGGAGGCGGCGGTGACGGGGCGGTGGCAAGGAGGACTGCAGTGATGCGAGAGCCGATTGTGCTGCACGGACGCAAGGTGGTGGGGGGCGTGACCGAAGGGCCGGCCCTGGTGACCCATCAGGCCATCTCCGGTTGGGGCGGGGTTAATGCGCGGACCGGGACCATCATCGAAACCCGCCACGAACTGCGCGGTCAGTCGTTTGCCGGCCGCGTGCTGGTCTTTCCGGGTGCCAAAGGATCCTCGGGATGGTCTGGCGTCTTTCATACCGCGCGCCTGGCCGGGACCGCACCGAAAGCCTTCATCTTTAACCGCATGAGCACCAAGATGGCCTTGGGCGCGGTGGTAACCGGCGTGCCGGCGATCACCGACCTGGACCGGGATCCTTTGGAGGTCATCGAAACCGGGGACTGGGTGCGCGTCGACGCCGACCGCGGCATCGTCGAGGTCTTCAAGCGCGATCCAGAGGCCTTGCCCAGCGAGGCATCCCATCTCAGTTGAGGAAGAGGAGATCGAGATGACAGAGACGACAACCCATCTGAGCACCCGGGTGGTGCGCCGAGAAGCCGGTCCGCCGACCCGCCAGGTCGCGGTCGACGTGGCGGTGGTGGGGGCGGGAATCGCGGGAGTCAGCGCCGCCTTGGAGGCGGCGCGGCTCGGCCTTCGGGTGGCGTTGATCGACAGCCTGCCGTCCTTGGGCGGGCAGGCCGTTCATTCCATCATCGGGACCTTTGCCGGCTTGTTCTCCAACGGCTCCCATGGCTATCAATTGACGCATCTGGTGGCCGACCGCCTCCTGCATGACCTGGGACAGGAGGGGGCGCTGTTTTACCGCCGCGGTCCGTTGACCACGGTCATCCTCTACGACGAGGTGGCGCTCTCGCGGTGGGTGGACGAGCGGATCCGGGAGACCGGGATGGTGGTGGTGCTGGGGGCGGTGTTGCGGGGGGTGGAACGCCAAGGCCGCCGGATCCAGGCGCTGGAGCTGGCGACCCGCTACGGAGATGTGCGCATCGCCGCCACCGGGTTTGTGGATGCCAGCGGGGATGCGGCGGTGGCCTGGATGGCGGGCCTGCCATGCCGGGAGCCGGAGGGGGGGCCGATCTACGGAACCCAGATGGTGGTGTTGGAGCACGTCAACGAGGCGGCCTACCCCTCGCGGGAGGAGCTCGCCAATCGGGTGGCGACCCGGGCCCACTTGTACGGCTTGACCCGCCAAGATGGGTTCGCCTTTGCCTTTCCCGGTAGAGGGACGGCGCTGGTGAACATGACCCACATGGAGACGCCCCTCGACCCCATTGCCATGTCCCATCAGGCTTTGGCCGGCAAAGCGCAGGCCGATGCGGCGGTGCGCTTTCTGCAGGCCGAATTTCCCCAGGCGTTTGGCCAGGCTCGGGTGCGAGCCTACGGGCTTCCGGGCATTCGCCAGACTCGCTGGATTGTTGGGCGCCATCAGTTGACGGCAGACGAGGTTCGGCAAGGGGTGCGCTTTGCAGACGCCGTGGCCCGCACCGCGTGGCCGATCGAACTGCACGACCGCCCCGAGGGATACCGGTGGGAGCCCTTTTCGGAAGATCACGTGCACTACGTGCCGTGGGCCAGCATGACGCCGCCTGAGGTCGACAACCTGGTCGCGGCCGGTCGCTGCATCGACGGGGACGTGCTGGCGTTGTCCAGCGTGCGGGTGATGGGGCCGTGTATGGCCATGGGGGCGGCGGCGGCGCACGGGCTCTCGCTGGCCGGATCGGGCAGTGTCCACACCCTCGATATCCAGGCTCTGCAGCGCCGATTGACCGACAACCTGGACCGCGTGGATTAGGGGGACCGGACAAGGGAGGGGGCAATATGACGACATCGTTTCGCAGTCGCCCGTTGCCGGGGACGGTGGCGTGGGCCATCCGCCGAGCCGAATGGGGCGTGCTCGGGATCACCGAGGAGGACTTGGACAAGCCCAAGATTGCCATCGTCAACTCGTCCTCGGGACTGGCGGCGTGTTTTGCGCACCTGGATTTGGTGGCGGCCAAGGTCAAAGAGGCCATTCGCGAAGCCGGGGGGGTGCCGTTTGAGATCCGGACCGCCGCCCCGTCCGACTTTGTCACCAGTGCCGGGCATCGGGGTGGGTACATCCTGGCTGGCCGCGACCTGATCGTCAACGACGTGGAGGTTGCGGTGGAAGGGGCGCTGTTGGACGGGATGGTGTGCCTGGCCTCCTGTGACAAGACGGTGCCAGGTCAATTGATGGCGGCCGCGCGTCTGAACATTCCTACCATCGTGGTGGCCTGCGGGTACCAACCAAGCGGCAAGTGGCGCGGCGAACCCATCGACATCGAGGAACTCTGGTTGCGGGCGGCCCAGCACGCCGCCGGCGATCCGCGCTACAGCGAAGAGGAGTTGCGGGAAATGGCGGCCGAGGCCATCAAGGGGCCGGGGGTCTGTCCAGGAATGGGCACCGCCAACTCGATGCACATGGTGGCCGAGGCCCTGGGGTTGGCCCTGCCGGGAACGACGCCGGTGCTTGCCTTAAGTCCCAAAATGTGGGAGGCGGCTCGTCTGGCTGGCCGGCAGATCGTGGCGTTGGTCGAGCAAGGCCTACGCCCGCGCGACATCTTGACGCCCGATGCGTTCGCCAACGCGGTGATGGTCATGCTCGCGGTGGGCGGCTCGCTCAACACCATCAAGCATCTGCAGGCCATCGCCGAGGAAGGGGAGGTGGCGGTCGACGTCTACCGGCTGTTCGAAACCTTGGG
>JAIMAE010000173.1 GCA_023512105.1 Bacillota bacterium | reverse complement strand
GTGGGCGCGGAGTTGTTTAAACCAGACTGGGCGTGGGGCGCCGCGCGCATCCCGCCGCCCCCCCCCCGGCGCCGCCACCGCACCGCCCGCCGCGGCCGCCCGGCCCCGCGCGCTGCCGGACCAACCGCGGGGGTGCCGCGGCAGGCGAAGGCGGCGGAGGGAGGCCCCGCCGCAAAGGCGCCGGGGAGGGCCGGGCCTCCAAGGCGTCCAGCCCATCCCCGGCGGCCGGGGGCGCGTCCCCGCCGGCGGGCCGATCCCCCAGGGCTGGCGGCGCCCCGGCGGCCCCGCCGCCTCCCTGGGAGACCTCCTCTGACAGTGACGCCTCGACGGCGACGCCGGGCGCCTCGACCATTGCTGCTGTGGGCTCCCGCACGGCCCGGCGGGCCACCCGCCGGGCCTGGGCCACCGCCGCCGCCCAGCGCTCGGGGCGGCTGCACACCGCGCCGCCGCACCGGCCGCCCCAGGCCTCCGCCTCCAGGCCGGCCACCGCCGCCCACGCGGTCGGCGAGGGCCGGCCCGCCAGGGGCCACCAGAGCACCAGATCCCCCTCCGGCGTCCAGGCCCCGTGGCCCCCGGGCGGGGCCGACGCCTCCGCCCAGGCGGCGACCTCCTCGCGCGCCGCCTCGTCCAGCGGCGCGGGGAACCGGATCGCCACGACCCCCCACGGGCCGTCTTGCGCCGCGCCCCACCAGGCGTCGGCATCCGAGACGAGCCAGCCGGCGGTGACCGCGGCGCCCGCGGCGGGGGTGGCTGGCGCCGCATCCAGAAAGGCCGTGGCGGCCCCCTCCGCCGATGCCGCGTCCGGCGAAGCGGGGTCCGCCGCCGGCCCATCCCCGCCCGCATGGGGGTCCTCGGACGCCGGGGTGGGGGGTTCTCCCCTGGCGGCCCCCACCCGCCGCCCCGGCCCGGTGTCCGCCAGGTGGTAGGCCCGTTCCCGCCGCTGGGGCCAGCTCTCGCGGCTCTGCACCATCACCACGCCCACGCGCACGGGGCCGAGCGCCGCCCAGAGTGCCCGGGCCCACTGCCCGCCCGTGGGGGCGCCGGGCGCCATCGGCCAGGCGACCCACCAGCGGCGGTCGTCCTGCCGCACCCGGATCGCCCCCGGGGGGCTGCAGGCCCGCAAGGCCGCCCCCACCTCCGCCGGCGCGGGGGGATCGCCCCCCGTATCCCCGGGCCAGGCGCCGAGGCGCACCACCCCCAGCCGCCATTCCCCCGCCGGCGGCTGCCGGCGCCACCAGACCTCCCCCACCGCCTCGCGCCAGCACTGGCTCTCGCCGTCCCAGTCGCCGGGCCGCGCGGCGGGATCCCAGGCCGCGGGATCGCCCGGGGGCCAGATCCGGGCCACGGGGAGCCCAGGCCGCCACGGCGCGTCGTCGCACCAGACGGCCACCCCGCGCTCCGCCCACCGCCGCAGGGTGTCCGACCACCCCGCGCCCCCCGCGGCGTCCAGCCACTCCCCCGACAGCACGAGGGCGTCCGGCCACTGCCGCGCGCCCTCCGCCGCCCGCCAGGCGGCGCCGGGATCCGGGTACTGCGTGGGGTCGGCCGGATCGGGGCGCAGCTCCACCCGCCAAGTCCAGGCCATCGTGCCCCTCCCTTACTACGCGCCCTTCACGCCGCGGTAGATCCCCTCCGCCGCCACCGCCACCCACAGGGCGGTCAGCGGGTGCCACGCCCCCAGCCCCGCAAGGATGCCCCACCGGAGCACCGTCTCGGGCCACGTGCCCACGGGGATGCTGGGCCAGGGCAGGTGCGCCCACCACCGCAGCGGCCAGAGCCACTGCACCCCGGTGGTGTTCAGCACGTCGACCAGCAGGTGGCTGACGTACCCGGCCGCGAACCCGACGGCGCCCCCGCCGCCCCACAGGCGCCAGAGCGCCTCGACCCACGGGGCGTGGCCGAACCCCACGCCCAGGGCCCACAGCACATGGGCCACGAGACGCCCCAGGGCCGGTTCCACCCAGATGGCCGCGACGGCCGCGAGGGCGAACGAGTGGAGGATGCCGCGGTGGCGCACCACCCCCAGGTGCTGCGCCGCCCCCGCCGCCAGCGGGGCCAGCGGCACATGGCGCGTCAGGAGGGCCTGGGGGTGGTCCAGGTCGGGGGCCAGCCCCCCCAGCCCGCCCAGCACCAGCACCGCCGGCGTCAGGGGATCATGCCGCCAGGCCGCCGCCAGCGCGGCGGCGGCCGCGCCGGCCACGATGTGCGTCTTTGCTAGCATGGCCCTCCCGTCACTGCCCCACGTTCGAGATGGTGTGGCTCACCACGTTCGCCGCGTGGCCACCCACCCCCAGCAGCGAGTCCGCGATGCCCACCCAGGCCCCGGTCAGGACGAAGCCGAGGATCACGAACCCCACCAGGATGTCCAGCACCGCCGCCAGCGCCGGCGGCACCCGCCCGCCCAGGGCGAGGAACCCGTGCTGGTACTGGGGGTTGGAGCCGCGGAGGAACTGCCCGATCACCTGCAGGACGCGGTAGATCGCGGCCAGCATGATCAGGCCGCCCACCACGCCGAAGACCACGTTGGACGTCTTGATGATGAGCTGCATGATGCCGACGCCGGTGTGGAAGGTGACCTGCCCCAGCCCCGATGGAAGCGCGGGCGCGCCGGTCGGGGCCGCGGCCAGCAGGAGCATGGAAACCCACTCCATCCGAATGACCTCCCTTCTAGCCCTTGCCCGCGGGGCGCGCCGCCGCGCCGCCGGCGGCCTGCCCGGCGGGGGCGGGCGCCGCCGCGGTGTACCAGTGCTGCGAGGTGTCCCCCGGATCCGGGGCCAGCACCACCTGGGGACCCACCAGCGCCGCCGCGCGCTCCAGGGGGACGCGCACCACCACGACGCCGTGGCTCGACGCGAGCAGCCCGCCGCTGGACGGCATGGCGACCTCCAGCACCGGCACCCCGGTGGCCAGGAGCGCCCCCGGCTGGCCGTTCGCCGCCCCCCCGGCGGGCAGCGCGAAGATCGCCACCCGCTCCCCGGCGACGACGCCCGCCGCCTGGGCGGGCAGCACCGACAGCGGCAGGGCCACCTCACCCCGCGGCACCGCCGCCCCGCCGATGATGCCCCGCGGCACGGTGCTCCCCGCCGCGAGGGGCACCCGCAGGGCGCGCCCCACCACCGCCGAGGCGGGGGCGAGCGCGTTGTGCGTGGCCAGCGACGGCGGCACCACGATCGTGGTCACCGCCGAGGCCGGCACCGGCGCGCCCGCGGCGATGTCCTGGGTGGTGACGGCCACCGGCACCCCGACCGGCCGCCGCGCCGCCGCGGCCGCCCCCAGGAAGCCGAGGACGGCAACCCCCACCGCCAGCCCGATGCGCAAACCTTTGTGCATGCTCGAACCTCCCTTGCTCCATCACTCGCACTCAGGGCGCCACCCCGGGCGCCACCTGCCCCGCCTGCCCCCGCGCCAGCTGCTGCGCCACCGCCACGACCAGCGGGATCCGCTGCCCCAGGAACGGGGCGGTGGCCATCACGGCCGTGGCCGAGACCGCCGGCCCCGGCACCGTCTGGGGCCCTTGCGCGGTGGCGACCGCGCACTGCGCCTGCAGGCACAGGCTCGGCGCGCCCGCGTCGACGATGAGCGGGTCCGCCAGCCCCCGCGCCGAGGCGGGCAGGGCGATGCCCACCCCGCCGTCGCAGACCCCCAGCGCCTGCGCCTGGGGGATGGCGGGCTGGCAGCCCGTCACCGCCCCCTGGAGCGCCGCGGCCAGCGCCGCGTCATAGTCGGCCTGGAATTGGCTGGCGTCGATCTGCAGCCCCTGCCCGGCGCTGCCCTCGGTCTGGTAGCTCGCGGCCAGCGCCGTCCGCAGGGCGGTGATCACGGCGCTTCGCAGGGTGGCCTGCTCCGCCCGCCACCGGGCCATCAGCACGGCCGCCAGCACCACCCAGGCCGCCGCCAGCGCGAAGCCGGCCTGGATGAGCAACACCGAGATCCCCGCCTGGCGCCCCCACGGCGCCCGCCCCGCCGGGCTCGTTCCGCGTTTGCGGGTCATGCCGGTTCCCTCCTTCGTCGCCCCCGCCCCCAGGCTATTGGGGGCAGACCGTGGCGGTGGGGCTGGGGCATCCGATTATCCGACCGGGTGGCTGGACGGGGTTGGTCGGGGGCGGCGGGCCAATCGGGATCACCGGTTGTGGTGGCGGAGCCGGGCTGGAGGCGCCCCCTCCCCCGCCGCTGGGCGGCGCCGGGGCGGGAGACGAACCCGTGGAGCCCCCTCCTCCGCCACTGGGCGGGGGCGAGCAGCCATCGAACTGGGTCGTCGGCGCCAGGCTCACCGCCTCGGCCTGGGCCTGCAGCGTCCACGTCGCGCCCCCCGCCACCGCCCCCTGCCACAGGCTCACCGGCGCCCGCAGCACCACCTGGACCGTCTGGCCATAGGGGGCGTAGACCGCCGGGGCCTCAACCTGCACGGAGGCGGGCGGCTCCGTCCAGGCGATGGGCTGGAGATCCCGCGCCAGGGCCTGGCTGGCCGCCGGCGTCCAGCACCCGCTGGCCGCGATCGTCGCCGCCAGCCCCTGGGCCGCCGTCTGCAGCACATAGGCGATGATGGCCACCCGCGCCGCCCACAGCACCGCGGCCAGCAGCACCCCCAGCAGCCCGACGCTGGCGATGCGCGGCAGGCTCACCGCCCCCCGGGCCCCGCCCCATGACACGCGCCGCACGCCGGCCCCTCCCTTCAAGCCTGCGGGGCGGTGCAGCCGCCCCCGCCCTCCGCCGGGGCCGCGTGGTAGGCGCTCGACGTCGTGCTCGCCACCGCCATCACCGACCCCGACCAGATCCCCACCCCGAACCACCGCACCGACAGCGGCACGGAGACGGTGACCTGCATGGACGGGTCGGCGGTGGCCGCCACGTCGAGCACCGGCTGGCTGGAGGCGTCCACCCCGTTCACGGCCAGCGCGGCCGTCGCACCCGCCCCATGCCCGGGGGCGTTCGCCAGCGCCGCCTGGACGGCCCCGGTCACCGCCGGCGTCCAGCACCCGTAGGTCGCGACCCCGAGCGCCGCCGCCCGCGCCGCCCGCTCGGCGGCCGTCCACGTCGCGCCGGCCTGCCACAGCGCGATCAGCCCGGTGAGCATCACCGCCCACATGCCAAGCGCCCCGAGGATCTCCCAGGCCGCCCCGGCCCCGCCCCGGGCGCGCCCCCACCGCCCGCGCCGCCTGCGTTCCATGTCCCATCCCCTCTCCCCCATGAGATCGGGGGGCGGCCCCGCCGCCCCCCGCCCCCGCTTAGAGGTTGCTCGTGAAGTTCTGCAGCGCCCCGTTGAGGGACGGGCTGCCCGACGCCTTCCA
>JAIMAE010000172.1 GCA_023512105.1 Bacillota bacterium | reverse complement strand
GCCTCGTAGCCGCGCTCGATCACCTCCCGCCCCTGCACGTGGGTCTCCCCCTCCGCCCCCAAGGCGGCGATGATCATCGCCGCTCCGGCCCGCAGGTCCAAGGCTCGCACGTGCGCCCCGTGCAGTCGTCGCCCGCCTCGGACCATGGCCAGCCGTTGGTCGACCGTCACCTCGGCCCCCATCCGGCGCAGCTCCCGGGCGTGGCCGAGCCGGTTCTCGAAGATCCGCTCGGTGATCAAGTGATAGCCGGGGACGCGGAGGACAAAGGCCATCCACTGCGGCTGCACGTCGGTGGCAAAACTCGGATAGGGGCCGGTCTGGACCTGGGTGTTGTGCTCTTCGTAGCGCTCAGGTGCGAAGAGTTCCACCGTCTCCGCGTCCACCTCCCGCACCTCCACCCCCACCTCTTTGAGCTTGCTCCAAAACACCGGCAGGTGAGCGGGCAGGCAGTGTTCGAGCCGCAGATACCCACCGGCCGAGGCCACCGCCAAGGCGAAGGTGGCGGTCTCGATCCGGTCTGGGATCACCACGTGCTCACAGCCGGATAGGCGCGGCTGTCCCACCACCCGAATCTCCCGAGTTCCCGCCCCCCGCACCGGGCAGCCCATCTGCTCCAAACACTGGGCCAGGTCCACGATCTCTGGCTCCATGGCCGCGTTTTTGATCCGGGTCTCCCCCTCCGCCAAGGCGGCGGCCATCATCAAATTCTCGGTGGCCCCCACCGAGGGGAAGTTGAGGTGAACCTCGCCCCCCTGAAGCCTCCCCCGGGCGCGGACCACCGTCACCCCGCCGACCTCCCGCACCTCGGCCCCCAGGGCCGCAAACCCGGCCAGGTGGAGGTCGATCGGCCGGTCCCCGATCGCGCACCCCCCGGGCTGGACGATCTCCGCCACCCCCAGGCGGGCCAACAGCGGCCCCATCACAAAGACCGAGGCGCGCATTTCCTGCATCAACTCCGGCGGGACCACATACCCTTGTAACGCGGTGGGATCCAGGTGCAAGGTCTCTCCCCGGCGCTCCACCCGCACCCCGAGCGCCTCTAAGACCCGCTGCATCACCCGCACGTCGCGCAGGTCGGGCACCCCCACCAGGGTGACGGGACCATCGGCCAAGATAGAGGCGGCCATGATCGGGAGGGCGGCATTTTTGGCTCCGTTTATGCGGACGGTTCCGTCAAGCCTTCGCCCGCCGCGTACCACAAATTCTCCCATGACGTCCCCGCTCCTCCCTCCGGCGGTCCAATCCAACGAATTTCTGGGCGCAACACCACGTGATAGGCTTGATAGACGGCCCGGCGAACTCGGCGCATCAGGGCCAGCACCTCGATCGCCCGGGCCTGACCCCGGTTGACGATGAAGTTGGCGTGCACCGCCGAGACCTCGGCGTCCCCCTCCCGCCATCCCTTGGCCCCCACGCTGTCGATCAGCTTTCCGGCATAAAGCGGTGCCGGGTTCTTGAACACGCTGCCGGCGTTGGGCTCTCCCACCGGCTGGGTGCGCTTGCGGTACTCCATAAAGTGGGCCATGCGGTCGCGAATCGCCACCGGATCCGCCGGCTCGAGCTCGATTTCGGCGGAGAGCGCCACCAACTCGGGAGCCCGCTGAAAGCGGCTCTCCCGGTAATCAAACTCAAAGGCCTGGCCATCCAGCGTCTCCGCCCCCCGCCCGGGCTGCCAGATGGTCACTCGGCGAACCACCGCCGCCATCGCCGAGCCGTGGGCCCCCGCGTTCATCACCAAGGCCCCGCCCAAGGTCCCGGGGATGCTGACGGCAAACTCCAACCCGGAGAGCCCTCGCGCCTCGGCCAGGTGGGCCAGCCGGACCAGCCCCACGCCGGTCCCGGCCCGCACCAGATGGCCCCGAAATTCCACCTGGCGCAGGCTGCGCACCGAGGAGATCACCACCGCCCCCACCCCGCGGTCGGAGACCAGAAGGTTGGTGCCCAGCCCCAGCACCACCATCGGGATGCCCCGGCCGTGCAGCCAGTCCAGCGCGGCGACCATCTCCTCCTCCCCGCTCGGCTCCAAAAAGACGGCCGCCGGCCCGCCGATGCGAAAGGAGGTGTGGCGATAAAGCGGCTCCTCCTCCAGCACCCGCCCAATTTCCAGCGACTTTAAGTCTCGCGCCACCAAGGCAAACTCTTTCAACGCCGTCTCCTTCACGCCGCCTTGGCCACCTCCAAAATGATCGCCGCCATCTTCTCGTCGGCGGCGGGGTCAAATCGCGCCTGAGCGGCCTTCCCCATTTGCAAGCGCAGGGCCGGATCGGCCATCAAGGAGGAGAGCAGCTCAAACCCCCCGTGAAAGAGCATGCGCTCCGGCAAGAGCTTGGCGGCCCCCTCCTGCTCCATCGCCCGGGCGTTTTCCGTTTGATGGTCCTCGGCCACGTGGGGCGAGGGCACCAAGATCGCAGGAAGCCCGTAGGCGCGCAGATCGGCCAAGGTCATCGCCCCGGCCCGCCCTAAAAAGAGGTCGGCGGCGCGATAGATGCGCGCAATCTCGTAGAAGTATTCGACCACCTGCACCCGGTTTTTGTCCCAAGCCCAAGCCCGCTCGCCAAGCCGGCGAGCGATCTCCGGCCAGTAGCGCTTGCCGGTCGCCCACAACAGCGCCCAGTCCTCCCGCTGCTCCCATTCGCTGAGGTGCTCGAAGACAAACCGGTTGAGCGCCTCCGCCCCCTGGCTTCCGCCGGTGACCATCAGCACCGTCCACTCCGGCTTCAATCCCAAGGCCGCCCGCGCCTCCTCGCGGCTCGGGGCCTCCCGAAGAGTGACCGGATTGGGCAAGACGGTCACCGGAACCCGCTGGGGAAAGTGGCGCCGAGCCGATTCGTAGGGCACAAAGATGTGGCGGGCGTAGCGGGCCAACTTGCGGTTGGTGAAGCCCGGCCAGGCGTTTTGCTCCTGCAAGACCAGGGGCACCCCCGAGATCGCGGCCGCCAGTCCCACCGGCCCGGCCACGTAGCCCCCGGTGCCCACCACCACCGCCGGCCGGAACCGCCGGATTAGGCCCAGGGCCTCGACCAACCCCCGCTGGGCCTGCAGCAACCCGTGGAGCTTTCCTCTCCAGCCGCGGACCAACAGCCCGGCGGCGTGAATCCGGTAGAAGGGAAGGCCGTGGCGCGGCACCAGGTCCTTTTCCAGCCCGTGGTCGGTGCCGACATATCCCACCTCGACTTGGGGGTCCAGGCGCCGCAAGGCGTCGGCGATGGCCAAGGCAGGGTAGATGTGGCCGCCGCTGCCACCTCCGGCCATCAAGATCCGCATCGCCCCACCCCCTTTTTCACCCCGACCTCGGCTCGGGACTGCGCAGATATCATATGAGCGAGGTCACCGCGCGTGCCGGCTGATATTGAGTAGAATGCCAACTCCGGCCAAGCTCAACACCAACGAGGAGCCTCCATAACTGATGAAGGGCAGGGTGATCCCGGTCACCGGGAGGCTGTCGGTCACCACCCCGATGTTGATCAACGCCTGGAGCACGATCATGGTGGTAATCCCGGTGGCCAAAAGCGCCGAGAACAAGTCCGGCGCCCGCATCGCGATCCGATAGCCCCGCCAGGCCAAGATCAGAAACAGCGTGACCACCAAGACGGTCCCGACCAAGCCCAGCTCCTCTCCCAAGACGGCAAAGATGAAGTCGGTGAAGGCCTCCGGCAGATAGCCGAGGGCCTGGCGGGAGAATCCCAACCCCACCCCCAGCACGCCCCCTGACCCCAAGGCCAAGAGCGCCTGGATGGTGTGAAACCCTTCCCCCAGCGGATGCTTCCAGGGGTCCAAAAAGGCCAAGATGCGCTGGCGCCGGTAGGGCTCGGCCAACATCGCCCAGGCCAGGACGGGAAGCCCGGCGGCCACGATGGCGGCCAGGTGGCGCTTTCTCACCCCGGCCACGAACAGCATCACGAAGAAGGTGCCGGCCATCGCGATCGTGGTGCCCAAGTCGGGCTCGGCCAGAACCAGGGCGAAGACGACCAGGGCGATGGCCAGGTGGGGGATCACCCCGCGCCAGAAGTTGTGGAGCCGCTCTGCGTGCAGGCTGAACAAGCGGGCAAAGAAGAAGACCAGGGCCAGCTTGGCCAGCTCTGAGGGCTGGAGGGTAAAGGAGCCGCCGCCCAGCCAGCGCCGAGAGCCGTTGATCTCGATGCCCACGTGGGGGATCAGCACCGCAATCAGCAAAAGCAAGGAGAGGCCGAAGAAGGGCAGAATCAGCTTGGTGTAACGCCAGTAGTCGATCCGGCTGGTCACCGTCATGGCCAAGATCCCCAGCACCGCCCACATGGTCTGGCGCTCCAAGAAATAGTAGGGCGTCCCGTATTGGTTGAGTGCCCCCGGCGCGCTGGCCGAGAAGACCACCAGCGTGCCGATGGCCAGCAGCACTAAAACGGCCATCAACAGCATGAAGTCCTGGCGCGATGCCGAAGGCTGCATCGCCCCCACCCCCTCCTGCGTCCCCTGCTCTCGCCCTACGAAAGCCATGCCGCCAGCGCCCCCATGGTCGCCACCAACCAGAAGACCACCACCACCCGCTCCTCCGGCCACCCGGAGAGCTCAAAGTGGTGGTGGAGCGGGCTCATCCGAAGCACCCGCCGTCCGGTCCAGCGAAAGCTCAACACCTGCACGATCACCGAGAGGGTCTCGACCACAAACAAAATCCCTAGAATCGGCAGCACCAAGACGGTGCGGGAGAGCACGGCCGCCCCGGCGATCGCCGCCCCCAGGGCCAGCGACCCGGTGTCCCCCATGAACACCCGGGCCGGATGCAGGTTGTAGCGCAGAAAGCCGATCAGGCCCCCGATCAAGGACACGCTCAAGAGCAAAAGCTCGCGCTGGCCGTGAAACAGCGCCCAGATCGCGTAGAAGGCCATCGTCACCACCCCGGCCCCGGCGGCCAGCCCATCGAGGCCGTCGGTGATGTTGACGGCGTTGGAGGTCCCCAAGATGGCCAAAACCGCGATCGGCCCGGCCAACATCCCCGGGTTCCAGGGCCCAAGGCCGAAAGGAAGCACCCAGTTTTGCCCTGCCCCGGCCACCCGCTCCGCCACCACCACGAAGAGCACGGCAATGGCCAGCTGCAAAAACAGCTTCTCGCGGGCGCGAAGTCCAAGCGGCCGGCGGAAGACCACTTTCAAGAGGTCGTCGGCCAACCCCACCGCCCCGTAGCCCAAGGTGAGAAAGACCCAGATCCAGCTCTCCGGGCTACGGGGAGCAAACAGGGCCACCGCCACCAGCACCGGGATCAGGAAGAGCACCCCGCCCATGGTGGGAGTCCCCTGCTTTTTCAGGTGGGAGGCCGGCCCCGCCTCGCGCACGGTCTGTCCAAACTTCAG
>JAIMAE010000171.1 GCA_023512105.1 Bacillota bacterium | reverse complement strand
CCATCCGCCGGGCGAGCTCGGTGGCCTTCTCGATGTCGTTCGAGGAACCGGTCGTCGTGTCGCCGAAGATGAGCCGTTCGGCCGCGTTCCCGCCGAGGAGCCCGGCGATCTTGTCCTCGAACTCGCTCTTGCTCTGGAGGTAGCGGTCCTAGACCGGAAGGGCCATCGTGTAGCCGAGGGCCATGCCCCGGCTGATGATCGTCACCTTGCTGACCGGGTCGCACTTCGGCAGGACCCGCTGAACGACCGCGTGCCCGCCCTCGTGGTAGGCGATGATCGCCTTCTCGGCGTCCGAGATGACCAGGCTCTTGCGCTCCGGCCCGGCGACGACCCGCTCGAGGGCCTCCTGGAACTCGGCCATGCCGATGACCTTCTTGTTGCGCCGGGCGGCCAGGATCGCCGCCTCGTTGACCAGGTTGGCGAGATCGGCCCCCGAGAAGCCGGGGGACTGGCGGGCGATGTCCTCGATGTTGACCGCCTTGTCGATCGGTTTGCCCTTGGTGTGGACCTTGAGGATCGCCACCCGGCCCTTCATGTCCGGCCGGTCGAGGATGACCTGGCGGTCGAAGCGGCCCGGCCGCAGGAGGGCCGGGTCGAGGACGTCCGGGCGGTTCGTGGCGGCGACGACGATGACGTTCGTGTTCGTGTCGAAGCCGTCCATCTCGACCAGGATCTGGTTGAGGGTCTGCTCGCGCTCGTCGTGGCTGCCCCCGAGCCCGGCACCCCGGTGCCGGCCTACGGCGTCGATCTCATCCACGAATACGATGCAAGGGCTGTTACGCTTGGCCTGGTCGAATAGGTCCCGGACCCGGCTCGCACCGACGCCGACAAACATCTCCACGAACTCGGAACCGGAGATGCTGAAGAACGGCACGCCCGCCTCCCCTGCGACGGCGCGGGCAAGCAGAGTCTTGCCCGTCCCCGGGGCGCCGACGAGCAGCACGCCCTTGGGAATGCGGGCGCCCAGCGCGGTAAAGCGCTCGGGCTCGCGGAGGAACTCGACCACTTCCTGCAGCTCGTGCTTGGCCTCTTCGACTCCCGCCACGTCGTCAAAGGTTACGGTCGGCTTGTCTCCCGCGAACATCCGGGCGCGGCTCTTGCCGAACGAGAGCGCCTGGTTGTTACCCGACTGTGCCTGCCGGACCATGAAGAGCATGAGCAGTCCGAAGATGATGAGGAACGGCACATAGTTGATCAGGAGTGCCAGCCAGTCGGCCCAGGGGCTCGGGTCCTCGTAGATGATCTCGCCTATGCGGTTGATCTGCTCCTGGGTCACGCCCAGGTTCTTCATCGTCTCGAGAAAGTCACTGCCCTGCCCGGTGCGCGATACGAGCTTTCGGCTGCTGCCTTCCCGGAGGGTGACCAGCAGGCGCCCATCCGGCGAGATGGACACCTTCTCCACCTGTCCGCTTTTGACCTGCTCCGCCACCTTCTGGATCGAGACGCGGCTCGGGTTGTCGCCCGACGAGAAAAAGTTTGCAAAGAGCGCCACCACAGCTATCAGGATCAGAAGGTATACGAACCCATTCTTATACCAGGAAGAACTCACCCTGTGCCTCCAGCAGTAACGAGCGCGACGGTGCCTCCACCGCCAGCGCCCACCTGACTAGATTATACCAGAATATGAACCAAATGGGAAGCACCCGGCGACTGTGGGTTGCAGGCGGGGTTTGCGGCAATCCCGTCCGCCCGCCCTGTGTCCCGCTCCCTCTCCCCTCTCCAGTTCAGGGGCGGACAGGTGGCCCCACGGGCATGGCCAAGGCACTCGCGGAGTGGTGCCCCCACCCCCCCCCCCCCCTCCCCCCCCCCGCCCCCCACCCCCCCCGCCCGACCCCCCCCGCCCCCCGCCGCCCCACCCCCGCCCCCCCCCGGGGCCGCCACCCCGGCCCGCTCCAGCACCCCCTGGGCGTGGGCGCCGAGCCATTGGGCGCCCTGCTGGGCGTCGGCCGCGAGCGCCGTGACCGCCGCCCCCGCCTGGGCCGCGGCGCCGCCGAGGGCCTGCGTGACGGCCTCCGCCACCGTCGGCGGCCCACTCGCCGGGTTGGCCAGCACGGCCAGGAGCGCCCCGCTTTGGATGGCGGGGTCCGCCGCCATCGCCGCCCACGTGCCGAAGGTGTTGCGCACCCAGTCGGCGCTCGGCGCCCCCACGTAGGTGCGCGCCAGGTCCGCCTCGAACGCGCCCCAAGACCAGCCGCGCCGGAGCACCGCCTGGGCCACCCGGTCCACCAGGGCCGCCGCCCCCAGGGCGCTGGCCTGGGCGCCGATCGCGAACCGGAACGGCGAGCCCGGCCAGACGCCGTAGTCCCACGGGTTCTGCAGGAACAGCTCGGCGTGGGCCAGCCCGCCCGGCACGTTGGGGGACAGGAAGCCCTGCTCGGCGGCCAGGATGCCCAGGAGCAGGAGGGGGTTGAGGTTGTACCGCCGCCCCGCCGCCAGGGCCGCGGCGACCACCGGCGCCCCGATGGGCTCGCCGGCCAGGGCGCCGGGGTAGTGGCGCCGGATCCACGCCTGCGCCGCCGCCTCGGGCACCGGCCAGTACTGCAGCGCCAGGGGGGCGGTGCGCGGCAGCGGCGCCGCCTCGGGCGCCGGGGCGGGCAGGAAGCCACCGAGATCCCAGCCCGGCGCCTGGGCCTGCTGGGCGTTCCGGGGCCCCTCGCCGATGAAGAGCCACGGCAGGCCCATCCAGGCCAGGACGGCGAGCGCGACGATCCACCGCCTCCGCATCCCGCCTCAGTCCCCCGTCCACCCCGCGCCGCCGCCCGCGGGGGTGGCCTCGTAGAGCAGCTCCACATCCGACCAGCCGATGCGGGGCTCGCCAAGCTGGTCCCGGATCCAGCGCAGCACCGCCGCGCCCCCCTGGGCGTCCACGTCGGCCGGCACCTCCACCAGCCCGGCGTGGCCCCGCACCGCGTACACCTTGCGATGGCCCTCCCTCATCGCCGCCGCCTCCTTCCTGCCTGTCCCTCGGGGCCGTCGGGCGGCACCCGGTAGTCCACCTCCCAGTCCTCGCGCCGGATCCGCGGAAAGCCGTGGTCGCGCAGCCACGCCGTGACGGCGTCCGGCCCCCGGGCGTCCACGTCGACCGGCACGGCCACGAGCATCCGCCGGGGGATGACGCGCACGTAGATGAAGCCCACCCGCCTCACCCCCCCTCCGCGGCCGCCTGGCCGCGCGTCTGGTACAGCGCCGCCTCCTCCGGGGGCACCATGGCCCGCAGCTCGGCCCAGGCGCCGCCGGGGAGCCGGGCCAGCACCGTCCGCTCGGGCAGGTGCGGCAGCGCCTCGCGGACGGGCGCGGGCACCGCCAGGGCCTGCACGAGCCCCTGCACCTGGGCCGCCTCCAGCTTCAGCAGCGCCTTGATCGGCGTCACCGACCACAGCCCCTGCCCGGCCGGCGTCCGCCAGAGCGGGTCGGGCGTGTTGGTGGCGAACACGAGCACCCCGTTCCACTTGCGGATGGTGGTGGCCATCGCGGCCACCGCCTCGCCCAGGACCGGCTGGGGCAGCACCCGCTGCCCCTCGTCGACCACCACCGCCGTCCACTCCCCCGCCCGGCGCAGGCGGCGCAGCCACTCCCAGGTCGCGTCCAGCACCAGGGCGTACCGCCCCGCCGCCTCCGGGGAGATGGCCGTGGTCGGCGTCATCTGCGCCAGGCCGCCCAGGTGCCACACCGCGCACCGGGCCGGCGGCTCGTGCCAGGCGGTGGGGCGCCCTTGGAAGAGGTGGCGCCCCGAGCCGTGGACGAAGCGCCACAGCGCGTCGGCCGCCGCCGCCGCCGCCGGGTCGCGCCCCCGCGCGGCGTCGAGCGCCGCCCACACCTCGGCCATCGTCGGCGAGGCGCCGGCGCGGTCCCAGGAGGCCGGGTCGTCGGGCGTGACGCCCCGCGCGGCCCAGGCCGCCTGAACGGCCCGCTCCACCGCCCCCTGCTCGGCCAGGCCGAGGCCGCCGAGCACCGCCGCGAGCCGGCCGGCCGTGCCCATCATGCGGTCCCACCGCCGGGCGTCCTCGTCGGGGTCGCCCAGGGGCGCCGGCAGGGCCAGGGGGTCGGGGAAGGCCCCGACGCGCTCGCCCGAGACGTCCAGCCACGCGCCGCCCTCGGCCTCGCACAGCGCCCGATACTCGCCGTCGACGTCCAGCACCACGACCCACCAGCCGTCGGCCAGCAGCCCGCGCACGAGGGTCTTCAGCCAGAAGCTCTTGCCGGACCCCGACGCGCCGACCGCGAGCACGTTGGCCGCCACCCCCGCCTCGGCCTGCCGGAAGTCGACGCACACCGGCTGCAGGTCCGGGGTGTGGCCGACGTACACGGCCCCGTCCGGGGGATCCCCGACTTGGCCGCGGCCCGGCCAGACCAGCCCCGCCGCCCGGTCGGCGGGCACCACCCGCGGCGCCCAGAGCGGCGCCCCGCCGAACCCCAGCCAGCGCGCCCATGCGGGCGTCTCGCCGGCCTCGAAGAGCGGGCCGGCGCCCCAGGCCCGCAGCGCCGCCGGCCACTGCTCGGCCTCCAGCGGCGCCACCTGGATCCCGAGGGCCTGCAGCCGCGCCCGGATGAGCGCCGCGTCCTCCGCGATCCACTCCGGCGTGGAGGTGATGCAGCACAGGGCGTCCACCTGGACCAGCTGCTCGCCCCGGAAGACCAGGGCGTCCCGCAGGGCCAGCAGCCCTTGCAGGGCGGCCCACTCGTCCCGGCGGGGGCCGGTCTCGCTGGCCCCCAGCGCGGCCACGGCCAGCTCCAGGCGCCGGATCTTGCGGGCCAGGCTCCCGTCGAGGGCCATCGGGCTGGGCGTGATGCGCCAGAGCCAGCGCACGATGGGCCAGGCGCCCACCCGGAGGGGATCGGCCGCCAGCCCCAGGCGCCCGCCCACCGCCCCAGCGGGCCACTCCTCCACCCGCCACACCTGGTGGGCCACCCCCTGCCCCTGCGGGGCGGGGCACACGATGGCATCCAGTCGCTCCTCCCACTGGCCGGCGGCCCCGGCGGGCGGGGCCGGCACCCGAGGGCCGGACGGCCGCCACCGGGCCAGGATGTCGCGCCATCGGATCATGGGGCGCGCTCACCTCCTTTCGCGGCGGCCGGGGCCGCCCGCCGCAGCGGGGGGCGCTCCCCGCACAGGCGCAGCGCCCCCTGCGCCCACCGCTGGGTCGCCAGGGCGGGGTCCATGGCGGCGGCCGCCCCGCCCCAGGCCCGCTCCGCCGTCCACCAGTGCCAGCCCCCCGGCCCCGGCTCGGCCTGCCAGGCCTGCGCCACAGCCTCGTGTATTTGGTCAAATGAAAGTGGACAGTTTGGTCAACGTAAGTCCCCAGTTTGGTCATTAAAAATTCCCCAAATTG
>JAIMAE010000170.1 GCA_023512105.1 Bacillota bacterium | reverse complement strand
CGGTCACTTCCCGGACCAAGCGCCACTTGCGGGCGGTGGGGAACGCCGCTCCCCCCCGTCCCCGAAGCCCCGCCGTCTCCAGCTGGTCTATCACCGCCTCGGGGCCAAGCTGGCGAGAGCGCTCCAGCGCGCGGTAACCTCCACTGGCCCGATAGGCTGCAAGATCTTCCGTCGCCTCGGTTGCCTTCGCCGCTTCTGGTAACACATCGGCCATCGCCGCCGCCTCCCTTTCTCCCCTTCGAAGGCCCCCTGGTAAGCTCCGCCACCAGGTATTATACGACGAACCCCGGATACCCCGAAGTCTAGCGGGGATTTTCGAACCCGCCCCGACCTAAGCCAACTGGCTTTGACTGTCGACCACGCCCGATGCCTGCAGGGCCTCCGCGTTGTACGATTTCCCGCACTCCTCGGCCCGTCCCCGGCCGAGATGCTCTTCAGGCCTCAGGGTCCATCGCGGGTTTTGCGGCGCGCAGGGGAAGGGCCAAGCGCACGACGGTGCGGCAACGCCGCTCGAGGGCAGGGATTAACCACTCCACGCTGCGCACCGGCACCACCACCGGTGCCGAGGCCCGCAGCGCTTGACGCACCAGCGAAATCACCGAGGCGGCCGCCCGCGGAGCCACCCGCGCCACCGTGATGTGCGGCACCACCGAGTCGTGCAACCCAGCGTAGGGGGGATAATCTGGGAAGCTTTGATGGACCGCGGCGAACAGCGCCTCCAAGCGGTTTCGGGAGGCCAAGCGCAGGTACACCACCACCCGCTCGGCGCTGGCGAACGTCCCCACCCCGGAGACCACCGCCTCAAAAGGCTGGGCCGCCGCCAAGGCCGCGGCCAAGCGGGGGGTGACCGCCTCCTTTTCGGCGGCGGGAGCAAACGGAAGCAGGACGGTGATGTGGGCGGGAAGCCACAAGGCGTCCGAATCATAGGTCCGGCGGAGACGCTCGAGGCGAGTCGGTAGCCCGACCGGGATCACCAACGCGCTATCGACCATGCCTCACTCCGCTCCTCCCTGTCGACGGCGCCCGGGTGGGGTGGCCCTTGCAGGATGGTTCCCGCATCCGCCCACGTCCATCGCGGGAGGTCAACCCTGCGCCTGGAAGGCGTCCAGCACCGCGTCGGCAAACTCCCTGGTGGTCGCGGTGCCGCCTAGATCGCGGGTGCGAATCCCCCGCTCCAGCGCCGATTCAATCGCCGGAATGACCCGGGCCGCGGCCTCGCGCTCCCCGACATGTTCGAGCAACAACGCGGCGCTCCACAGCGCCCCGATGGGATTGGCCACGCCGCGGCCGGCGATATCGGGCGCCGACCCGTGGACCGGCTCGAACATCGAAGGGTGCTTGCGCTCGGGATTCAAGTTGGCGGAGGCCGCCATGCCGATGCTGCCTTGAATCGCCCCGCCTAGATCGGTGAGAATGTCCCCGAACAGATTCGAGGCCACCACCACGTCAAATTGGTCCGGCCGCTGCACGAAGAACGCCGCCAAGGCGTCGATGTGGACCAACTCCGCACTGACCTGGGGATACTCGCGCCCGACCTCGCGAAACACTTCATCCCAAAACGGCATGGTGTAGGTAATCCCGTTTGACTTGGTGGCAGCGGTCAGCCGCCGGCGGGGCGCTCCTTGGGCGCGCTCGAAGGCATAGCGGATTACCCGCTCAGTCCCGTAGCGGGTAAACAGGCTGGTCGACACCGCCACCTCCTGCGGGGTGCCTGCCCGCAGCCGGCCTCCGACGTTGGAGTACTCGCCTTCGGTGTTCTCTCGGATCACCACAAAGTTGAAGGAGCCGGGCTCAAACCGTCTCAGCGGGCCTTCCACCCCGCGCAGCAGGCGCACCGGCCGTAAGTTGACGTACTGGTCAAACTCTCGGCGAATCGGCAGAAGCAGGCCCCACAGCGAGATGTGATCCGGCACGGTGGGAAATCCCACGGCCCCCAGCAAGATGACCGGGAAATTGCTCAGGGTCTGAATCCCGTCTTTCGGCATCATTTCGCCGTGGGCCAGATAATACTGGCATCCCCAATCGAAATGCTGAAACCGAAAACGAACGCGCCCTCCCCAGGCTGCCGCCACCTCCAGCAGCCGTTCGGCCTCTTGCGTCACTTCCGGTCCGATGCCGTCACCTCCGATGACGGCCACATCCACCGTCTCCATTGCGGCTGCGCCACCCCCCAAGTCGTCGGTCAACAGGATTTCCCCCAATCCCTCAGGCCCCAAGGTCACAACGGCCGTATCGAAATCCGCTGACCCGAGATGATGTAAAGATGTGTGTTTCCCACCACGACGGTGGGCTGCCCCGCGGGGAGCTGAGCCACCGCCTGAGGGCTTTCCCCTACCTTCCAGTGCCAAACCGTCGGCGCCAGCGAAGGCCCTGAGGTCAGCACCCAGCCCGACTGGCCATCGGAAGCCCTGCGCAACCCACTCATGGCGGACCCGTTGGGCACCGCCAAAGGGATTGAACGGGACTGGGCGGTGGCCACGTCCACGGTCCACAGTTCGGGCGGAGAAGAAGCCGAACCCGCCAGGGCAACCACCTCGGTGGACCCGCCAGCCGGCTCGACCAGCTGGCCCAGCGCGCCTCCCGGCAGCGCATGCTGCTGGAGCAGGCGATTTTGCTCGGGGTTGAACAACCCCCAATAGCCGAGCGGCGCCCCGTTAGGCCCCGGGCCAGCCAATAGGCCAAAGGCCAATCCCCCAGGGGCGGGGGCGAAGGCGGCGGAAGCCGAGGATTGAGCGGAGAGCACCGGCGTGACCGAAGGCTGGGCCGGGTTTATGGCCAGCACCGAAACCGGGACCATCGCGCCCCCGGCACGTGGATTGGTGACGGTTACCCAAACCCCCGAATCGCTTGGGGCCAGATAGGTTACCTCCATCGTCCCGGTGGCCACGCTCCAAGATTGCCATCCGCCTTGCGGGCTCCAGTGGTACACCGTATCCGCCGAGGCGACCCACAATCCCTGAGCCGTCGCCAAGCTAGCCCGCACCGCTTGTCCCGCAGGCCACGGGAATCGACCTTGCGCGGCGGGGCCACTGGCGGTAAGCCGCCACACCGTCAACCCGTCCGACCCCAGCGTGCCCGCCCAGGCCCCCCCAGAGGGATCTGCGGTCACCAAGATGGGAGCGGCCGGCAGCGCCCAGGTGGGCGAACTCGATGGCAAGGACGATGTCCCTACGGCCGAGGAAGGGGCGGGATTGACCGCCGCCCGCGGTGCCGACGGCACCGGCGGCCTGGATAGCCCCCACGCCAGCCCTCCTGCAACCACCACCGCCACCCCGGCAATCCAAACCACCAAACGGGCTTGCATCGACCATTCCTCCTCTGCCGCCCCAGGGCCCGCGCAAGATGTCCACCTCGGTCCTCCCCCGATGCTACCATGCCGGCGGTCGGAAGGGAAATCGTTCCCGCTGAGGAGAGGCGAACCAGTATGATAAGGACAAAGGAGCCGGTAACCGCTCGCTCCCCCAAAACGTTTACCAAGTAGGGCGCCGGTCAACGGGGGTGGAGGACAGGCCGTGGGTGGAGGCACTGAGGAGAGCGCATTTACCCAATTTATGCTGCGCGAAGGCGACCGAGCGTTGCGTTACGCCTATGTCCTGTTGAAAAATCGGCAGGATGCGGAAGACGTGGTTCAAGAGAGCTTCATCCGCCTGTGGCGCCACGTGTCCCGGCGCGGGGTCCACACCGTCACCCCGGCCTTGTTGTTTCACACCGTGACCAACCTCTGTCGCGACCGGTTGCGGTACCGGCGCCGCCATCCCGAGGACCTCACCGACCAATTGGAGCTTTTCCACCGGGCCAGCGATGCCGAGATCGGGCGGGACGCCGCGGTTTTCCAGGCGGTCATGCAGCTGGAGTTTCCGGAGCGCCAATGCGTCGTTCTCTACTACTACCTCGATCATTCGGTGCGAGAGGTGGCAACCGCCCTGGGGGTGACCCCTCAAGTGGTCAAGACCCGGCTGTACCGGGCTCGACAACATTTAAAACCGTTGTTAGGCGACGTCCGCTCCGAGCAAGGGGGATGGTCATGAGCACGCTCCCTCCGGAACACCACATCGGGCAATCCCTGGACCGCACCTTTGACCGGCTGGGCCTGTTTTGGGATCCTGGCTTCCAACCCAAGGCGGCGGTGGCGCGCCGACGGTGGAAGCGCCGGCTGGCCGGAATCGCGACCTTGGCGGCTGTGGGCTCTTGTGCGATGGCGGCCTCGTTGTACCTCCATCCCCGGCGCGCCCCCTCCCAGGGGCTGCGAGCCGCTGCCCTGGTCAGCGCGCGGTTGCCGCAGAGCGTGGTCCAGCTGCTTCACTCCACCCAGGCCCAAGATGTCGCCGTGCAAGGAAGCGAGGCGGTCTTCGCCTCCTACCCAATCAACCCCACCGGCCGAAGCTGGCTCCTGGCCGGACGTTTTCAGGCCAACGGGATCGCCGGCGACCACCTCTCGGTGGAAGTCGACAACAGCAACCATCTGCAATCGGCGGTCCTGCTTCGGGAGGGGCAGCCGGTGGCCACCATGATCCCCCCCGTCGCCTTGGCCGCGTTTACCAACGCGCGCCCCCAGCCGCTTTCCTTGGACGTGCATCCCACCATCCCCGCGGTGACCGCCGCCACCCCGTTGGCGGGAAGCTGGGTGACGGGAGGACCGGGCCGCATCGAGAGTTTTGCCGCCGCCGGCCCCCTGGTCTACCTTACCCGTCAGGGAGCCTGGACGGCGCTGCAACCCGGGCGCCAGTCCTATTGGAATCCCCTTCCGGATCACCTCCAGGGGGACGCCGTGATCGCCGCCCTCCCAGCCCATCCAACCACCGCCCTCTTGGTGGTGCAGACCGGGCAAGGCCCGCGCGGGTTTGTCACCACCGACGGAGGTCGCCACTGGCAGGCCTGGGGCTGGTCTCCGGCTTCCGTACAACAAATCGTGGCCATGGGAAACCAATTTTGGGCCGTGCTCGACGGCTCGCTGAGCGTCAGCACCGACGGCAAGGAGTGGAGAACCATCCTCCCGTTGGCCGGCAGCGGCTGGGAGGTCCGCGACTTCGCGGTCGACCCCGAAGACCCGGCCATCTCGGTGGTCAGTCTCGACTCCACTGCCAGCGGCGCCTTGGGACCGCTCCTAGAAAGCTCCGACGGTGGCCTGAGTTGGCGGGAGATCCCAAACTACCCGGCTCTGGGCAAGACCCCGGCCGACATGGTAATGCTGCCAGGCGGCAAGGTGGCTGCCCTGGTCAACCTGACCGTGCCGGTGGTGGCTCTGTACTTGCCCGAGGTCTCCCAATGGCAGGTCCTGCCCTTTCCCCAGGGCACCCTGCCGGGGGGCCAGCTTGGCGCCACCCCCGACGGCCACCTGGTCTATGCGCCGCCCGCAGGACC
>JAIMAE010000016.1 GCA_023512105.1 Bacillota bacterium | reverse complement strand
CTGACCGCGATTGAAAAGGCGATGGCGGACAGCCCGCCGCCTCCAGACGCGCTTTCGGTGATGGTCGAGGGGGAAGTAGAGTCTTTGGCCTCGCAGGTGGCCGACGCCTTGTGGTGGAGCCGCAAAGAGCTCGCAGGGCGGCAAAGCGTGCTCCGGGAACAGACACTTCGCTTTGCCGTGGGCGGGGTGGCGCTGGAGGGTCGGCTAGACCGCGTCGACCGTTTGGCCGACGGTAGCCTGGAGGTGATCGACTTTAAGACTGGGGCCTTCTCCCATCCGCTTAAAGTCGGCCCGGACAATTTGCAGATGGCGTTGTACCGACTGGCCATCCGCGACCGGGGGGAGCCGGTGGCGGTTCGCGTGATGGGGTTAAACGCCCGGCGGCGGTTTGCCTCGTACGCCGTGGGGCCTGAGGCCGAATGGCCCGACCCGGAGCCGATCGTCCAGACCATGGGCCAGTGGATCGCCGAAGGGAAATTCTGGCCGATCCCCCACGGCCGTCCAGAGCCGTGCCGTACTTGTACCTACCGCATCATCTGCCCGGCCGAGGTGGGGGAGGAAGCGCGAGACCGGGCGGAGCACCTCCCGGAAGTGGCGTTATGGAGGCAGGCCGACGCCGGCCGGGAGGACGAATAGGGGGGAGGCGGGTGTCGGAAGTCCAGGACCAGGCGGCGCGAGAGCTGGCGCAGAGTTGCTTTGACGTGAACATGGTGGTGGAGGCGGGAGCTGGGACCGGGAAGACCACCTTGTTGGTGGAGCGAGCGGTGCGGGCGGTGGTGGAGGCCAACCTTCCTCTCCACGCCCTGGTGCTCATCACCTTCATGGAAAAAGCCGCTTTCGAGATTCGCGCCCGCCTGAAGTCGCGACTGACTGAGGTTGCCGAAGGCGGTGACCCGTCCCGGGCCCGGGCGGCCCGCCGGGCCTTGGCAGAGATGGAACGGGCGGTCATCACCACCATCCATGGGTTTTGCCACCGACTGGTCAGCGAATTTGCCTTGCCTCTGGGCCTGCCATGGCCATTTGAGGTCTTAGACGGGTTTGACAGCGAACGGTTGTGGAGCCAGTGTTGGCGCCGCTGGTTGAAGGAGGCGGCCACCCCTGCGAGTCGGCTGGTGATTCAAGACCTGGTGCGGCTGGGCGTCAGGGAGGACGAGATCGCGCGCTTGGCGGTGGCCTTGCGGGAAGCGGGGGCCCCATCCACGCCAACGGGCTCGCTGGATCTGTCCGAGTGGGCGGACCAGTGGCGGCAGCGGCTGGAAGCGCTGCATCAAACGGCACAGGCGGCCACCACCCTCGACGATCCTGGCTTGGCCCAGGTGCGCGAGGTGGCCAGCTGGGTTGAAGACTTCTGCCGGCTTCCCACCCCGATGGAAAAGATGCGCCGGGTGGTCCAGTGCCACCTGCGGACCAAACTCCTGGGCAACCAAAAGCGATGGAGGCCGGCGACGGCGCTCAAAACCCAAAAAGTGGCTTTGGCGACGTTCTTTGCCGACCTCAAGCGGTGGCAAGAGACGATTTCCACCAGCTTGCTGGCCCGTTTTCTCGAGGTCCTGCAAGGCGACTTTCTTCCCTACTGGCGAAAGGTGCGACATCAGGCGGGGTATCTGACCTATGACGACCTCCTGTGGGAAGCCCGCCGGTTGCTCCTCGAATACCCCCTGATTCGAGGCCGGATCCAGGAGCGGTGGCGCCACATCATGGTCGACGAGTTCCAGGATACCGACCCGATTCAAGTCGAGATCCTTTACGCCTTGGCCAAAGTCGAACCGACCGAGGAGGCGCCCTGGGTGCCCGGGAGGCTGTTCGCCGTCGGCGACCCCAAACAGTCGATCTACCGATTTCGGGGAGCCGACGTCGAGACCTATGCCCGGGTTCGCGACGCGGTGGTCGCAGGGGGTGGCCAAACCCTGCAGATCGTGCAGAACTTCCGCTCTGACGGCGCGATTTTGGATTTTGTCAACCGCCACTTCCAGGGCTGGCCGTCTGGCGAGGAGCCGCCGCCGTATTGGCCGCAATTTATGCCCTTGCTGGCCTCGCGCCGTCAGGAAGGCGAGCAGCTGCCTCCCCGGGTGCAGGTCTACGGCGGCCAGCTTGGCGCCGACCGCGACCAACGCCGCCAGCTCGAGGCGCGGTGGGCTGCGCGGTTGGCCCAGCAGGCGGTCCAGGGCGCCTGGCCGGTGTGGGCGGGCGGGCTGGAGCGGCCGATCACCTACGCCGACATCGCGGTCATCGTCCCCAACCGCACCGGCCTGTTTCACTTTCGCCGGGCCTTTGCCGCCGAGGGGGTGCCGCTGGCCGCCTTGGGGTCGACCTCGTTCTTCCGGCGGGACGAGGTCCGCGGGTTCGCCGCCTTTCTGGCCGCCGTGTTGGACCCTGAGGACCAGGTGCACCTGGCGGCCTGGCTGGCATCTCCCTGGGTCGGGCTCAGCCCGCAAGATTTGGCGGAGAGCACGCCGCTCGGCAGCGGGCGCGGGCCGGCCAAGGAGTGGGTCGAGCGGTTGCGGGAGTGGCACCAACAGGTCGCCCGCTACGAAGCGGTCGACTACTTCGACGCCTTGGACGAGGCGACCGGGCTCTCCCGGTATCTCAGCGAGGCCGAGGACCGTCAAGGACTGGCCAATCTGTTGAAGCTGCGGGAACTGGCGCGCACGCGCGGGCGGCGCTGGGGTAGCTGGGAATTTTCGCAGTGGCTGTTGACCAAAGTTGCCCAACAGGACCCGGAGGAAGAGGGCGAGGTCGGAGAGTGGGGGAACGCGGTCACCTTGTCCACCGTCCATCGGGCCAAGGGGCTGGAGTGGCCCTTGGTGATCGTGGCCAATTGGCACGGGGAAGGGAGGCGGGCGACGCCGGTGCTGCGCTCCCCGGACGGGCGGGCGGTGGCCTGGAACCTTGGCGGGTTAAAAAGTGCGGGATGGGATTGGCTTGAGGCCGAGGAGCAGCGACGAGAAGAGGCGGAGAGGCTGCGCCTGCTCTACGTGGCGCTGACCCGGGCCCGGGACTACCTGGTGGTGTTCGATACCTTTGGCCCCAATGAGACCCCGCTGGTGTACGACCCGGCCGACCCGCCCAAAGAGCTGGAAGGAGCAGGCGGATGAGAGGACGAGGAGGCAAAGGACGCCGGAAGGCCCATGAAGAGGGAGGAGAGGAGTATGCGTTGCCCGGTTTGTGATGTTCCTGCTCGCGACTGGAACGAGTTGGCCCAACACTTCGCCAGTTTGGCGGCTGCCAGCGACGGCGCCCACGTCATGTGGCTAAACCGCAATCTCAGCCGTCAAGCCCTGTCGCCCTCGGTGCTGGCCGCTCGCCTGGAGGAGTGGGAGAGCCTCAGAGAGGCGCAGGCTCGGGACGTGGAGCGCATCGAGCAGCTGGTGGTGGACCAATATTTTCGCGATCCGCCCCGTTTGATCCAAGCCTTTGCCCAAGGGCCTACGCCGGCCCAAGCGCGGGCCTTTGTGCGCGGCTGGCTTGGCTTCTCCCGCCGGTTCCCGCGCTGGGTGGGGGCGGTGATTTCCAACTGTCCCCAGTTTGACGTAATCGCCTTTGAAGTGGAGAACTTGATGGCCGAGGTGGTAGCTGATCCCAGCGAGGGGACCCACCACTACGGGCTCTTACAGCGCTTGGGGCGCGCTCTGGGGATGGAGCGGGAAGAGCTGGAGCGAGATCGTCCCCTGCCGGCGGCCGAGGCGGCCTTCCGCTATTGGGAGGAGATGGCACGACAACCCAACTGGGTCTTAGGTTTTGCGGCGGTCAACGGGATTGAGATGTTGGGGGACCGGGAATTGCCGCGCCGGGCCGGCCTTGCCCAAGGGACCGGGTTCGAACGGGCATCCTGGCGGGCCTTGGGATTGCCCGAAGAGGCGCTGGGCTTTATCCGTGCCACCGAGGTGGCCGACGTAGAACACGGCAACCAGGCGGCGGCGATCTTGGCCCGCTACGGTCACGCGGAGATGGACGAGGTGTTAGAGACCCTCAAGACGGCGATCGGCCACGTGCGGCGGATGTTTGACGAGATGGCGGAGGCGGCGGAGGAAGAAAGCGGAGTCGGCTTGGCCTAGGGAGTCTCAGCCGGGAGGAGGGAGCGGCAAATGGAGGCGTGTGCCGTCTGCGGAGCCACCTGGGGCAACGTTTGGGCTGAGATTCGGGGGCGGCGGTACAAGTTTTGCTGAACCTTGTGAGAGCGGGCCTTCCGGGAGGTCCAGGCGGCGGCCGAGGACCGATTTGGCCCGGAGGTGGTCATTCAGGTGAATGACGTGGAGCAAAACCGCCTGTTTGGTACCGTCTGCGACGAGAAGGAGGAGCTCGTGGCCAGATTCTGGGCCGATGTCGAGGATGGGGGCGTCCTGATTACCGCGACCTGGCTGGCCCCGTGACCGCCAGACCCCAGGCATGGCCTTGCCTTGTCCGGCATATCGTCCTGGCGGAGGGAGTGGGATGGCAAGGCGCCTTTGGTTGGGGTCCTTGGTGGCGCTGGCGGTGGCGGTGGCGTTGTTCCTGGCCCGGTTCCACCGCGTGGTCCGCCTGGCGGTGGCGGGACCGCGGGTGGTGTGGCGTCTTTCCTTCGGCAACGGACCTGACGCGGTGCGCGAGGTTTCGGGGGTAGATGGACGCCGGTATGGTCCGCTCGCCTTTGACGTCTTTCATCGCCACCTCTACCTCTTGGACAGCTACGGCGGACGGTTGCTGGAACTCAATCCGGCCGGAAAGGTCGAGAAGGTCACCGCGCTCGGCGCTACGCTGGGACAAGACGTGGTGGTCAGCCCTGGCCAGGAGGTCTACGTCGCCGATGCCCACGGGGGCGGAGTCTATCGCCTGGCCGGCAGCGGGCTGGCTCCGGTGGCGCCGGCCAGCGCAAGCCGAGGCGTTCAGGTGGTTCCCTGGCGGCTGGGAATCCGAGCCGGCCAACTGTTGGTACAATGGCTGGCGGTGGGGCAAAACCGCCTCAACTCGCAACTCCAGGCTTATTCGAATGCCCACCCCGACGCCGGGAGCCTGCTCTACTCGGCCTCGACGGCGGGGGAGGCCGCGCTTAAAGCCCCGCTGGTCAGCTTTGTAGTCACCCCGTCGGGGACGGTGCTGCTCGAGTTTATGGGGCCGTCTGCCGACTCCCGGCGGATCCGGGAGGTCAGCGCCCAGGGAACCCAGGGCGTGTTGGTCCGCCTGCCGGCCAAGGCGCGCACGGCCGAGTTGTTGGGCGTCGACCAGGAGGGAAGGCTCTACTTCGGTTGGAATCTGTCCGGAGGTCAGGAGGCCGGCGTCAGCGTCTACGCGCCGAACGGCCGCCTGTTGCTGACCTGGTCGGTGCCTCCCGAATCGGTGCAGGCCCACATCTGGGGCCGGGTGGAGCCAGACGGCACGTTATACTTGGTGGAGAACTCCTCTCAGGCCTATCGCATCGTGCGTTGGCGGGTGCAAAGCCGCCAGCTCTGGCAGTGGTTTTAGCCGAGGCCGCCAGGCCGGAACCAGGCCTTGCTCGGCGGCCATCCCCGAGCGCGACGGCGGTGGGGTTATGTACGACCTCCCCCGGCCCAAAGCGGTATCGCTGCGATTTGCGCGCCGGTGGGTGAAACGCATGGACCGGGGAACAGCGGCATTTTCTGACCGGAGGGGGGCGAGGGATGCCCTCAAGCTGGCCTTCCCGGATGTCGCCGGGCGGCCAGCGGCTTTTGGACCGGGTGGGTCGCTCCCCAGCAATCGGCTTGCCCGCTCTTTCCTCACGGCACGTGCGATCGGGAACACTCCCTCGGCGCGCTCGCCTGTCGACTCCGCCCCGGCTCCACCGGAGGGAGGAGCCTCGTTCAGGGTTACTTCCGAGCCCTCCGTTGGTCGCGGGCGACGCCGCGTGGCCTTCTTCCAGGATGGCGGAGCCTTGCATCGGCCCAGGAGGCCGTCTGGCGCCGTTCGGCGGAGTAGGCCCGTGATACAATACTGGTTGACGGGAAGTGGAGGGGGAGTCCACCCAATGCAGAGGAAAACCGCCCGTCTGCCGCTCCATAGTGGCCATTGTCCACCTTGGCTGTACCAACGTATGGTCCAGCTGGCCGGGGCTTTGGCCGAGGCGATCGTGGTGGAATTTGGACCCGGCGAGCTTTTGGCCCGACTGGCCGATCCGGCCTGGTTCCAAGCCTTTGGGGCCCTCTTGGGCTTTGATTGGCACTCCTCAGGGCTGACCACGGTGGTCACCGCCGCTTTGAAGGAAGGACTCAGCCAACGCGGGCGCGACCTCGGCGTCTATGCGGCGGGCGGGAAAGGGCGAGCCTCGCGGGCCACCCCCTCGGAGATCGGGGCCATCGCCGAGCGCCTGGGATTGCCCAGCGCGGCCGAGCAGTTGGTCTACACCTCCCGGCTGGTGGCCAAGGTGGACAACGCGGCCGTGCAAGATGGATATCAGCTGTACCATCACACCTTTTGGTTTACCGCAGACGGGCGGTGGGCGGTGGTCCAACAAGGGATGGAAGGCGAGGGAGGCCGCTGGGCGCGCCGCTACCATTGGTGGTCTGAGACGGTGGAGGATCCGGTCTGTGAGCCTCACCAAGGGATCGTAGGGGCGGCGGCGGTAGGACTGGTGCTGGATCTGACCGCGGCCCAGTCGGCCTCAGCCCGTCAAGCCACCGCGTCGCTGGCCGGGGAGGTTCCGGAGCGCGAGGTGCAGCGCGCCCTGAGCTGCCTGAGCCGCCAAGGGGAGGAATGGGTCTTTCCGGCTGGACATGCCATCCCGGCCGAGCGGTACTTGAATCGGGTGCTGTATCAGCTCTACGAGCGCCCACCCCAGGATTTCACCGACCTCCTGTTGCGGCCGGGGGTGGGACCCAGCACGTTGCGAGCCTTGGTGATGGCGGCCGAAGTCATCTACGGGGTGCGGGCTTCCCGCACGGACCCGATTCGCTACGGCTTTGCCCACGGCGGTAAAGACGGCCACCCGTTTCCGGTTTCGCGCCAGGATTACGACCACAACCTGGCCGTCTTGGAACAAGCCTTAAGGCGGGCGCACCTCGGGCAACAGGAAAGCATGGCGGCACTGCGGCGGCTGGCGCGTTGGCAATCCGAGGCAGCGGTCGGCCTGAAGACGGCGAAGGAGGAAAGCGGTGTCGGCAGCAACGCGGTACTTTGATTGGGGTCGCGGTCGGTGGGGGTTGGGAGCCAAGACCTACGTGATGGGCGTGGTCAACGTGACCCCGGACTCCTTTTCCGACGGGGGAGCCTACCTGCGCCCGGAGGATGCGCTGCGCCATGCCGATCAACTGATCGCCGATGGCGCAGATATGTTGGACCTCGGCGGAGAGTCCACCCGTCCCGGCCACCGACCGGTGAGCGCCGAGGAAGAGTGGCGGCGGTTGGAACCGGTCTTAAAGGCGCTTCGGCGCCGCTGGGACGGCCCCATCTCGGTCGACACCTACAAGGGAGAGATTGCCCGGAGAGCGGTGGAAGAAGGGGCGGACGTCATCAACGACATCTGGGGCGGTCAGAAGGACCCCACCCTTTGGGAGGTTTTGGCTGGCTGCCGGGTCGGCTACGTGCTCATGTACAACCGGTCTCCCGAGTTTCCGCCGGGGGCCGTCGACCTCGGTGAAATCAAAGCCAGTCTGGTGCAGGCGTTGGGGGCCCTATCCGCCCTGGGGATTGCGGGCCAGCGGGTGTTGGTCGACCCCGGGCTGGGGTTCGCCTACGGGGTGGAAGACAATTGGACGGTGCTGCGGGCGTTGGGAGAGTTCTCCGGCCTTGGGGCAGGTCTTTTGCTGGGCCCCAGCCGTAAGCGGTTTTTGGGCGCGGTCACCGGCCGACCGCCGGAGGAGCGCGACGTCGCGACGGCGGCGGTGGCCGCCCTGGCGGTGCCCTACCAGATCGATGTGGTCCGGGTGCACAACGTCGCAGCGGCCAAGGACGCCTTGGCGGTGGCAGATCGGTGGTGGCGGCGTGGCTGATTGGATCCGACTGCGCGGGATGCGGTTTCAAAGTCGGCATGGCGCCCTGCGGCACGAGAAGGAATTTCCCCAGGAGTACCGCGTGGACGTCGGGTTGGAAGTCGACCTGGCGGTGGCAGGGACCAGCGACCGGCTGGCCGACACCGTGGATTACACTCAGGTGGTGGCGGCGGTCCAGGACATTTTGGACGGCCCTTCGCGCAATCTCCTGGAAACCCTGGCCGAGTCGATCGCCGCCCGCTTGCTGCAATGGCCGCAAGTCAAGACCGCCACCGTCAGGGTGCGCAAGATGGCGCCCCCTCTGCCGGTGGTCTTAGACTGGGCAGAAGTCGAAGTCGAGCGCCGTCGGGGCGAGGGACGATGAGCGAGATAGCGGTGGTAGGGCTCGGATCCAATCTGGGAAATCGCCTGGCCAACCTGAAAAAAGGGCTGGCCGCCCTAGAGGCGGTCATGCGGGAGACCGCGGTCTCCTCGGTGTACGAGACCGAGCCGGTAGGCGGTCCGCCTCAGCCCCCCTATTTGAACATGGTGGCGATGGGGCGCACCGAGCTTAGCCCCGAAGCCTTGCTGCATCACCTGCAACAGGTCGAGGCGGCGGCCTTGCGCGAGCGCACCGTCCGGTTCGGCCCGCGCACCTTGGACCTCGACCTTCTGTGGTACGGCGGGCAAACCCGGGCCACCGAGGCCTTGACCTTGCCTCACCCGCGCCTTACCGAACGGCGCTTTGTCCTCGAACCCCTGTACGAGCTTTGGCCCGACTTCCCGCTCCGACCTGCTTCCCCCGCGGTGTGGGAGCAGCAGGTGACAAGGCTGGGGCGGCTCGGGCCCGACCCCGAGGTGGCTGAGCAATGGCGCCAGAGGCTCAACAGCCGCTGGGTCGGTCAGGCGGTCGAGTACCACCCGGTTCTGGACTCTACCAACCTCAGGTTGCGGGAGTGGGTCGAACAGGGCCAACCGCCGGTGGGGGCGGCGGTGGTGGCCGGCGCACAAACCGAGGGGAGGGGGCGGCGGGGGCGGACCTGGTGGATGCGGCCGGGGGACGGCTTGGCGGTCTCCTACCTCCTGCCGATGGTCGGTGCCACCGCGCCTGGACTGTTTAGCCTGTTGGCCGGGGTGGCGGTGGTGGCAGCCGTGGAACGGGTCACCGGCGTCCGCTTGAGTCTGAAATGGCCCAACGATGCCCTCTGGGAGGGGCGGAAGGTGGCCGGGGTGTTGATTGAGACGGTGGTTCGCGGCGGGGGCCAAGGGCTGGCGGTGGTGGGGATTGGCGTCAACGTGCGCGGAGTGGCTCCACCTGCCTGGGGGAAGGCGGCCACCCTGGAGGAAGCCAGCGGGCGCCCCTTTGAGCCCCAAGAGTTGTGGGCGGCGCTCGCCTTGGCCTTGGAACAAGGGTATGAGACCTGGATCCAGCTTGGGCGCGAGGCCTTGCTAGAGGCCTGGCGGACTTACTGCGACACCCTGGGCCAGCCAGTGCAAATTCTGGGCCCACAGGAAACGCTGGAGGGCATCGCTGAGGCGGTCGATGGCGAAGGGGCCCTCTGGGTGCGTACGCCGCGGGGGCTCTACCGCGTGACGGCCGGTGAGGTCAGCCTGCGCCCCCGCCGCGCTTAAACGACCCTTGCTCGAGACCTACTGACCCTGCGCTCGAGGCGGGAAAGAGAGATCAGGACTCGCCACCCACCTGCCGATACAAGTCGGCCATTTCGATCGCCGCCAGGGCCGCCTCTGCTCCCTTGTTGCCGGCCTTGCCGTCCGCCCGGGCGTCGGCCTCCTCCTCGCTGTTGCAGGTCAAGACGCCGAAGACAACCGGGGTCTCGCCGTTGCGAGCCAGGTCGGCCAAGGCGCTGGCCGTGGCGGCGGCGATGTATTCAAAATGCGGCGTCTCGCCGCGAATGATAGCGCCCAGCGCCACCACCGCCGCATAGCGGCGGCGCATCACCCGCTTAACCATTCCGGGGATCTCGAATGCCCCTGGGACCCAGAAGATGTCTACCGACTCCGCAGGCACCCCGTGCCGGATCAGCTGATCCAAGGCTCCTTCTAACAAGCGGTCGGTGACGCGCTGGTTGAAACGACTGACGACAATGGCCCACCGCTGCCCTGGATGCGTCTTTAAATATCCCTGATATTCGGCCATGCACAGCTCCTACTTTATGGTGTCTTACCTCTGGGCGGGTTCAGTCGAACCAATGGCCCAACTTGGTCTTTTTCGTCTCCAGGTAGAGCGCGTTTTCTGGCTTGGCCTCGGCTCGGATCGGCACGCGCTCGACGATGGCGAGGCCGTAGCCCTCTAAAGCATGGTACTTCTTCGGGTTGTTGGTCAAGAGCCGGATCTGCTTGACTCCGAGATTGGCCAGAATCTGCGCGCCCACGCCGTAATCCCGCATATCTGGGGGAAACCCCAGGGCCAAGTTGGCGGTGACCGTGTCGTAGCCGGCTTCCTGGAGCGCGTAGGCCTTGATCTTGTTGGCCAGCCCGATCCCGCGCCCCTCTTGACGCATGTACAGGAGCACGCCCCGTCCCTCTTCCGCGATCCGCCGTAAGGCCATGTCCAGCTGGTCGCCGCAGTCGCACCGGTAAGACCCGAAGACGTCACCGGTCAGGCACTCGGAATGGACCCGGACCAAGACCGGCCGACCGTCGTCGACGTCTCCCATCACCAAGGCCAAATGGGTGACGTTGGTCAACTTTTCCGTGAAGGCGATGGCGTGAAAGGTCCCGTACCGGGTGGGGAGGATGGCCGAGCCTTCGCGGGTAAACAGCGTCTCGGTGTTCAGCCGGTATTTGATCAGGTCGGCGATGGTGATGATTTTAAGTCCAAAGCGCTGGGCGAATTCGATCAGGTCGGGCAGGCGGGCCATCGTTCCGTCCGGCTTCATGATTTCGCAGATGACCGCGGCTGGCTCGAGACCTGCCAGCCGCGCCAAGTCGACTCCCGCCTCGGTGTGTCCCGGCCGCCGCAGCACGCCGCCTTCCTTAGCCCGGAGGGGGAAGATGTGCCCGGGGCGCACCAAGTCGTCCGGCCGACTCTTGGGGTCGATTAACACCTGAATCGTGCGGGCGCGGTCGCGGGCGGAGATGCCGGTGGTGATGCCGTGGCGGGCATCGACCGAAACCGTGAAGGCGGTGCGCATGGAGTCCTGCGAAACCTCGACCATTTGCGGCAGATTCAGGGCGTCCAGGCGTTCACCGGTCATCGGCACGCAGATGAGACCTCGGCCGTGTTGGGCCATGAAGTTGATCGCGTCAGGGGTGGCGCAAGATGCGGCCATCACCAAGTCTCCCTCGTTCTCGCGGTCGGCGTCGTCGACGACGACCACCATGCGGCCCTGGCGAATCTCTTCGATGGCCTCGGGTATGGTGCTAAACGGAGCAGTGTGAGACATCTTCGACCCTTCTTTGCAAGTAGCGTCCACGGCCGGATGGGCCTTGGTCGGATTGCCGGTTTCCTACTTCCATTGTACTCCTAGGTTTCTGAGCTGGCGGGGGCTTGGGGAAGGTAAGGGGCCAGAAGTTCCGCCACGTATTTGGCCAGGACGTCAAACTCCAGGTTGACCCGGCTGCCCGCCCTGAGGCGGCCCAGGTTGGTGGCCTGCGCGGTATGCGGGATCACGGTGATGTGAAGGCGTCCTGGCTGCTTGTCCACCACGGTCAGGCTGACCCCGTTCACGGCCACCGAGCCCTTGTCGACCACCCAGCGACTGAACTCGGGGGGATGGGCGAGGTAAAGTTCCGTCGCCAGTCCCGTCGCCTTGAGCGCTTCCACCGTCCCGACCGCATCGACGTGGCCGAGCACGATGTGACCGCCCAGGCGGGTGGAAGGGGTGACCGAGCGCTCCAGGTTGACCGGTGTTCCCACCGCCATCTGCCCGAGGGTGGTAAGAGCCAGGGTGGTGGGAGAGCACTGCACGGCAAATCGCTCCGACTCGACCTCTACCGCGGTCAGGCAGACTCCGTCGACGGCAATCGAGTCGCCCAGTTTGAGCTCCAATGGCGGGGAGGCGGCAATCCACAGCCTCAGCGTGCTCCCATCGGCTTCCCATCCCGTGGATTCAATCGTCCCTACGGCTTCGACCAGTCCGGTGAACATCTTATCCTCCTATCTCGGCTGGCGTACTCTCCCCGCCAACTGCGGCGGTCTGCCCACCCAGGCGGACGACCGGCGAGGTGGCCAAGTCCCCTTCCACCACCAGGTCGGGGCCCAGGCGGCGAACCCGGTCGATCAGGATCCGGGGCGCCTCGGCCAAGCTGGCCCACCCGGGGGAAGCCACCGCTCCGGGAGCGGGGTCCCCCAGCAGGAGGGGGGCGAAGACCGAGACCCAACGGTCGGCAATCCCCTCGCGCAGGAAGGCGGCGTGGATCGTCGGTCCGCCTTCGACCAGGAGGGCTTGGATGTGGCGATGAAAGAGGTCGGCGATGACCTCCTTCAAGGCGGGATGCCCTTCGCGGTCGGTGCCGACCCGCACCACCTCCCCGCCGGCGGCGAAAATGGCTCGCTCCCAGGCTGGAGAGGCCGCCTCGGTGGTGTAGACCACGGTGGGGGCCTCCGAGCCGGTGTGGAACAGGCGTGCCTCGGGAGGCGTCCGACCCCGTCCGTCCAGGATCACCCGCACCGGGTCTCGCCCTGGCCGACGCCCTCGGTAGGTCAGGGCCGGGTCATCGCTCAATACGGTTCCCGACCCGACCAAAATTGCGTCCGCCCAGCGGCGCAGACGATGGGCGTAGGCCAGCGCCCGCGCCTGGGTCAGGTATTTGGATTGTCCTCCGGCGGTGGCCACCTTGCCGTCGAGGCTGGTGGCCGCCTTAAGCAGGACGTAGGGGCGGCCCAATTCGGCCCAGCAGAAAAAGGGCCGGTTTAAGGCGATGGCGGCCTGGCGTTCTTCGCCCCACACCACCGCGATTCCGTGTTCTTGAAGGTAGCGGGCGCCGCCGCCGGCCACTTCGGGGTTGGGATCGGGGGTGGCGATGTGCACGGCGGCGATTCCGGCCTCGACAATCGCCTTGGTACAGGGAGGCGTGCGCCCATAGTGGTTGCACGGTTCCAGGGTGACGTAGAGGGTGGCGCCGCGGGCCGCCTCCCCGGCCTGGCGGAGGGCCTCTACTTCGGCGTGGGCCGCACCGACTCGGCGGTGGTACCCTTCTCCTACCACCTTCCCATCTTTCACCACCACCGCGCCCACCATCGGGTTGGGCCGGGTCCATCCCTCTCCCCGGCGGGCCAACTGCAAGGCGCGCTGCATCGGACTGGCCATCGCGTGTTCCTTTTCTTCGCAAAAGTCTCTGGGCGCCGCAAGCAGACCAACAAAAAATACCTCCCGCCCGCTCCCGCGCTCCAGGAGGTTGCGCCCTCAACCGAGCTTGGCGAGGACTTTTTACCCCAGTGTAACCATTTTCTGAGCCTCGATCAAACCCAGAACTGCCGCTCCGCTTGCCCCTAAAGTTTCCCTTAACCCCTCATTTTAGCCCCAAAATGAGCTATCTTTGGCCACAGAAGAAACAATTTCTTAACATGAACAGTTTAAACCGTAAAGTGACAGGAGCTCGGGGAACGCTCCGACCATGCAGCTAGCGAAGTGGAGGGGCAGACGCCGCGGAGGAAAAGGGGATAGGGTTATGGCCATCAAATCCACAATTAGTCCAAAACTATTGGTTCTGCGCCCCCGCAAGTGGAACCGGTGGATTTTGGGAGCCGGGGCGGTGGTGGTGCTCGGGGGAGCCGGCTTGATCTACGTCAAGACGCGGGCCCCGGCGGTGACCATCCCTCCCGGGGACCTGTATACCGTCAGCTATCAGGACGTGACCCAGACCATCACGGCCTCTGGCACGGTGCAGGCGCCCCAGCAGATCAACCTGAGTTTCTCCCAGGGGGGCGGCCTTTCGCAAGCCAACGAGATCGTCACCGCCGTGTACGCCAAGGTCAACCAACACGTCAAGGCGGGTCAGATTCTCGCTCGCATTTCCGACGCCTCCATCCAGCCGCAGGTGCAATCGGCGGAGGCCAATCTACAGTCGGCGGAGGCCAATCTGCAAAAGGTAGAAAATCCGGCCACGCCTCAGGCGATTGCGGTGGCCCAGGCGGCCGTTCAACATGCCCAGGTGGTGCTGCAGGGGGCCGAGCAAGCCTATCAAGACCAGCTCAAGATTTATAACGACCCCTTGCCCAACGAACAGACGGTGGAGCAGGCGCAGAACGCGGTGAACCAAGACCAGGCGGCGTTGGCGGCCGCCCAAGCCAATGTGGCGGCGGCTCAAAACAAGTTGGCCCAAGCCCAGGCCGGGGCGCAGACTTCAGCGGCCGAAAGTCTGCCCCAAACCATTCAGGCCGACCAACAGGCCTTGCAGGCGGCCCAAGCCCAGTTGCAAGTGGACCAGCAGACGTTGGCCAACGCCCAGGCCAATCTGAAGAACGACCAACAGCAACTGGCCACCGACCAGTCGCTCTACTCCGACCTGGCGGCGCAGTATCCCCAGGCCGAACAGGCGTACCAACAGGCGCTGGACAACTATAACTCTTGGCATTCTTACGGTACCAATCCCTACAGCACCGTCTTGAGCGAGACCCAGACGGTCGCCCAGCAGGCTCAGACGGCGTACAACACGTTGCAGGCGGCGCAAAACCAAGTGCAGACCGACCAGACCAATGTGTTGGCGGCCGAGAAGGCGGTCCAGCAAGACCAGGCCACGATCCAAAACGACCAGGCCAACTTGACGGCGGCCCAGACCCAATTGCAAAACCTGCAGGAGACCAACCCCCTGACCGTGCAGGCGGCCCAGGTGGCGGTGCAACAGGCTCAAGCGGCCGAACAACAGGCCGAGGCGGCCTACCAGGGCGCCTTGGAAAGTCTGAAGTTGGCGCAAGCGGTGGCCGCCGACAAGACCAGCCAACTCCAGGCCCTCCACCAGGCTGAGAACACGGTGGCCCAGGACCAGAGCGCGTTGGCTCAGGCCGAGGCCAGCTTGGCCCAGACCGAGGCACCTCCTACCGCCGCGGACATCGCCGCCGCCCAGGCGGCCGTCAAGTCGGCCCAGGCTCAGTTGGCCTCGGCTCAGGCCCTTGAGGACGAAACGGTGCTGCGGGCCCCAATCGACGGGGTGATCGTGCAGTCCAACTATCAACCGGGCGACACCATCTCCTCGAGCACGCCCGCCTTCGTGCTCGACAGCACGGTGCAAAACGGGCTGCAGGTCAACGTCAACGTGCCCGAGGCCGACATCGGTCAAGTCCACGCCGGCGAGGCCGTGCAACTCACCATCTCGGCCTACCCCGACACCACCTTTACCGGGCAGGTGCTGGAGGTGGAACCGCAGCCGCAGGTGATCAACAACGTCACCGAGTACACCGTGCTCACCTCCATCGACAACTCCAGCGGCAAGGTGTTGCCGGGGATGACGGCCAACGTGACCATCGTCACCGGTACGGCCAAGCACGTCCTGGCCGTTCCGGCGGTGGCGCTGCAGACCTTCGGCAACGTCACCGGCGTCTACGTCAAGGGCACGCCCCCCCAGAGCGCCTCAGGATCTCGGACGGGTCGGGCTTTCGGACGCCGCACAGGGTCGGGGGCTCCGTTCTCGGGAGGGCCGCGCGGCGGATTTCCGGGAGCGGGCGGCGCCCCAGGGGCTGGCGGACAGACCGGGGGAGGCAGCAGTTCCGGCTCAGGTGCGCCGGCGTCCTCTCAGGGAGGCGGCTTTGCGCGGGGATTGCCCGCTGGGGTCTATTTCCAGCCGGTGACGACCGGGCTGTTCGGCAGCTCGACGGTGCAAATCACCTCTGGGCTTCAGGCGGGTCAGACCATTTTGTTGGTGCCTCCCTCACAGCTGAGCAACGCCGGCGGGGCTGGCGGGCCGGGTCGATTCCGCGGCGGCATCCTGTAACTTAGAGGACGAGGGGGGAGCGCCATGGAGGCCCTGATCCGCATGGAATCGGTGGTCAAGGTCTACTTCATCGGGGGGCAAGAATTTCAAGCGCTGCGCGGCGTGTCCCTCACGGTCGAGCCGGGGGAGTACGTGGCCATCATGGGCCCTTCCGGCTCGGGGAAGTCGACCATGATGAACATCCTGGGATGTCTCGACAAGCCCACGTCGGGGCGGTATTGGCTGGACGGGGTGGAGGTGTCGACCCTGGACGACGACCAACTGGCGGTGCTGCGCAATCAGAAAATCGGCTTTGTGTTTCAAAGCTTCAACCTGCTGCCGCGCACCAGCGCCTTGGAAAACGTGGAGTTGGCCCTCCTGTACGCCGGGGTGCGCCAGCAGGAACGTCGTCGGCGGGCGATTGAGGCGTTGGAACAAGTGGGGTTGGGGGACCGGCTGCAGCATCGCCCCAACGAGCTCTCTGGGGGGCAGCAACAGCGGGTGGCCATCGCCCGCGCCCTGGTCAACCATCCCCGCCTGGTCCTGGCCGACGAGCCGACCGGAGCGCTCGACAGCCAATCCAGCGAGGAGATCCTGGCGTTGTTTCAAACCATGAACGATGCCGGTCACACCGTGGTGATGGTCACCCATGAGCCCGACGTGGCCCAGCACGCAAAGCGCATCATTCGTTTTCAAGACGGCCATATCGTCCAAGATCATTTGAACGAACAGCGGCGCGCGGCGCCCGCCGCCGCCCTGGGAGGTGCCCGCCATGCCCTTGACTGAGACCATTCGGGTGGCCCTGCGGGCGATTTTGACCAACAAATTGCGCTCAGCGCTGACCATGCTGGGGATCATCATCGGGGTGGCCGCGGTGATTCTTCTGGCGGCGATTGGAAACGGGTCGTCGCTGCAGATTCGCAGCAACATCGAGTCGCTGGGGTCTAACCTGTTGCAGATCTCGCCGGCCGCGGCCCGAGAGGGCGGGGTCAGTCTGGGGGCCGGCTCGCGTCCCTCGCTGACGCTGGCCGACGTGAACGCCATCGCCACCCAGGACCCTGCGGTGGCCGCGGTGGTTCCGGTGCTCTCCATTTCCGCCCAGGTGGTGGCGGGCCCCAACAACTACCAGACCTCTATTCAGGGGACGTCCTGGAACTACAGCCAGGTGAGGCCGACTCCGGTTAGCCTCGGGCGTTCCTTCACCCCCCAGGAACAGGCTCGCAGTGCCACCGTGGCCGTGTTGGGGACTACCGTCCAACAGGCGCTCTTTCCCAACGGCGCCAACCCAATCGGCCAGACCATCGACATCAAAGGGGTCCCCTTCACGGTGATCGGGGTGCTGCAGACCCAAGGCACCGCCGGCTTTGCCAACCAAGACGACCGAATCATCATCCCCATCACCACCATGGAGAACGACCTCGACTCGGTGCCCTTCGTCAACCAGATTTTGGCTTCCGCCGGATCGCCGGAGGAGATGAACCTGGCTCAGGCAGAAATCACCGCCACCTTGCGGGCCGCCCACCACCTGGCGCCGAGCCAGGCCAACGACTTCCAAATCTTTAACCAGGCCACGCTCTTGCAATCGCTGAACCAGGTCTCCGCCACCTTGACCACCCTCTTGACCGGAGTTGCCGCCATCTCCCTTTTGGTGGGCGGCATTGGGATCATGAACATCATGTTGGTCTCGGTGACCGAGCGAACTCGGGAGATCGGGATTCGCAAGGCGGTGGGAGCCACCCGGGGCGTCATCTTGACCCAGTTTGTGGTCGAGGCGGTGACCGTAAGCGCGTTGGGCGGGGTGCTCGGAGCTTTGGTGGGCATCTTGGGCTCGGGATTGGCCGGACGGCTGATGCATACCCCCGCTCCGGTCTCGTGGCCCTCGGTGGGCGTGGCGTTGATCTTCGCGCTGCTGGTAGGGGTGGTGTTCGGCGTCTACCCGGCTCGCAAGGCTGCCTTGCTCAAGCCGATCGACGCCCTGCGCTTCGAATAGGGTCAGCTGTCCAAAAGCATCACCGGCAAGATGGAGCCGGCGGGGAAGGGTCCGGCCTCTTCCGGGACGATCATCAGCCCGCCGGCGCCGTGCCAAGAGGTTTGAATGTTGGACCCCTGGTCAGGATTGGGCCAGGCGGCCAATTGGCCCTCGGAATTGGGGGCGAGGCGGACTCGGACATAGTGGCGCCGGTCAGACACCTCTGTAAAGGCCGCCCCCAGCGGCAGGGGCAAGATGGGGCGCTGCCAGTGACGGTCGCCTTGCATCTCGCGCAGCAGCGGGCGCACAAACAGCTCAAAGGTGACCAAGGCCGACACTGGATTTCCGGGCAGGCCTAAGAAGGGACGGCCGGTGAGCTCGCCGAAGACCACCGGCTTGCCCGGCTTCATCCGCACCTGCCAAAATTGCAGGGAGCCGTGGCGTTCCAAGGCGGTTTTGACGAGGTCAAAATCGCCTACCGAAACCCCACCGGAGGAGACGATGACGTCGGCACCTGCGATGGCCTCTTGCAACACCGCCTCAATGGAGGCGAGTTCGTCCCGGGCAGGCGGCAGGACCCAGGGGATCCCTCCTTGGGAGGACACCGCCGCGGCCAAGGCGTAGCTGTTGGAATTGCGGATGGCCCCGGGGCGCAGGGGTTCGGAAAGGTCCAACAGTTCATCTCCGGTAGCGATGATGGCGACCCGAGGCCGTCGATACACCGCTACGGAGGCTTTCCCCAAGGTGGCCAGCATCCCGATGGCGGCAGGGGTGAGGCGCTCTCCAGGTTGTAATACGACCTCTCCTCGGCGCATGTCCTCTCCGCGAGGGCGGACGTTTTGCCCCGGTACCACCCCCCGTTGGATGCGCACGCGCCTGCCCTGCTCAAGGGGCTCGGTCCATTCTACCTGCACCACCGCGTCGGCGCCCGGCGGCATGGGAGCTCCGGTCATGATCTTTGCTGCCTGCCCGCGGCCGACCGTAAATTCGGCCACCCGCCCGGCCGGCACCACGCCCACCACTTCAAGGTCCACCGGAGTCGTGACGGTGTCCGCCGCGACCACGGCGTAGCCGTCCATCGAGGTGTTGTCAAAAGGCGGGATGTCGGCGTCGGCCACCACCGGCTCGGCTAGCACCCGGCCGTGCCCTTCCAACAACGGAACGGACTCCGCGGGCATCCGGGGCACGCGCTGCAGAACCAGGGATTGGGCCTCTTCTACCGTCAACATGGCGCTACCGCTCCTTCGGGGGATCGACGTGGGGAGGGGTGGAGGGACGATGGGCGTACTTGATCACCTCGACCGGATCGCGGGTGATCATCCCCTCGCTCACCATCTCTTCCAGAACTGGCAAAAACCGGTCGATGTATTCTTTGGAATCGACGATCTCAATCACCACCGGCAGGTCGGAAGACAAGTCCAGCAAGTTGGCGGTCTTGATCCGCGACGCCGCCCCAAACCCCTCCAAGGCGCGGGTCACCGTCGCGCCCGCCATGCCAAGCTGTCGGGCCTTGACCACAATCGCGTGGTATAGGGGCTGGTGGCCGTAGCGGTCCCCTTCACCGATGAAGATGCGGATGCGCTCGGCGGTGCCGGAGATCTTGGCCGTCAACCTCTCTGCCTCCTCGTGCCCGGGTAAACGCAGCCGCCCATATTGTAACAGATCCACCAGTGGCTTTTGCGTCCAAGCCGAAAGGGCGACGCGGGGTCCACGCCTTTAAGGCCGGCCGTCTCGGACAGGTCGGATTGTGTTAGCATAAAGGCACATCGTAAAGGCGAGGGGGCTCGTTGTGGATCCGTTGTTGGCCATCGATATCGGCAACACGCATATCAAACTCGGACTTTGGATCGATGGCAGGTGGCGCGAGGAGTGGCGACTGTCCACCGATGTCCGCCGGACGGCCGACGAATATCGGATATCCTTGCACAGCCTGTTGCAGCAGGTCGGCCTACGCGGAGTTCGGAGGTGCGCGATCGCGTCGGTGGTGCCCCTTTTGACGCCGATTTTCATGCGCGTCGGCGAGGTGCTATCGGAGCTGCCCCCGGTCGAGATCCAGCCCCCGGGTTACGGGATGACGGTGGACTACCAGCCGCCCGACAGCCTGGGGGCTGATCGCTTTGTCAACGCGTTAGCGGCCTGGCGTAAGCTGGGGGCCGCGGTAGTGGTGGTCGACGTGGGCACCACCGCCACCGTGGACGCGGTCTCCTGGGAAGGTCATTTTCTGGGCGGCGCCATCGCTCCCGGACCGCACTTTTTGGCGCAGGCGCTGGCCCAGGGCACGGCCAAGCTACCGTTGGTGGCTCCGACCATTCCCGACTTGGCGATTGGGCAAACCACGAATCAGGCCGTTTTAGTAGGAGTGGGGCACGGGTTCGTCGGAATGGTAAGCGAGCTGGTGACCCGGACGTGGAAGGTGTTGGGCGAGCGGGCCCCGGTGGTGGTGACCGGGGGATGGAGTCAACGGTTGTTGCCTTGGTTACGCTTTCCGGCGCAGTTAGAGCCCCAACTGACGTTGGATGGTTTGCGTTACGCCGTCGAGTGGCTGGAGGCCGCCCACGGTTAAAATGGCGTCGTAGTGCGGGAAAGGTTGGAAGGAGGGAGCGGGCTTGAGGGAAGAGGCTTGCTGGCATCTGGCAAGGCCGGACGGCGATGAGGCGGGCTGGGCGGTTTTGGAGTTCAGGCGCCCGGAGCGGCTCAATGCCTTGCGCGAAAAGGACCTTCGAGACCTTGAACGGGTGTGGGAGGGGTTAGAAAAAGAGTCCCACCTGCGGGTGGTGCTGGTGGCCGGTCAAGGGCGGGCGTTTTCTGCCGGCGCAGATCTGGAAGACATGGCTTCACACCAACGGGGAGAAGGAGCTTGGGACCTCGCGCGCCTCGGCCAGGCTGTCTTCCACCGGATTGCGCAAAGTCCGCTCTTGTCGCTGGCGGTAATCCGCGGCTTTGCTCTCGGAGGCGGACTGGAGTTGGCCCTGGCCTTGGATTTCCGCCTGGCCGCGGTCAGCGCGCGCCTTGGGTTGCCCGAGGTGCGGCTGGGACTGGTTCCCGGATTTGGTGGAACCCAGCGCCTGCCGCGGCTGGTGGGGGAAAGCCGGGCCTTGTGGCTGATCGCATCGGGAAGTACGGTGAGCGGGGAGGAAGCCTCGCGCTTGGGGTTGGTGGACTGGGTGGTGGCCGACGACCAACTCTGGCCCGAGGCTTATCAACGGGCTCGCCAGTTGGCCGAGCAACCCGCGGCCAGTCTGCAGGCGGCCAAGGCCTTGGTACGGCGGCCGCTCGGGGCATGGTTTGAGCGCGGCTTAGCCGATGAGGCCGGACGGTTTCAGGCGTTGGTCGAGACCGAGGAGGCGCGAACTCGGATTCAGGCCTTTTTGGCGCGCCGAGGAGGGAAAGAGTCATCGGAGAGGACTCCCCCTGGCTAGCGTTTAAAATGGTTCCAGCGCCCGGTCCAGCGGTCTGCCCCCATATGGCGGAGAGCGGCACTAGCGATGAAGCGTTCCCAGATGGCAGCGTCCCCACGGGAGGAAAGTAAAAAAGCAAAGCCCTCAACGCGCCATCACTTCCAGAAAACGGGGAGTGGCTCAGTCCCCAACCCGATGGGCAGCCCCAATGAGCGACATCGGTGGATACGCCATCCGGTCGGCATGAGAGGCAAAACCTTGTTCCCACGCGAGCCGGCGCGGCAAGCGTGGGGGCCCGCAACGTTTGGCCCGCGCCGCCGCGGCGGTGGGATCTAGGGCGTGCGCCACCATGCGGACCGTTCGGTCACAGGATGAAAGTCTAGGAAGGATCTGCACCACCTGCTTGCCCGGCTCCCGGAAATACGCCCGCGCCTTTTCATATCCCATGGTCGCTATCGCCTAACACCCCTATGCAGGTACATTGCCGACTTTCTCGACCCCGGCAGCGGCCGCATGCCCCTACAGGCGCGGGCAAAACGCCGGCCGCCCGCCGACTTCCACGCAGTAGTCCGGGGATCCCGTCGGTTCCTAGGTCCTGCTGGTCGTTTGCCGCAGGGTCTGCCACTCCCCCACCTGGACTGCGTTCCAGGCCCCGTCCTTGCTGTGGCTGGTCACGAGGAAATCGCTCTTGTCGAACGTTGATGCGTGTCATCTCCAGTCGTTAATTGTATACTCGAAATAGGCTGTCACATAGATACCAGAACGGAGCGGCCGGTGGAGGAAAGACTGTGCATGAACGGGAAAATCGCCACGAATGCCAATGAATTCATTGAGCTTCAGCTTGATGAGCGACTTCGACAAATAAAGGAGGTATTTCGTTCTGAGGCGTTTGCCTTATATGGGGCCTTGGGTACCATTACGAAGAAGTCAACTTTATTATCCCCAATCACGCCTTCTCTGCGGGCACCATTTTAGCGATGTCTGGCGACAATATTTACATGGACTATTATTCGCGGTTGGGACCCATCGATTCTCAGGTGCAGTGCAGGCAGGGGCAGATGGTTCCCGCGCTAGGATACTTGGTTCAATGGGAGAGATTGGTAAAAATAAGTTTACCCACATGGGTGCGATACACTGGGAAGGCCATTATGTTCCCTTCGCCGTTGGGAGATGACAAACAAATGGATGATGAGTTCTTGCAAACACTTTTACAGAAAAACTCTATTGATGTTGAGCGCCTGCGGATGTCTCGGGACATCACCGCGGCTCTGCGTCAAAGGGGGGTCAAGAGACGCCAGTACTCTCTACGGCGTCCGGATCACATCCAACGAGTCGCTCCGGTGATGGAGTCCTCAGCTGTGCGTCGGTTCTCCGTAGACGGCCCCGGGGAAAAGCTGGAGAACGGCGGGACTCTAAAGTAGCTTACGGGGCAGCTGTCATTCCTGCAGTCCAAGGCGAGGCAAAAATAAAACGGATAAAGGCAGCCCAGTTGCGAGCTGCCTTTTCTCATCGTGAGATGCACCGACGCGGAACCCGGTGTAAGGTCAAGAGGGTCATAGGATAGGATATTCCGTACGGCGATGTCACTTGCTCTTGAGTGTCCCCGGGTCTCATAGATATGGCACTAACCCGCGGCTGCCAACCGGGGGTGGTCGCCCGGAAAACCGAATCCTCTCGGCCGGCATATGGTGGAGCCGGGGGGAAGAGCGTGAGCGCAACGAGAACGGCGGCAACTGCCCAGGCGGAGCTAGCCGCGCAAAAGCTTCAAACAACGGCGGAGCGTCTGATTCGGACCCGCTACCCGGTCAGCGCCGCCGTCTGGTTCGACGTCGCGATCGAACGGTGGACGCCGCCCTGGACGGAGGAGGCGTTCTCGGGGGAATGGCAAGTGTGGCGGGACCTTGGAGAAGCCGCACAGCGATTGGGCGATGACCGCTACCGCCCCTGGGGTCGCTACGCGCGGTGGGCGATGCGTCGCATTGCTGCAGAGTGTTGGCGCAGCGTGTGGGTCCCCTTGCGCCATGCCCGGGCGGTCCTGAGCTTTTGGAGGATCGAACGGGAGCGCCGCGGTCCGGCCAGCCTGAGTCCAGTGATATCGCAAGTGGGCCACTGGCTTGGTCATATGCCCACGCTCTACGGGGACATCTTTGCCAAGGCGCGGATGCGAGGGGAAGCCCGAACACTTCGGATGTGGGTGCGGCAATGGACGAAGGCTGGGTGGGTGGAACCGGCGGTGCAAGCGCGGTTTGAAAGTCAACTCGGCCGGTATCTGGCCCGCGGGGAGCAGGCGCCCTCCGGGCCTTCTCCGCTTCCCTGGCTGGACGCCGGGGCGATGGAGGCAGCGGAGTGGTCGGAGCGACGTCGGCAATATCCGGTGCGGGAGTGGAGCGGGGTTGACCGCGCCCAGGCGGTTGAAAGCGCGACATGGTCAGTGTCGCCAGCGCAGCAGCAGCTGATAGCGGCCCTCGGCGCGGAAGCGTGGTACCTTCCCGCGCGGGATACCGTGTTTTATGGCCCCGAGGCCGGTTGGCAGCGGATGTGGGCCGAGGTCCTGGCCGAGGTCTGGCATGAGGCCCAAGCCGACACTCCCTTGGCCGGGATGCTGGCTGAGCCGGAACATTGGACGGCGGCAGCTTGGAGGCGATTGCAAACTGAGCCGGCTCGGGGCCTGGCGGCGGCGTGGCTGCAGACCATGGAGGTGATGGCCTTGGCCGACGCCTGGTTGTGGTTAGAGGGGGGAGAGCCGGAGGAGGTGGCCAAGTGGCTGAGCCAGGTGTGCGGCCCAGAGGTCGCCTACCCGGCAGTGGCGGCCATGAAATGCGAACCGGGGCGGTGGGTTCGCCGGGCCGTACTTACCTGGCAAGCCTCGTAGGGCACGGCGGTCTCTTTTATTCCGCATAGAATGTGCTACAATGAGGGACAAATTTGGAGCGGGGTGGAAGCCTTGCAGATTGGAACGCTTACCATTGATCCGCCGGTGCTGCTGGCGCCTATGGCGGGCGTATCCAACCGGGCATATCGGGTGATCGCCCGCCGCCAAGGGGCTGGCCTGTGCGTGACCGAAATGGTCAACGCCAATGCACTGCTGCATCGGAGTGCCAAGAGTTACTGGCTGATGGAACTTGACCCTGAGGAGACGCCAGTGGGGGTGCAGCTCGCCGGCTCCAACCCGGAGGTGATGGCCGAGGCGGCGCGCCAAGCCGAGGCGGCCGGAGCGGACCTGATCGACATCAACATGGGATGTCCGGTGCGCAAGGTGGTGTCCAATGGAGATGGGTCGGCGCTTTTGACCCGACTGGACGTGGCCGAAGAGGTGGTCAAGGCGGTGGTGGGAGCGGTCAAGGTCCCGGTCACGGTCAAGATGCGGGCCGGATGGGATGATGACTCCATCACCGCACCGACTTTGGCCGAGCGGTTAGCAGCGATCGGGGTCAAGGCGATTGCCATTCACGCCCGCACCCGGGCTGACTACTATCAGCGGCCGGCGCGCTGGGAGTTCATTCGCCAGGTCAAGGAGCGGGTAGGAGATGCGATACCCGTGATCGGCAACGGCGACGTCACCTCGCCTGAGCGGGCTTTGCAGATGTTGGAGACGACCGGCTGCGACGCGGTGATGATTGGGCGCGCTTCCTTCGGCGACCCCTGGATCTTCCGGCGGGTGCTCCATTATTGGCGCTACGGCAAGGATTTGGACCCGCCGACGGCCGAGGAGCGGGCGACCATGGCCTTGTGGCACCTGCAGCGGCTGGTCGACCTCAAAGGAGAGACCGTGGCCGTGCGCGAGATGCGCAAGCAGTTGGCTTGGTATCTAAAAGGGGTGGAGGGTTCCAGCCAGTACCGGGCCAAGGCCAGCCAACTCAACACGGCCAGCGAGGCGCAAGAGCTGGTTCAGGCGTGGCTGGACCACGCGCGGGGTCGGGCGATGGTTTGGAATTAGCGGCAGCGCCGGGGCGGAATGGTTTAGAGTTAGATTTCATAAGGGATGGAGAGCCACCCAGCGAGCAGGAGCGCGGCTTCGGCAGCAGGAGAAGCGCGGCCGATGTCGAACTCTTTTGCCGTATTGCACCGACTCGGTGGCGACCATGGACGCGGAAAGAAGGGGATCGGGTTTGAGTGAACGGGAATTATTGGTCTCTGCAGAGGGCCTGAAAAAACTGGAAGCAGAATTGGAGTATCTCAAGACGGTTAAGCGCATGGAAGTCGCTGAGCGCATCAAGACCGCGCGGGAGTTCGGGGACATTTCCGAGAACTCTGAATACGAGGATGCGAAGAATGAACAGGCCTTCGTAGAAGGGCGAATCCAAACGTTAGAGAAGATGCTGCGGCAGGCCCGGGTGGTGGACTCGGAGAAGGAGGACCCCACCATGGTCCACATCGGGTCCCGGGTCACCGTGCGGGACTTGGACGAGAACGTCGAGGAGCAGTACGATATCGTGGGAGCCGCGGAGGCGGATCCCTCGAAAAATCGGATCTCCAACGAGTCGCCGGTAGGCAAGGCGTTGATGGGGGTGCGGGTTGGCGACGTGGTGGAGGTCAACGCGCCGGCCGGAAAGATTCGCTATCAGGTGATCGCCATCCAGTAGGGATGGATACACCGGACGGACAGGGATCTGGCACAGACGGGAGGACGGCATCGGTGGAAAACCCCAGTGAAAGCTCGAACGGCTACGATCCACGGGAGGTGCGCCTGGGCAAGTTGCGCCGCCTGCGCGAACTAGGGGTCGACCCTTATCGCCCGACCACCTACCCGGTCAGTCACCACAGCCGAGAAATTCAGGAGGCCTTCGAGCACCTGGAGGGGCGCACGGTTCAGGTGGCGGGGCGGGTCATGGCCATCCGCCACCATGGGCAGGCTGCGTTTGTGGACCTTCACGACCAACAAGGACGCATTCAATGCCATTTTCGAGCCGACCAGCTCGGCGAGCGCCTGTGGCAGATCTTCGAGTTGGTAGACCTTGGCGACATTCTGGGGGTATCCGGCACCGTCTTCAAGACCCGGCGCGGAGAGGTCACGGTGGAGGCGGACTCCTTCGAGCTTCTTTCCAAAAGTCTTCGCGAGCTGCCCGACAAGTGGCATGGGCTGCGCGACGTCGACCTCCGATATCGTCAACGGTACTTGGACCTGCTGGTCAACCCCGAAGTGCGCGAGACCTTCGCCGTGCGGTCCCAGACCATCCGGTTCATCCGCGACTTTTTGGCGGCCAAAGGGTTCATGGAGGTGGAGACGCCGGTATTGCTCCCGTTGGCCGGCGGCACCGAAGCGCGTCCCTTCCGGACGCACCACAATGCGTTGGACATGGAGTTGTTCCTGCGAGTGGCGCTCGAGCTCCACCTCAAACGCCTGATCGTGGGCGGGTTCGAGAAGGTCTTCGAGATTGGGCGGGTCTTCCGCAACGAAGGGATTTCCACGCGACACAACCCCGAGTTCACCATGTTGGAGTTGTACCAGGCGTACGTCGATTACGAGGCGATGATGCGCCTGATCGAGGACATGTTGCAGGCGCTGTTGTGGGAGGTCAAAGGCTCCCTGGTCATCGAGTACCAGGGCCAACGCCTCGATTTTACCCCGCCCTACCAACGCGTGGACTTGGAGCAGCGGCTGTACGAGAAGACGGGCGTGCATTGGCAGGAGATCGAGACCACCGCCGACGCCCACCGGTTTGCGGCCCGGCTGGGCATCACGGTGGATCGGGGCTTTTACCACCACCAGGTCATGGACAAGATCGTCTCGGTGTTGATTGAACCGGAGCTGATTCAACCCACCTTTTTGTGGCATCACCCGGTGCAGATCTCTCCCTTGGCCAAACGAGACCCAAACCGCCCCCACCTCAGCGAACGTTTTGAACTGTTCGTGGCGGGGCGGGAGCTGGCCAACGCGTTCTCAGAGCTCAACGATCCGCTGGACCAGCGGCAGCGGTTTATCGAGCAGCAACATCAGCGACTGGCCGGCAACGAGGAGGCGCATCCGTTTGATGAAGACTTCCTGGTTGCCTTGGAGCACGCCATGCCGCCCACCGGCGGGCTGGGCCTGGGTATCGACCGGTTGGTGATGCTTCTCACCGACAGTCCATCCATTCGCGACGTGATTTTGTTCCCGACCCTGCGTCCGTTGCCGAGCGGGCACGATGGGGAATAGCCGTGTCGAGTCGAGCGAAGCGAATCGTCGGGGTCAGCCTGGGCAGTTCCCATCGGGATCAGGCGGCGGAGTTGGAGTTGCTGGGGCACCGGATTTTGGTGGAGCGGCGCGGCAGCGACGGTGACCTGGAGCGAGCTCGCCAATGGATCGCCGAGCTGGACGGCAAGGTAGACGCCATCGGCTTGGGAGGCATCGACCGCTGGCTGTGGCTAGACGGGACCCGCTACGAGATTCGGGATGGAGCCTACTTGGCCGAGGCGGCCACCGCCACCCCGGTGGTGGACGGCAGCGGGATTAAAAGCACCTGGGAGCGCCGGGTCATCCTCGACCTTCAGGCCAAAGGGCGCATCCATCCCTCCCAACCGGTGTTGATGGTCTCTGCTCTCGACCGTTTTGGGATGGCCGAGACCTTTTACCAAGAAGGCTACCCGGTGGTGGCGGGAGACCTGATCTTTGCCGCCCACATCGACTACCCGATCCGCACCCGGGAGGAGTTGGTGGCGATCGGGCGACGGCTGTTGCCCCAGTTCACCCAACTGCCGTTCTCTCAGCTGTATCCGATCGGGGACGAGCAGCGGCGGGAGCCCGACCCCCGGTATGCCCGCTACTTCGCGGAAGCGGCGATCATCGCCGGCGATTTTCACTTGATTCGCCGCTACTGGCCGGCGGATTTGTCCGGGAAGGGAATCATCACCAACACCACCACCGCCGCGGATATTGAGGCGATGACGGCGCGCGGGGTGGCGTGGGTGGTGACCACCACCCCGCGCCTGGACGGGCGCAGTTTTGGTACCAACATTTTGGAGGCTGCAGTGGTTGCGGCATTGGGGATCACGGCAGAAGACCGCCAATGGCCGCAGCGGGTGTCTGAATTGCCGTTGCGGTACGAATGGCTTCTGCTCGATGTCACCCGAAACGCCAAGGGGAGCCGATAGCGGTGAGCCAGAACTTAGAGGCCGTTTTGGAGGGGTTTTGCCTCCAGTGCAATCAAAATAGCCGGCTTCGGGATATGAACCGGGACTGGGATCGGGTGGTGGCCATCACGAGCCAGGGTGAACACGCGACGCCACTCTGGATCGTTTGCCGTCAGGGAGAACTGACGCTACATCGCCACGCACCCGGCGACGAGGCGGACCTCGAGGTGGAGGCGCCGGAAGAGGTGTTGCGGGCGGTCTTCTCCGGGCAACTTTCTCCCACCGAGCCCTACAACCGAGGGGAGCTCATGGTTCGGGGGTCCTCTGACGACCTGATGCGCCTCGATATCATCACCCTGTTGTTGTGGGGCGACTGAGAGGCTCCGGTAGGAGGCTTTTTAGAGCCAAGCCGGTCCGGGGCACAGGGGGGCCAACCTAAGCCCGGCTTGACCTACCCAATCACCGCTGAACCAGTTGTGCGAAAGACCAGGCAATCCGGTGCCTGTGGTGGGGGCGTCGCGCTTGAAGAAGGGAGGGAAGCGGTCGCATATCCGGGAGGTGGTCCTGGCCGGAAGGCGATCGTCCATCGGGTGAGCATCGGCGGTTTTAGACGTGTGCTTCCCTTGCGCACGGCGGTTTCCACCAGTGCCGGCTTGGCTTCCGCGGCGATCAATTTTCTTGCCGCGGTGGAGGTAGCTCAACTGACCAGTGGTCATTGGGCCTGGGTGGCGATTTTGGTGGCCGGCGTGTTGATTGTGTTGGCGGCGACCAATTTTGCCGAACTTAACGGGTTGTACCCGACGGCGGCGGCCATTCGCGTCTGGATTGGACGGGGATGGAACGACCAGTTGGCCCGGGTGGCTTCGTTGGTCTACGCCAGCACGGTCCTGCTGGTGATGGCGGCTGACGCCTTTGTCTTGGCCCAAGCGTTTGGACAGGCCTTGCCGCATGTGCCGGGTCTTTTGTTGGTGGCCTTGGTGGTAGCTGCGATCAGCGCCGCCAACCTTCGGGGGATTCGCGTCTCTGGCGCCATCCAGGATCTGAACGCCCTGGTTCTGCTGGCAACGCTGATGGCCTTTTCGTTGGCGGTGTTGTGGCATCATCCCCTGCCCCCTTCGCTTCCCCGGGCCGCCGGTTCCGGCGGCTTTTGGCAGGCGGTAGCGGTGGGCGTGTTCATCTATGTGGGGTTCGAATGGGTCACGCCGTTGGCGGAGGAGTTCCGCGACGCCCGGTCGATTCCCAAGGGAATGCTGATTGCTCTCGGGTTGGTGGCCATCGCTTACGCCCTGTTTACCGCGGCGCTCGAGGCCCTCTATCCCGGGGCACGAGGCTTGGCCGATAGTTTCACACCTCAGTTGGTGGTCGGTCGAGCCGCGATGGGAGAAATCGGCTACTGGTGGATGATGATCCTGACCCTGACCACCGCCGGCACCACCTTCAACGGCGGCCTGTCCACGGCCTCGCGCTTTGTTTACGCCCTGGCTCGGGAGCGCACCTTGCCGCCCGGGTGGGCTCGACTCAACCGCCGATTGGTGCCGGCGCGGGCGCTTTTGGGGTTGGCGGCGCTGAGCCTGGCGCTGGCGGGGGTGGTGGTGGCATCTCGGCATTATCAGCTGCTGATTAACGTGGGGGCCGGGGTGGAGTCGTTGATGTACGCCTTGACGGCGGTGTTGGTGCTGTCGCTGCGGCGGCGGGAGCCTAACCGTCCGCGCCCGTTTCGGGCCCTGGGTGGCCGGTATGGGATTGCCGCCGGAGGTGTGATCTACCTGGCGCTGGGAGTGGGAGCGTTGTTAGGCGGTCCCGGCCTCCTTGCCCCTGCCGGCCTTCTGGCCTTGTTGCTGGCGTTGGCATGGGGATGGGTTCGGCTGGGAATGCCCCGTTGGACCCAGGGACGCGCCCACGTGCAACGATTGTGAAAGGAGGTCCATTGCGATGGCTCAATGGGTAGGTCGTGCGGTGGCCCGGGTGGAAGACCATCGATTGCTCACCGGACGCGGTCGCTTTATCGCCGACTTGCGTTGGCCAGGACTGGTCACGGTGGCGTTTTTGCGTTCCTCGTACGCTCATGCGCGCATCCGCGGCATTGATGCCGGAGGGGCCTTGGCGATTCCGGGAGTGCTGGCGGTGGTGACCGGGGAGGACTTGGCCGGGAAGTATGCTCCCGAAGTGCTCGAGCAACCGGCTCTGGCCTGGGGAGTCACCCACTACGTCGGTGAGCCCGTGGTGGCGGTGGCGGCAGAGGACCGTTACCGGGCCGAGGACGGCCTAGAGGCGGTGCGCGTGGAGTACGAGCCCATGCCGGCGGTGGTGGACCTGTTTTCCGCCTTGGCGGAGGGAGCCCCGGCGGTGGTGGAGGGCAAGGGGAATTTAATTGAAAAGCGGCGCGTCGGCTACGGCGACGCAGCCGCGGCCATCGCCGAGGCGCCGGTGGTGGTGCGCGAGCGCCTGGTCATCCACCGGGCCAGCGCCCATCCCCTGGAGACGCGAGGCACGGTGGCGGTGCCAGACCCGCACACCGGGGGCCTTTCGGTGTGGACCACCACCCAGACTCCTCACGACCTGCGCCGCAGTCTGGCGCGCGCCTTCGGGTGGGCGGAGAGCCAGGTTCGGGTCCAGACCCTGGATGTGGGAGGCAGCTTTGGGGTCAAGAACCGTCTCTATCCGGAAGACTTGGTGGTCTCTTGGCTGGCCTTGACCCTGGGAAGGCCGGTAGGGTGGATCGAGGACCGCATGGAACACTTCGTCAGCACCCAACACGAGCGCGAACAAGTCCACGAGGTGACCTTGGCCGCCACCCGCGACGGAAGGCTGTTGGCCTTGCGCGACGAGTTTTACGTCGACAACGGAGCCTACATCCGCCGAGGGGCTTCGGTGATGCAGCGAACCGCGCTGACCATTCCGGGGCCTTACCGACTGCCCAACTACGAGGCGATTGGGCATTTGGTCAGAACCCACAAAACCCCGATCGGCCCCTATCGCGGAGCCGGCCGACCCCAGGGGTGTTTTGTGATGGAGCGGATGATGGACCGATTGGCCGCCGCCCTGGGCATGGACCGGGCGGAAGTTCGTCGCCGCAACTTGGTGCCGACAGAGGCGTTTCCTTACGCCACCGGGATCGAGAAGCCCGAGCCGATAGTCTACGACAGCGGGAACTACGAGGCCACGCTGACCCGTGCGTTGGAAATGATTGGCTGGCAGGACGCGCCCAAGCGGATTGAGGAGGCGCGTCAGGCCGGGCGGTGGCTGGGTGTGGGCCTGGCCGTAAACGTCGAAGACACCGGTGGCGGAGGCTACGAGGGGGCCCGAGTGGTGGTGGACGGCGCGGGCCACGTGACCGTCTTTTCCGGGGCGGCTGCCCAGGGCCAAGGGCATGAGACGGTCTTCGCCCAGGTGGCGGCCGACGTACTCGGCATTCCGCCGGAGCAGATCCGGGTGCAGCTGGGGGACACCGAGGACATCGGGTTGTCCATCGGGACCTTCGGGAGCCGAGCCACCACCTTGGCCGGCAACGCGGTCAAGGCCAGTGCGGAAGCGGTGCGGGAGCAGATCCTGCGCTGGGCCGCCCGCCTTTTGGAGGCCTCCCCAGAAGACGTGGTGTTCGCTGAGGGCAAGGCATACGTGCGCGGCGTTCCCGATCGGGCTTTGACCTTGGGCGAGATCGCGGCCCGGGCCAATCCGCTGACCCCCATCGTCATCGACCCTCGGGACCCCTTGCCGCTGGGCCTCGAACACACCACCTACTTCCAGTCCGGCCCAACCTACGCCAATGGCTGTCACGCCTGTTGGGTGGAGGTCGACCCGGAGACGGGAGGCGTGCGGATTCTCGATTATGTGGTGGTGCACGATTGCGGGCGGATGCTCAACCCCCGCTTGGTGGAGGGGCAGATCCACGGGGGAGTCCTACACGGGCTGTCCACCGTCTTGTACGAGGAGATGCGGTACGATGCCGACGGTCAGCCCTTGACCACCTCCTACCTGGACTACCCGCTGCCGACCACCGAAGAGATGCCTACCCTGCGGATCGCCCACTTTGAGACCCCCTCCCCCTTGAACCCCCTGGGCATCAAGGGAGCGGGGGAGTCGGGAACTATTCCTGCGCTGCCGGCCTTGACCTCGGCGGTTGAACACGCGTTAAGCCCCTTGGGGATTCAGCTGCGAGAGCTTCCGGCCACGCCGGATCGCTTGTTCCATTTGATCCGCGAGGCTCGTCAGTCGAGTCCAGGGAGCTGACCCGGTTATGCTATGCTAGAGGGGCTAGACCGGGAGCTCGGAGAGTGAGCTTCCGGGAAACCCGGGTGGAACCATCGCCAGGGCCAGAGGGGGGCAATTCATGGACGAAGCAGCCAAAAAGACCGCTTTGCGTGGCATTACTTACGGACTTTACGTGGTTGGGGTGAAAGACGAGAACGGCGAGGTCAACGCCTTTACCGGCAACTGGTTGACCCAGACCTCGTTTCATCCGCCGTTGGTGGTGTTGGCCGCGAAAGAGGGGACCTCGTCTCAAGAGGCGATCGAAAAGACGGGGGTATTCGCCGTCTCGGTGTTGGCCAGCGGGCAAAAAGAGATTGCCACGCAGTTCTTTAAACCGGCCCACCGGGTTGGAAACAAATTCGGCGACTTGGAGTTCGAGCTGGCTCCGGAGACGGGATGCCCGGTTCTAAAGGACGCGCTCAGTTATTTCGAGTGCCGGGTGAAGCAGTCGATCAGGGGCGGCGACCATCGCATCTACGTGGCGGAAGTGGTCGGTGCCGGTGTATTTCGCGAAGGCCAACCCTTGGCCATGGCAGAGACCGGCTTTTACTACGGCGGATAACGGACATCGACGGGTCCGGGGCTGGGGGGCGACTCCCAGCCCCTTATCTGTTTGGGGTCATAGCGCCCTCCTGGGACTCATAAAGGTGTTCCGGGAGGAGGAATGCTATGGGCGTCCGCGCAGGTTGGGGTGGACGAGTTCTCAGTCTTTGGTTTGGCGTGTTGGCCGCCGTGTTGTTGCTGAGCGCTATCTTGTGGGGCGCAAGCCAGCGGGTTGCGGCCTGGGGCGGGGCGATTAGCCGCTGGGACCAAGTTTTGTTAAGGACCCCATCCTCCCCGCAGGCCGCCAAGCCGGTGGCGTTTTCCTCCAGCCCCTCCACCCAGCCGACCGGCTCCAACCTCCCGTCCGGGATGGTACTGGGTTACTACTACGACCCTGGCGACCCCCAAGGTTCGCTGCAGTTCTTACAGCACTATGAAGGCGTTTTATCTGGCATCATCCCTTTCTGGTATACCGTGAATGCCGACGGCCAGATTGCCGGAGGCACCCAGACCCGGGTTTTGACTTGGGCGATGGCGCATCACTTGTGGGTATTTGGCTTGGTCCGCAGTCAGGGCGGACCGCAGGTGTTAGATCAGCTCCTACAGAACAACACCGCGGAAGAGCGGGCGATTGCCGAGATGCTGACGTTGGTGGAGTCCAACCGGTTCGACGGCATCAATTTAGATTGGGAGGGGATTGACCCGCGGGAGCGCGATGCCTTTAGTCAGTTCGTGCAACGATTGAGCCGCACCTTCCATCAACACGGTTATCTGGTGACCCTCTCGCTGCCCGCGGAGGTTTCCAACAACCCCAACGACAGTTGGACCGGGGCCTACGACTATCAAGCCCTGGGCCGCGCTGCCGACCTGGTGATGATCATGGCCTACGACCAGCACTGGGCGGGGGGACCTCCTGGCCCGATCGCTTCTCCCAGTTGGGTGCGGCAGGTCCTCTCCTATACCATCTCGGCCATCCCGCCGCAGAAGGTGATCCTCGGAATCCCCGGATATGGATATGACTGGTCTTCCAACGGGGCGGTGGCCTTAAGTTATCCGCAGGCGGTGGCCCTGCAAAAGCAATATGACCCGACGGCGATTCCGCTGCCCTCCTCCGGCGCGCCGGTGCCGCCCCCGCTGCCCCCGAGATAGGTGCTGTAGATGAGCTGCGTGCCGCCGGCCGAAAACTTGCTCACGAAGGCGTCCTGGCCGCCGCCCAGCGCCGGCTGCGCGGCCCCGGCGATCGGGAAGTTGGCCGAACTCGTCCCCCCGGTGACGTAGGCCTGGCCGGCGCCGTCCACCGCCACGGCGTTGATCCGGTCGTCGGCCTGGCCGCCGAGCAGCGTGCTGTAGAGGCGGCTGCCGCCGGCGCTGAACTTGGCGAGAAAGCCGTCCTGGCCGCCGGCGTTCATCGTCTGGAAGGCGCTGAGCGTCGGGAAGTTCGACGAATAAGTGCTCCCGGCGACGTAGATCGCTCCAGTCGCGTCCACGGCGGCCGACCGGGCCTCGTCCTGGCCGCTGCCGCCGAGATAAGTGCTGAAGACCAGTCCCGTCCCCGCCGCGTTCAGCTTCGCCACAAATGCGTCCTTGCCTCCGGCGAGCGTTCCCTGGCTTGCCGCCAGCACCGGGAAACCGGTCGACGTCGTGTATCCGGTGAGGACCGCTTGGCCCGAGCCGTCCACGGCCAAACCGAAGGCGCGGTCATCGCCCGCGCCCCCCAGATAAGTGGCGAAATCGATCCCCGTTCCGGCCGCGTTGTAGCGGACGACGAACGCGTCGACTCCGCCGCCGCGCGAAAGGAACGGATTCACCGTGGGGAAATTGGTCGAATAGGTCCAGCCGGCCACGAT